>CAYWXO010000063.1:0-15103 GCA_964462255.1 uncultured Thiobacillus sp. | reverse complement strand
TGCGAGACAAAAACGAAAACGGCCAGCCCGTGGTGACTAACCACGACATGGGCCAGGCCTTTGAAGAACTGCTGCGCAAGTTCAATGACGTGTCGCCAGCGGGTGAGCAGTACACCCCGCGCGACGTGATCGAGCTGATGGTGACTATCTTGTTTGGCGGGGATGAAGAAGCCCTCTCTGTGAGCAATGAGAAAGGCGATGTGCTGTCAGATTCAGACCTGCGCGATGCCGAATACGTGCCCCTGCATGAAGACATTGACCGCTACTTCGCCCGCGAGGTTTTGCCGCACTGGCCTGATGCCTGGGGCAACACCGAAGTCACCGACGAGCGCGATGGATTGACGGGCGTGGTCGGCACTGAGATCAACTTCAACCGCGAGTTCTACGTTTACAAGCCACCGCGCAGCCGCTCCGAAATTCTGGGCGAGATTGAAGCCATGGAAAAGCGCTTTATGGACATGCTGCACGGCGTGAAGGGATAAGGCCATGAGCACCGGCAAAAAAATCCAAATCCGCAACAGCACAGCCGAGTTTCTGATCTTTACCGGCCAGGCGGGCGTGGGCGGCATTGAAGTCCGTGTGGCTGACGATACCGTCTGGCTGACGCAAAAGCTGCTGGCCGAACTGTTCGACAAAGGGCGCAGCACCATCACCGAGCATCTGAAAAACATCTTTGCCACCGGCGAACTGCTAGAACAGGCAGTGTGTCGGGATTTCCGACAGACTGCCGAAGACGGCAAAGACTACAACACCCGTTTCTACAACCTTGATGCCATCATTGCCGTGGGTTTTCGGGTCAATTCTGCCCGCGCCACCCAGTTTCGCCAATGGGCCACCGGCATCCTGCGCGACTTTGCTATTCGCGGCTATGTGCTGGACAAGGAGCGGTTGAAAAACGGTGCCTTGTTCAACAAGGCGTATTTTGAAGACCTGCTGTCCGAGATTCGGGAAATTCGCGCCAGCGAGCGCAAGTTTTACCAAAAGATCACCGACATCTATGCCACCGCCATGGACTACAACGCGGCTGCACCCACCACCCAGACCTTTTTTGCCGCAGTGCAAAACAGCCTGCACTTCGCCATTCACGGCCAAACCGCCGCCGAGCTGATCATGGCCCGCGCCGATAGCGCCAAGCAGCATATGGGCTTGACCACCTGGAAAAACGCACCCAGCGGCAAAATCCTCAAACCCGACGTGGTGGTGGCCAAAAATTACCTGTCCGAGAAAGAACTCAAGTCCCTTGACCGTTTTGTCACCATGTACCTGGACTACGCCGAGACGCAGGCCGAGCGCGGCATTCCCATGACCATGCAAGACTGGGCCGTCAAACTCAACGCCTTTTTGCAGTTCAATGAGCGCGACATTTTGGATAACCCCGGCAAGGTCAGCCAGGCGGTGGCGAAAGCATTTGCCGAAAGCGAGTTTGAAAAATACCGTGTGCAGCAAGACCGGTTGTTTGAATCCGACTTTGACCGGCATGTTAAAAAGCTGCTGGAGGCGGATGGCGCATGAGCTTTATGCCTTTTGCAACTTACAAAGACAGCGGCGCGCCGTGGCTGGGTGCGGTGCCCGGGCATTGGGATGTCGAACGCCTACGCTTTCGCGCAAAACTTAATCCCGGCAGCTCCAATGAGCTACAGGCGGAAGACTTGGTTTCATTCCTGCCGATGGAGTCTATCGGTGACGATATTTGAGGCTGCGCTCAGATACCCCGGTAGCGGTAGCTGTATGACCGCACAATTTGACGAAAACCTGCGCTACGACAGTCGCGAGCTGTCGATGGCCACGCATCCCTTGGGGGATTACTTTGCTTTGGGCGGTGTCAATCCAGCCGCGTCGGGTTAGCGGCCCTATCGGGTTAGCGGCTTTTTCGCGTAACCCGACGCTTCTGGACCGACACGCACGATAGTTCAATGGGTTGGCATAAGTACAAGTAAGAACAAATTTGCCCTGCAGACTGGATTTACATCTTGATTTATACCTTGTGGTAGACCTCAGCGCCCTGTTTGATGAATTCAACTGATTTGATTTCCATGCCTTTTTTAAGTGCTTCTTCCTCATTCAAGCCCTGTTTGGCGGCGAAATCACGTACATCTTGCGTGATTTTCATGGAGCAGAAATGCGGCCCGCACATAGAACAGAAATGGGCGACTTTGGCGGATTCTTTCGGCAAGGTTTCGTCATGGAAAGATTTCGCCTTATCCGGATCCAGTCCTAGATTGAATTGGTCATCCCAGCGGAATTCGAAGCGCGCTTTCGATAAGGCGTTGTCGCGAATCTGCGCACCGGGGTGGCCCTTGGCAAGATCCGCTGCATGTGCTGCCAGTTTGTAAGTGATGATGCCTTCTTTCACATCGTCCTTGTTTGGCAAGCCGAGATGTTCTTTCGGCGTCACGTAGCAGAGCATGGCGGTGCCGTACCAACCGATCATGGCTGCACCGATGCCGCTGGTGATGTGGTCATAACCGGGCGCGATGTCGGTGGTTAGCGGGCCTAGTGTGTAGAACGGGGCTTCGTCACACCAGTCCAGTTGCAAGTCCATGTTTTCTTTGATCATGTGCATGGGGACATGGCCGGGGCCTTCGATCATGACTTGCACGTCGTGCCGCCATGCCACTTGGGTTAGTTCGCCTAGGGTTTTTAATTCGCCGAGTTGGGCTTCGTCGTTGGCATCGTAAATGGAGCCGGGACGTAAGCCATCGCCGAGTGAAAACGCGACGTCATAGGCTTTCATGATTTCGCAGATTTCTTCGAAGCGGGTGTAAAGGAAGGATTCCTTGTGATGCGCCAGGCACCATTTCGCCATGATGGAACCGCCGCGGCTGACAATGCCGGTCAGGCGGTTGGCGGTCATCGGCACGTAGCGCAATAAAACGCCGGCATGAATGGTGAAGTAATCGACGCCTTGTTCGGCTTGCTCAATCAGGGTGTCACGGAACATTTCCCAGGTGAGTTCTTCGGCGCGACCATCGACTTTTTCCAGCGCCTGGTAAATCGGCACGGTGCCAATCGGCACCGGCGAGTTGCGAATGATCCACTCGCGCGTTTCGTGAATATTTTTGCCGGTGGACAGATCCATCACCGTGTCGCCGCCCCAGCGGGTGGACCAGGTCATCTTGTCCACTTCTTCATTGATGGAGGAACCTAGCGCGGAATTGCCAATATTGGCATTAATTTTAACTAGGAAATTACGGCCAATAATCATTGGTTCCGTTTCCGGGTGATTGATGTTGGCGGGAATAATGGCACGGCCGCGGGCGATTTCGGCACGCACAAATTCGGCGGTAATTTCATCCGGAATAGAAGCGCCAAAGTTCTGGCCGCGATGTTGCCGCCCCATCAAATTGGCCAGTTTTTCACCTTGTGGGCCGGCACTGCGTAAATTGGCCAAATAGTGCTGACGCTGCATGTTTTCACGGATGGCAATGTATTCCATCTCTGGGGTAATGATGCCTTGGCGTGCGTAATGCATTTGCGAAACATTCATGCCCGCTTTGGCGCGGCGCGGCTGACGATGTAAACCGGGAAAACGCAAGCTGGTTAGGCTAGCCATATCGGCGCGCTGGCGGCCATATTCTGAAGTCAAGCCCGATAAAACCTCGCTGTCGGCGCGTTGTTCGATCCATTGTTGGCGCAGTGCGGGCAAGCCCTGCCGGATGTCAATTTTTGCCGCCGGATCGCTGTAAGGGCCGGAACAATCATAAACATAAATCGGCGGGTTTTTTTCGCCGCCCATAGCGGTTGGGGTATCGGCTTGCGTGATTTCGCGCATGGGCACTTGAATATCGGGCCGTGAGCCTTGCACATAAATTTTGCGGGAATTGGGCAGCGGTTGAATCGCCGCTTGATCAACTTGCGCATCGGCGGCAAGGAAGGTTGCAGGTGTAGCTAAAGCGGACTTGGGCGGTACAGCGTTCATGGTGCGACTCCATCGACAATAAAACGCAGGCAGCGCAAGCAAAATACTTGACGCTTTCCTACGCCGGAATTACCCGGATCAGGTTCTCAGGGTGTGATCTCAGCCGTTCAATAAATTGAAAAGCACCCCTAACGTGGGCAGGAAACTAGCCTAAAGCCGTGCATAAAACAACCATAACGCGCGCAAGGGGGGCCGTGAGCGAGCGCAAACGGGAAGCTAAAAAGAAAACGGCAAGCCGAATCGACTTGCCGTTGTTGACTAAATATAAACTGAAGCAGAATTATTGCGCCAGGATCCACTTGGCCAGAGCCGGAGCATCAGCAGCGGCTTTGGGTTGTGGCGGCATCGGAATCTTGCCGTATTTGTTCTTGGTGCCTTTGGTGATGGCGGCGGTCACAATGGCCTCGGCATCCGCGACGCCTTTATTTTTGGCGGCGATGGTTGGCCAAGTCGGGCCCATTTTTTTGGCTTTGGCGTCATGGCAAACCGCACAGCCATTCTTCTTGGCCATATCTTCGCTGGCGAAAGCGGGGTTCATAATCAGCATGGCTGCAGTGAGTGTAAGAGCGGAAAGTGTCTTCATATCAGTACCTTTCAGAGGTGGGTTAAAAAATATATTGCAATAAGTATATGCGAATCATCTGATATCGTCTTGAATCGTCTTGACGCGTGTCAATTCGATAAACCCCAAAAAAGAAAGGGGAATAGAAAGACGTGTTGGTATGCTTGCACGCCTTTTTGGGCTTGTTGGCTATTGGGCGCAGGGATGGTAGTGGTGTGGGTGGTGGTGTAATTAATAAGGAATTATTAGATGCAAAGATTCAAATCATTGTGCCGGATGGGCCTGCTGCCGTTGCTTGCGCTGGCCATCACGGGGTGGCTGCTGCCGGCCGCGCAGGCTGGCGAGAAGCAGATTGTTTATTTGGTATCGGATGCGCGCATTCCCTTTTGGGATATCCTGAAACGGGGGGTGGAGTCACGCGCAAACGCTTTGGGCTACAAAGTGACGGTTTACAGCGCTGAAAATAATGACAAGCGCGAAATGGAGCTGACGGCGCAGGCAATCAAGGCCAAGGTGGATGGCATTGTCCTTTCGCCGACTAATTCATCGGCCGCCGTCACCCTCCTTAAATTGGCCAAGTCAGCGGCGATTCCGGTGGTAATTGCCGACATCGGCAGTGATGGGGGCGATTATGTCAGCTATATCGCCTCGGATAATCACGAGGGCTCCTATCAGATTGGTAAGGTTTTAGCTAGGGCAATGCAGGCAGGCGAAGGGGGCAAGGCCGGCAGCGTCGGTAGAGTAGGCAGCGTCGGCAGAGTAGGTAGCGTCGGAATTATTGCCATTCCACAAAAGCGCACCAATGGCCGTGCGCGCACCGCTGGTTTCATGAAGGCGATGGATGAAGCCGGCATCAAGGGGGCAGGTATTCGTCAGCAGGTCAGCTTTTCCTATCAAGAGACTTACGATTTTGCCCGAGAGTTGATAGCAGCGAATGCCGATCTTGGCGCGCTTTGGTTGCAAGGTTCCGATCGCTACCCGGCTGCGCTTGCGGCCATCGCCGATGCCGGCAAGAAGGGACAAATTCACCTCGTTAGTTTTGACGCAGAACCGGAATTTTTGCAGTTGATCCCGCGCGGCACGTTGGTGGGGGCGGCCATGCAGCAACCTTTCCTGATGGGGGAAAAGGCCGTCGAAACCCTGCACGCGCATCTGATGGGCCGGCCCGTTAGCAAGCAGATTTTGTTGCCCATTTTGCCGGTCTCGACGCAGAATATCGCGAAAATGCTGCCTGAAATCCAACGCAATGTATTGGGCATGAAGGTTAAATGAGGATTGATGTTGCGCAATAACGGTTTGCCGCAAAGGTCGCTTTACACACTGTTGGCCGGCATTATTGTTGTCGTTGTGGTCATTGTGCTGGGCTCGCACGCGGCTTATAGCTATTGGTCGCAGCGCCATCAGCAGGTTGAAACGATGCAGAAGAATGCGGCCGCGAGCATGGTGACGCTGCAGAAAAACATCTCCACGCTGATTGAAGCGTATGCCGTTAACGAGTACAGCAATCTAATCAACACTGAGATTGAATACCGGCATCATTTCGCCATCATTGTGCGTGATTACAACATGGGCAAAATACTGGCTAAAGAGGCACTTATTAGCGGCAAGCTGCGCAATGCCGCAGGAGAAATCATTGAGTATGACGCGGAAGATGCGCATCATCGTCAGCAGCTTGACAACTGTTTCTTCTCGGTAAGCACACCCATCACGGCCGCATCCGGCGCGCCTCTGGGTCAAATCGATATTTATGTGAGCGATGCACAGATGCGGGATAACCTTAACCACATCTTGGTGCAAAACCTGCTCAATACGGTAATTATTGTGGTGGCGTTGATTGCGCTACTGATCTTTGCGGTGCGGCAGGTGTTGGTGCGGCCGTTAGCCGATATTGCCAGTGTGATTGGCGAGGTCGATGCCGATGGTATCCCCACTGCGCCGATTCCTGATTTGCCCTACGTCGAAATAGTGCGATTAACCCACACCATGAACACCATGCTTGCGGTGATCAAACAGTCGCGACAAATGCTGCAAGACGATAAAGAAGCGCTGCTGGTTGAGAAGAGCCGCTTGCAACAAATCACCGGCGAACTGGCCGTTAGCCGCGATCGATTTGAGCAATTGGCGGAAGCCTCGCCTTCCGGCATTTGGGAAGCCAGCGCTGATGGCTTGATTACTTATGTTAGTCATCAATGGAGTCGCCTCGCGGGGGTGTCTGCCGAGCGGGCGGCGGGGCAAGGTTGGGCGCAGGCCCTTCACCCGGAGGATCGGCAACGTGTTTTACTGGCGTGGCATGACTGTGCTCTTAGTGGCGCTGCGACGTATCAAGCGGAGTTTCGTTTTCAGCATCCGGATGGCAGCGTGGTGTGGGTGCTCAACAATGCCACGGCCATAATGGGCGCTGCAGGGGCGATTAATGGCTGGGTGGGCACGATTACTGACATTTCAGAAAGTAAGCGTCAAGCGGTAGAAATTCAGCAACAGCGTATGCGGCTGCAAAACATTATTGAAGGCACCCGGGTTGGTACCTGGGAGTGGAATGTGCAGACCGGTGAGACACACTTCAATGAACGCTGGGCCGAAATGGTGGGGTATCGGTTGGAGGAGCTTGCTCCCATCAGTATTGAGACATGGAAGCAATTTTCGCATCCGGATGATCTTCTGCGTTCGGGGGAAGCGCTGAGGCGATATTTCGCCGGCGAGAGTGATTACTATGAATGTGAAGTGCGTATTCGTCACCGGGCAGGCCATTGGCTCTGGGTGGTTGATCGCGGCAAGATCGTCAGTCGCAGCCCGGAGGGGCAACCCAAATGGATGGCCGGCACGCACTGGGATATCAACGATCGTAAGAATAACGAAATCGCACTGGCTGACCGGACCGTGGCGTTGGCCAAGGTCAATGCTGAGCTTGAGCAATTGGCGACCGTCTTTACCCATACGCGTGAGGGAATAGTTATTACTGATCCAAAGGGTAATATTGTTGATGTCAACGAGGCCTTTTGCCGGATCACCGGTTATAGCCGTGCAGAGGCCATTGGCCAGAATTCGCGGTTGCTAAAATCGGAGCGAAATGACAAGGCGTTGTATGTCGCAATGTGGCATAAGTTGCTTAAGCAAGGATATTGGTCTGGCGAGATATGGAACCGGCGCAAGAATGGTGAGGTGTTTGCCGAGTTGTTGACCATCAGTGCGGTGCGAGATGCCGCCGGGAAAACACGTCATTATGTTGCTTTGTTTGCGGATATTACCGCGCAGAAAGAACATCAGCGCCAGCTGGAACATATCGCCAATTATGATGCGTTGACTGGCTTGCCGAACCGTTTGCTGCTGGCCGACCGGTTGCGGCAAGCGATGGTTCAATGCAAGCGGCACCGACAGCCGTTGGCGGTGGCCTATCTTGACCTGGATGGCTTTAAGGCGATCAACGATAAACACGGTCATAATGCGGGCGATTATCTCCTAACTGTGCTTGCTGAACGAATGCGGCAGTGTTTGCGTGAGAGCGATACGATTGCGCGCCTGGGCGGCGATGAGTTTGTCGTTGTGTTGCTGAATTTGGCCGACATCAAGACCAGTGAACCCTTTGTGCAGCGGCTCCTGCTGGCTTCGTCGCAGCCGGTGACCTACAAGTCTGTGTTATTGCAGGTTTCGTCCAGTATTGGCATAGCCTTTTATGCGCCAGATGACGACGCCGATGCGGATATTTTGCTTAGGGAAGCCGATCAGGCCATGTACCAGGCCAAGCAGGCCGGCAAGAATCGCTATCACGTGTTTGATGCTGATCAGGATCGTGCAGTGCGTGGTCATCATGAAAATATTGCCCGCATACAATTGGCCTTGGCGCAGCAGGAGTTTGTCTTGCATTATCAGCCCAAGGTGAACATGCGAACGGGCGCTTTGATCGGGGTTGAGGCGTTGATTCGCTGGCAGCATCCGGAGCGGGGTTTACTGTCACCGGGGCTTTTCCTGCCGGAAATTGAAAATCATGCAGTGGGCATCACGTTGGGCGAATGGGTGATCGATAGGGCTCTGACCCAGATTGAACACTGGCAAGACGAGGGGTTTGCTGTGTCGATTAGTGTCAATATTGCCGGCAATCACTTGCAGCAAGCCGGCTTTGTTGAACGCTTGCATGCATTGCTGGCGCGGCATCCCGCTGTGCGGCCGGATGCGCTTGAGTTGGAGGTGTTGGAGACGAGCGCACTGGAAGATATTGCCCATGTTTCGGCGGTGATTATGGCGTGTGCCAAGCTGGGCATTGATTTTGCGCTGGATGATTTTGGCACCGGCTATTCGTCGCTGACTTATCTCAAACGCTTGCCGGCGCAGAACTTGAAAATTGATCAGAGTTTTGTTCACAACATGCAGGATGATCCAGAAGATTTGGCGATTTTGGAGGGGGTGCTTGGCCTGGCGACGGCGTTCCGCTGCCGCGCCATTGCGGAAGGGGTAGAAACGATTGAGCATGGCGAAATGCTGCTCGACCTGGGCTGTGAATTGGCGCAAGGCTATGGCATTGCCCGGCCCATGCCGGCGGAGGATATTCCCGCGTGGCTTGCCGCTTGGCAGCCGGGGCCGACCTGGCTAAATCGCCCGCCCGCCAGCCGGGATGATTTGCCCTTATTATTTGCGGCTGTTGAGCATCGGTCCTGGATTAATACCATCAGTAATTTTGTCAAAAATGAGGATAAATCGCAGGTGGCGATTGCGCATGACTGCCGCTTTGGTGAGTGGTTGCATGGGGAAGGTCGCTTGCGTTACGGCCGGCGGGCGGCCTTCGCGGACATCGAAACGTTGCACGGAAAAGTGCATGTTTGCGCCCAGGCGGTGTTGGCGCTAAAAGCGCAAGGTCAATCTGCACACGCCGCGCAGCAATTGGTGGAACTTTATGCGTTGCGGGACACGTTATTGCAACAGTTGAAATTGATTAGATTATTAAACCCTAAGGAGTCGTAGATGAAAAAAGGTCTTGTGGTTCTGGTTGTTTTGGCGGTCATTATTGCCGCTGTGGTGGTGTGGTTTTCCGGCAATGTCGATGGTCTGGTGCGTGATGCCATCGTTAAACACGGCAGCGCGATGACGCAGACGAAGGTTAGTGTGGCGGCGGTTGAGATTGCTGCGGCGAGCGGTAGCGGCATCGTTAAAAATCTGGTGGTCGCTAATCCGGCCGGCTTTGCCAGCCCGCATCTGATTTCGATAGGGCAGATTGAGATTGCGCTTGATCTTGCTTCCGTCACCCGCGATACCGTGTTGATTCACCGCATTGTCCTTGATGCGCCGGACATTATTTATGAGCAGGGCGCGGGCATGACCAATATTGAAGCGATTATGAAAAATTTGGCGCGTGATGGTGCAAATGGGGCGGCGGGTGAGCAGGGCGGAACAGAACAAAACGGTAAGGCTCAAGGCGGTGTAAAACTTATTATCGAAACGCTGACTATCTCCAATGCAACGGCCCAGGTTAGTGCGCCCTTTATGAACGGCAAGACCCTAAGTGTGCCATTGCCGACCATTACCCTGAAAGATTTGGGTAAGGCGCAAGGCGGCATCACGCCGGGTGAGTTTGGTCAGGCGGTGGCGCAGGCGTTGCAGGCTGAATTGCGCGCGGCGGCCAGCTTTGATCAACTGAAAAAGTCGGCTGGAGATGTGTTGAACAAAGCCGGCAGCGCGTTGCAAGGGTTATTCAAGTAATGCAAAGGCGTTGTTAATTCAGCCGCCCACCATGCTTGCGAAAGGTGCGCTTGACCGACGCCAGCGTTAGCCAGAGCCGAATGGCACTGGCGGCAAGCAGCAAAAGTCCCACGCTGGCGACTGCTTGATTGAGCGGTGTAGCGAAAAAAGGCGCGGGTATGAGGAGTATCAAAAACGCGCGCTGCAGGTATAAGTGCTGCCGCGCCAGGTGCTCCGGCAGCATTTCTTTCATGTTGGGTATGCTGCCGATTTTTGCTTGAGTCTGTGTTTTAAGGTGAAACCAAGCTAAAAACGGCACAATTTTGTACAGCATGCCATTGACGACAGAAGTGGCAAAGCCAAGCAAAAAGAGGATGCCTACACTCAACTCAGCGGCGGGTTGCATCGGGCTGGGCAAGGCCGGTAAAAGGGAATACAGCAGCGCGGCGGCAATCAGGTTAGCCATGCCTAGACGCCAGAAATCGAGCGTAACATCCGGTATTTGGCGGCGGCGTTTGTATTGAATCCAGAGAGTGGCTACAGCGAAAATAATGCTGCTTAAAGCGAGGATGAGTCCATCAAGGTATTCATTGTGCGCTATGCCGAATAAGGTTATGACTGAAAAAAGCAGTAATCCAGCCAGCATGATCCATGTTAGCCATCGGGTGATTAGCGTGGGGTATGTTGGGGTGAGTTGCAGCATGGGCACGACTTGATAGGCCAAACCAATGACCAGTATTAATATCCAGCCGATCAGCCCCCAAGCGGCGTGCAGTGCGGTGAGCTCAAGCACGGCGTTGATTGACCATAAGCCGCTATAGCCGCCAGCCAACAGGATGCCGAGTGATAAAACGATAAGCAGGGCAATGCCGGCCAGGCGGATGGGCCAGGCAACATGCGGCATGGCGGTGGTGCGGATGAGGCTGTGCGCCACGGCGAGCAAGAAAGGAATCAGGCCGATGCTGAGACAGAGCATGGCAGCGTAGAGCCAGAGCGGTTCGTTAATGAGAAACCCTAGCGTTAAACAGGCGGTGCCGCTGCTGAGGCCCACGAGGGCAATCTGGGCGACGCGCTGCACGGAACGAACCGGGCTGCCCAGCACAACCGGCAGCATTTGCAGTAACGCCCCGACCATGACGGCGGCAAGAAAACCTAACGTGAGCAAATGCGTTAACGCTAGATTGATCGGCGACCAGCGGCTGCTGAGCCAATCAGGGTGGGCAATGCCTAAGCCGGCCGCCAATAACAGGAAAAAAGGCGCGCTCAGGAAAAAATTGAGCGGTGCCGCAAATGGCGGCCCTTGGTCATACGACAGACCACTTCGCGCCATGATTAATCACCGTTGCGCATAATGTTCAATGCGTAGCATCCCTCTGCCAAGGCAGAAATTTCATAGCGAAAACCACGCATGTGCAGGATTTCATACAGCGGCACCGGTTCGCGATGGATCAGGAAACGGATGCTTTGTTTGGGCTGTAATTGGTTAAGTGCATTAAGGACGCGCTCCATCGGCTCGGGCGGTTCCAGCCAACGCGCGTCGATCAATAGGGGCTCGGTCAAGGCGCCAGTTGCTCCATTTGGCTAATCATGTCGGTGGCGGCATCGCTCAGCGCTTGATCGGCCATCGGGTAAAGAATTTGTTCCTCTTTCATATTGTGCTGGCGCATCAGCATGAGAAGGGTTTCCGCGAGGCCTAAATAGGTGTTGGCATCATTTTCCGTAATGGTTTGCGCCATATCCTGCAAGATTTCGTTGATTTCCTGGTGCTCGTTACGCATGACCTGGGTCGGGCCGTTGCTCATGCCGGTGTGTGCTTCAAAGGTGGGGAACAGGATCGATTCTTCGCGTGCAAAGTGATGTTGTGTCGCGGCGGCAAAGGCTTGAAAGTGGGCTTGCGCATTACGCCAGTCGGCTTTCAGCACGGCATTTTCAGCGTCGGCAAACAGGTCGTCGCAATGTTGGTGGTCGGCGGTAAGGTATTGGCTAATCTCGTGCATGGTGATGATTTCCGGGGTTTGGTAATTAGTTAGGTATAAGGTTATAGATTAATTTGGGTTGTTCAGCGCCCATTGGCGCAGTTTCAACACCAAAGCCCCCAAGCCGGCAGGCATATGGGCGGTTGCGGTTTCTAGTTCTACCGCGTCGAGCATATTTTTCACGGTGAGGCCGAGATCGGTATCGCCTTCGATCAGTAAGCGGCGGTTGAAAAATAGCGTATCGGGGTCTTCCAAACGCAGGGCTAAGCGAGCGAAGTCGCTGCTGCTGGCGGTGAAGGTGACCTCAGCCGTTTGGGAGGTGTGGCGTGTGTGGTGTGTGTGATCAGTGTCAGCATGAAAGCCGTCCGCTTGCAGCGAAAAGTACAGCTTCAAGCCGGCATCGCGGACATGCACACAAAAATGACGGCCATAGAGGGAAGACCAATCCATTTCCCGCAACGAGGGCCAAGCGGCCAGATTGGCGGCCATGGCAAAACTGCGCGATGCGGGCCAAGCTGGCAATACGCTGATAAAGCGTGCCAGCGGTTTCGGCAGTGCGGTTGGAAAGCTAAACGGCGGTGGCGGTAAAAATGACGGGAGTGAAAAGGACGCTAATGAAAAGGACGGTAATGAAAAGGACGGTAATGAAAAGGACGGTAATGAAAAGGACGGTAATGAGAGCAAAGGGTATTTCATGAAGGGCTCCTGGGTTAGGCTGGATGATAGGCCATGCCGGCTTTGCCTAGCCAGTAGCCATCACACGGCGCTGCAGGCATGAGTCGGTCAAGTTGCGTTGGTGCTATTTCCGGCGTGATGTTTCCGTCGGCCAAAGCACGAAAAATGTTGACAATTTTTGCCATATTTTTTGATTGTGGCGATAAGCGCAGCACGTCAATGCCGGCCGGTGCCAAGTCAGCAAAATGGTGCGCCAAGCTCATGACTTTGGACGATTGCGTTTGGATGCCGTTGATGGCGAGAAAGTCTTCGCCTTCGCGTGAGGTAAGTATTAATCCATCCGGGTGATCGATGCAGCGGAATTGGCAGTCATCTTTTTGCAAGTTGTAGTGGCGGGCAGTAAAGCAGCGTGCTGAAAAAGCCAGCGGTAATCGGCCGTAGCCAAACAGCTCCGTTGCCAGATTAAGCGTGCTGGGCAAAGCGGCGAGCATCTCTTGAATCATCGTGCGCGGCATTTCCACCGGCGGCACCCAGCGCGTGGCCCCCATCTCCGCCAGCATGGCCAGCGTATCGGGGTTGTAGGCATTCAGGGTGGAACCGGCAATAAACGCTTGCCCCGCTTCGGCCAACATGCGAACAGCGCCCCATTCGTTAGCTTCTATTTTGATGGCATGGGTTTTTTGTTGAGTAAAAGCAATTAATTTACGCAAGGCTTTCAGATCAGATTCGGATTCGATCAGTGTCTGGCTGGAAAGAACCACTTCCTTGCCGGCAGCACTGAGTTTTTCGGCTAATTCCAGCCAATCCGCCAGACGCAGCAAATGCCGCCGTGAGCAGACAGTTTCACCCAGATAGATGATGTCCACCGGCCAAGTGGCGGCTTGTTCATAGAATGCCAACGTGTCATCAAGTGACCAGTAGTACAGAAGGGGGCCTAAGGATAATTTCATGGTTTCGCTTCTTTTTGCTTTTTTACTTCCAAGGCCGGTAATAAGCACCCAGTGTATTCATGTTGCCTTCCGAAACTTTGGCTAAGGCAGCTTGCCAGGCGGGTTGTGTTTTGAAGGCGGCTTGATCTTTCTTAACCGCATCAATGGCGGCGCGCCAGACTTGGGTGACTTGGGCGACGTAGGCGGGACTGCGTTGACGACCTTCAATCTTGATGGCGGCAATGCCGATTCGGGCCATTTCCGGCAGCATTTCCATGCTGTTTAAGCTGGTGGGTTCTTCCAACGCATAATAGGTTTCGCCTTGCACTTCGAAGCGCCCTTTGCAGAGCGTGGGGTAGCCGGCTTTTTCGTTATCGG
Organism: uncultured Thiobacillus sp.; assembly: GCA_964462255.1. GTDB lineage: Bacteria > Pseudomonadota > Gammaproteobacteria > Burkholderiales > Thiobacillaceae > PFJX01. The sequence continues at coordinate 997 of CAYWXO010000063.1, read as the reverse complement.
CGTAACGGTCAATCAAGACGCCATTAAGGCGGGTTTCCATGCCCTTCGGCGTTTGTTCCCAGCGCACTGCGTGGCCGGGTGAGCACGCGCCAAAAGTATTGGGCGAATCACCGCAGGCGTAAGACGAGAGCAAGCAGCGGCCTTCCACCATGACGCACAGTCCACCAAAACCAAATAATTCAATTTCCACGTCCGTGTTGTTGATGACGTTTTCAACCTGCGCCAGTGATAGCACGCGCGGCAATACTGCACGTTGAATGCCAAAGCGTTCCCGGTAGAAATTGACTGCTTCATAACTGGTGGCGGAGCCTTGTACCGAGAGGTGCAAGCGTAATTGGGGATGCGATTTTTGCGCGTAAGCCATTAAGCCAGGGTCAGCCAGGATGATCGCATCGACGCCCAGATTCGCCGCGGTATCAACCGCCTTGTGCCAGCGCGATAAGGTGGCCGGCTGCGGGTAAGTATTTAGCGCCATGAGCACTTTACGCTGTTTCGAATGGGCGTAGCGAACCCCTTCCGTCAGCGATTTTTCGTCGAAATTCAGACCAGAAAAATTGCGCGCGTTGGTGTTGTCTTTGAGTCCCAGATAAACGCTATCAGCGCCGTTATCAACTGCGGCCTTCAACGCGGGCAGGCTGCCCGCCGGGCAAATCAGATCAAGCAGGGGTGGGTGGATCATAGTGAATCAATGCGATTGGGTTGCGAGAGGGAGAAGAGAGTAACAAAAGAAGAGGAACAAAAGACATGGCAATATCACCTGCTTAGCAGATCGGCCGCCTTGATAATTATCAGCTTAAGCTAGGTTGATCAGGTTTCAAGGAGTACTCCAAATGATCTGACAATGCCGTTTGGGTAAATTTAGTAGAAGACTGCATCGGCTGTGCTGCCGTTAATCCGAATAATCCCGGCCACTTCGTCCACTTCGGCCGCTTCAAGGCTGGGCTAGGCACCCCATACCGTTATCGGGTGGCCGTTGTGCTGTTTTTGTTTCATCCAG
>CAYWXO010000062.1:0-15191 GCA_964462255.1 uncultured Thiobacillus sp. | reverse complement strand
CGCCGGCCATTTCGCTCCAGGCGAAGCCGGGGCTCCAGTCTTGCAGGGCGACTTCGCCTTGACGGGCGCGGGCAATCACATGGACGCCGTGCGCGTTGTAGATCAGGTTGTAGGGTTTGCCTAGCTGATGTAATTGATCTATTCGAGTCCAAGCGGATTCAACTTGCGCAAAATGCTGCACGGGTAGCGGATAGCGTGCGGCCTCTAATTTTTGCAACGGTAACGGCTGCGTGCGGACGAAGGTTTGAAAGTGCAGGTGATTGACTGAGGCGTAAGCGCCGTAGCTGTTATATGCCAGGCCAAAGCCGGGGAGGGTGGTGCCAGCTTCGCGTGCCACTTGCCAAGCCCAAGCGTGGGTTTCTGCACTTAAAAATTGCGCTTGCGCCAATTCGGGTTCTGGCACCAGTAAACCATGCAAGGGCGCGAAGGGAAATTTGTTGTATAGCAAACGGCTGTTCTTGCCGTTGAGCTCGCCTTGCCAGAGTATTTCCTTCGCCAGAAACGGTTTGTTGAAGTGGAAGCCATTCGGGTCGAACGGGCGCATGTTGCCTTCGGCGCGTGCCTGGCTCATACGCGCAGGCCGCAAGGCGCGTAGCGGGTTGAGTTGCACTTCCCACGGACCGCGTAAGCGGCAGGGGCGGACTTGCACAAGGTCGAACGTGTCTTGCCCCAGCTCCATCGCCATTAGCTTAAGCAGCACCATCAGATCATCCTCCGGCGCTTTCAGTGTGCTGCCCGAGCGTAATGCCGTTTTGATCTGTTTGGCGTGCTGTTGATAGCGCGCCAGCAGCTTGTTGCGCAGCGGCGGCCATAAAGTGGGGTCTTGTGCTGCATTGGCCAGCACCAGAATAGTGACCCCGAGTTCTTCCTCATACTGGGCCAGCATAGTCTCTAGGCCATCAACAAAGCGTTGCCGTAAATGCGCTAGGCTGGAGAAGGGAGAAAGGGCAGTTGTCATGTTGCGTACGCCAAGTTTGGTGCTAACCATTTCTCGGCGATGGCCACGGCGGCGGCGTCTGAGCCCCAGCCTTTGCGACGGGCGTAATCGGCGACTTGATCGCGCTCGATTTTTGCAACGGCAAAATAACGCGCATTCGGGTGACTGAAGTAATAGCCCGAGACGGAGGCGGCTGGCCACATGGCGTAACTTTCCGTTAGGCTAACACCTGTCGCGGCTGTTGCATCAAGCAGGGTAAATAGTGCGCCCTTTTCACTGTGTTCTGGGCATGCCGGATAGCCGGGTGCCGGACGTATGCCGCGGTACTTTTCCTCCACTAAATCGGCGACAGAAACCTCAGCCCCCCCTTCACCCGCAACTTCATAGGCCCAAAACTCTTGCCGCACGCGTAAATGCATGTGTTCGGCGAACGCTTCGGCCAGACGGTCGCACAATGATTTAAACAGAATGGCGCTGTAATCATCGTGCGCCGCTTCAAACGCTTTCGAGCGGGCTTCTTCATGGATGCCGGTGGTGACGACGAAGCCGCCGATATAGTCCGGCACGCCGCTTTCGGCCGGTGCGATGAAGTCGGCCAGACACCAATTCGGTTGGCCGGCCGGCTTGGCCATTTGCTGGCGCAGTGAGTGTGCGGTCATCAACACGGTTTTACGTGTTTCATCGGCATAGATTTCGATGTCGTCATCGTCCACCGTGTTGGCCGGGAATAACCCGATAACCGCACGCGCCTCAATCCAGTTTTCATCAATCATGCGCTGCAGCATGGCTTGGGCGTCGGCGAACAATTTGCGCGCCTCTTCACCGACTACCGCATCCTGCAGAATCTTCGGGTAACGACCATGCAATTCCCACGATTGAAAGAACGGTGTCCAGTCGATGAGTGCGGCGATGGCGGCTAAATCGTAGGCCACAAACGTTTGCTGGCCGAGTTGCTGCGGCAGCGGTGGCTGATAGGTCGCCCAATCGGTTTTGAATTTGTTGGCGCGCGCGACCGCCAGGGTCACCCGCTGACTATCGCTGCGCTGCGCTAGATGGCGTTGACGCACCTCGGCGTAATCCGTCTTCAACTTGGCAATGTAGTCGCTGGCGAGGTCATTGGACAATAAATTCGAGCAGACGCCCACCGCCCGCGACGCGTCTTTAACGTACACCGTTGTGCCGTCGTAATGCGGCGCAATTTTTACTGCCGTATGCGCAAGCGAGGTGGTGGCACCGCCAATCAGCAACGGCTGCTTCATACCCAGACGCTGCATTTCCTTCGCCAGATGACTCATTTCTTCCAGCGACGGCGTGATCAAACCCGATAAGCCGATGATGTCCACGTTCTGTTCGCGGGCGGTGGTCAAAATCTTATCGGCTGGACACATTACGCCAAGATCAATTACCTCATAGTTATTGCAACCTAAGACAACGCCGACGATGTTTTTGCCAATGTCATGCACATCGCCTTTTACCGTCGCCATCAGAATTTTGCCCTTGGCGCGCGAACCTTCCGATTTGGTCGCCTCGATGAACGGCAATAAATACGCCACCGCCTGCTTCATCACGCGTGCTGATTTCACCACCTGCGGCAAAAACATTTTGCCGGCACCAAATAAATCGCCGACTACATTCATGCCCTCCATCAACGGGCCTTCAATCACTTTTACCGGATGATCAAACAATAGGCGCGCGGCTTCGGTATCTTCAACAATATGCGTGGTAATGCCTTTAACCAAAGCATGAGTTAGGCGGGCTTGCACCGGTTCGCTGCGCCAAGCCTGTTCTTCTACCGCATCTTTCACCTTGCCTTTCACTGTCTCAGCAAAAGTGACTAAATTATCGGCGGCATCGGCACGGCGATTCAGCACCACGTCTTCGACCAGCGCGCGCAAATCAGCCGGAATTTCATCATAAACGCCGAGCTGTCCGGCGTTGACGATGCCCATATCCATGCCGGCTTGAATCGCGTGGTACAGGAAAACGGTGTGAATGGCTTCACGTACTGGTTCGTTGCCACGGAAAGAAAAGGAGACATTGGAAACGCCGCCAGAAATATGCGTATGTGGCAAGTGCTGGCGAATCCAACGCGTCGCTTCGATGAAATCGACCGCATAGTTGGCATGTTCTTCAATACCGGTGGCGACGGCAAAAATATTCGGGTCGAAAATGATGTCTTCCGGCGGGAAACCGACTTGTTCGGTCAATAACTTATAAGCGCGTGCGCTAATTTCCGTCTTGCGGGCAAAAGTGTCCGCCTGGCCGGCTTCGTCAAACGCCATCACAATCACCGCCGCGCCATAGCGCCGCGCTAAATTGGCGCGCTCCAGAAATTCCGCCTCGCCTTCCTTCATCGAAATGGAATTAATTACCGCCTTGCCTTGCACGCATTTAAGGCCGGCTTCGATGATCGCCCACTTCGACGAATCGATCATGATCGGCACGCGCGCAATATCCGGCTCACTGGCGATTAAATTGAGGAAGCGCACCATGGCCGCCTCGCCGTCTAACATGCCTTCATCCATATTGATGTCGATAATTTGCGCGCCGGCTTCCACTTGCTGCCGCGCAATTACTAAGGCTTCGTCGTAATTTCCGTCAATCACCAAGCGTTTGAATTTGGCCGAACCGGTTACGTTGGTGCGTTCACCGACATTCACAAACAAGGCGTCTGCGCCCACATTGAACGGCTCCAGGCCTGACAGACGCAACGCCGGCGCAATCTCCGGCGCGATGCGTGGCGCACAGTCCGCCACAGCGTCGGCGATGGCCTTAATATGTTCTGGTGAGGTGCCGCAACAGCCGCCGACAATATTGAGCAAGCCAGCGCGTGCCCATTCGCCAATTTGTGCCGCCATTTGTGCGGGCGATTCGTCGTAGCCGCCAAAGGCGTTCGGTAAGCCCGCATTAGGATGCGCTGAAACTAGGCAATCCGCTTTTTGCGCTAATTCGTCGATATGTTGCCGCAACTCTGCCGCGCCTAAAGCGCAGTTGAAACCAAAGGAAAAACACGCCGCATGACGCAGCGAATTCCAGAAGGCCTCCACCGTTTGGCCAGATAAGGTGCGGCCAGAGGCATCGGTGATGGTGCCGGAAATCATGATCGGCCAGGTGCGGCCGACTGCATCGAAATACTTCTTCACCGCAAACACCGCTGCCTTGGCGTTGAGTGTGTCGAACACGGTTTCAATCAGCAGTAAATCGGCACCGCCTTTGACTAACGCATCGGTGGCTTCGTAATACGTGCTCACCAGTTGGTCAAATGTGACATTGCGAAATCCCGGGTCGTTGACATCGGGCGATAAGGTGGCGGTGCGCGAGGTGGGCCCTAACACGCCGGCGACAAAACGCGGCTTCTCGGGCGTGGAATAAGCATCGGCCGCCGCGCGCGCCAATTGCGCGCCTGCGTGATTGATCTCCCAAACCAGCGATTCCATGCCGTAATCGGCCATCGAAATGCTATTGGCATTGAAGGTGCAGGTTTCCAGAATATCCGCGCCGGCGGCGAGATATTGGCTGTGAATCTCGTGGATAATTTCCGGTTTGGTCAGCACTAGCAGATCGTTATTGCCGCGCAAATCGCGGCCAAAATCGGCAAAGCGGGTGCCGCGATAATCGGCTTCGGTCAAGCCATAGCGCTGGATCATGGTGCCCATTGCGCCATCCAAAATGAGAATGCGCTGCCGAGAAAGCGCTACAAGCTGAGCAATACGATTTGACGCAGTATTTGATGACATAGTAAAGACGGCCGACGAAAAGGGCGGCTATTATACGAAACTTCCCCCTTAAAAATCTGACTCTTCTTAGAGGAAATTACATTGAAAAACCTTACGCCTAAGCAAGCATTTGAGTTTTTGCAAAAGCAGCCGGATGCGATATTGGTCGATTGCCGGTCGGAGTTTGAATTTCTGTTTGTCGGTCATCCTGTCGGGGCTATCTTAATTGCTTGGTATGAAGGGATAAACTGGGATTTGAATCCGCACTTTCTTGGCCAGGTGCGCATGGCCGCCTCGCATCATCGCCCGGTTATTCTGATTTGCCGTTCGGGCAATCGCTCGAAAGAGGCCGGCGAATATTTGGAGGAAAATGGTTTTATGGACGTTTACAATGTGCTGTACGGTTTTGAAGGTGAGTTGGATGACAACCACCAACGTTCAACGCATAACGGCTGGCGTTTTGATGGTTTACCTTGGGAACAATGCTGATGAGTAATGTTGCATGATCCGGCTGCCGCTGGCCTTCACCCAGATTCCGGAAACGATGCGCCGACTGGCCTATTTCAATGATTGGCCGTTGGAGGTGCTGGATCGTTTGTCGCTGGGGGCCAAGGTGGTCAGTGTGAATAAAAAAGGCGTGCTGGCTCGTAAGGGCGAGCGGTTAAATCAGCTCTATATTGTGGTCAGTGGGCAAGTTCGCTTATATATTCCGTTGCCTAATGGTTTGGAGCGTGTGGTGGCTTTGGTTCATCAAGGTGAAAGCTTTGGTGAGGCTTGCCTGGTTTTGAATGAGGTGTGCCCTTACGTTGCGATTGCTTGTAAAGACACGCGTTTGCTGGTTATTGATGCCATGGTTTATCGACAAGAATTGGCGGATCACGCCCTCTTGGCGAGAAAAACACTGGATCATGTGGCTAAACGCCTGCTGGAAACGCTGCGCGATGCTGAAATTTGCGCACAACCGTCTAGCCTGCAGCGGGTTGCGTGTTTCTTGTTGCGGCATCAACCTGACCCCGCCACTTACATGTTCAAATTTCAATTACCTGCCCGCAAGCAAGACATCGCAGCCAAGCTGGGATTAACGCAAGAAACCTTTTCCCGCGTGCTCAATTGTCTTGATAAACAAGGCGTGATTCAAATGAAAGGCGCGTTGATTAGCGTGGAAGACGGCGGCAAGTTGGCTGAAATGACCGCTATACAGGAGACGAAGTGCGCAGAAGTTAAATTGTGAAGTGGCGGTGTGCTGTGGGCCTGAATTTGATTGCCATCAAGAAAATTGTGGCTTACCCAAAGCGGATGGGGACTTTTGTCTAACCTGTTAAGCTCTTGAAAAACGTGTTTTATTGCGTCCCCCATGTGAGTTCTCCCTCTAGGTGAACCACACATGTCGGCCAGTACTGAATGCGTCGTCCATGTAATAGGAGACTGATACGCCATGATATTGAAGCCCTTGTTTGTTGGAGCAGCGCTGCTGTTTTCTGCCGTTGCTGTCTGCTCTTCGGCTGTGTATGCCGCCGATGCGCCGCCTTGTGTGATTGCCGGCGAGGAAAAACCGGCCAGCGTCTGTAGCGCGCAAATTCGCCTTTATGCCGCGACTTGCTATGTTTGCCACGGCCCGAATGGTAAGGGTGGGCATGCCATCCCCGGTTTGGCCGGCCAGGATAAAGCGCATTTGTTTCAAGCCATGAAAGAGCAACTGAGCGGAGCACGCGAGACGACCGTCATGCGCAAATACATGCTCGGTTACTCCGAAACCGAAATGGAACAGATGGCTGAATTCTTCGCCCGTATTAAATAACGTAGCAAGATCAAAGGAATAAGAAGATGGTATTCAATCGTCGTGAATTCATTAAGGTTACAGGCGCGGGCTTGGCAACATCGCTGGCGGGGCTTTCAACCGTTCATGCGGCCCCTTCGGCAGCTCGGCGCGCTAAAGTGGTCGTGGGTGGCGCAGGCTTTGGCGGCGCTGTCTGTGCCAAATATATTCGTATGTGGGACCCCAATATCGAAGTCACTCTGATCGAGTCAAAAGAGAAATTCATTTCTTGTCCGATGTCCAATTGGGTGATTGGTGGCTTCCGTCAGATGGATGAACTGTATAAGTCTTACGATAAATTACCGAAAAACTATGGTATTAAAATGGTGCATGACACGGTGATCGGGGTCGATGCCGATAAGCGCCGTGTGAAGACGCAAAAGGGCAAAACCTTTGCCTATGACCGTTTGGTGCTCGCGCCGGGCGTTGATTTCATGACCGAACTGATCGAAGGTTATGACGATGCCGAAGCGAAAGGCAAAACCATGCACGCCTTTCAAGCGGGGCCGCAGACGGCTTTGTTGCGCAAACAGCTTGAGGCAATGCCGGATGGCGGCGTTTATGTCATTACCAGCCCGCCACCACCGGGACGTTGCGTTTCCGGCCCTTATGAGCGGGCGTGTATGGCGGCGCATTATTTCAAACAACACAAACCGAAATCGAAAATCATCATGTTGGATGGTCATTTCGATGTCGTCTCGAAAGGCCCGATGTTTAAAGCTGCCTGGAAGAAGTTTTATCCCGGCATGATTGAGCATCGGCCGAATAGTCTGGCGGTAAAAATTGATCCGTCCACCATGACGGTAAGCTCGGAATTTGAGGATGTTCAGGCCGATGTGATCAATATCGTGCCGATGATGCGTGCCGGCAAATTGTGCAATCTCGCTGGCGTGCGCACCGATTCACAGAATCGTTGGTGCCCGGTGGATAGCACCAGTTTTGAATCCACTTCCATAGCGGGTATTCATGTTATTGGTGATTCGGTGCTGTCGAATATCCCCAAGTCGGCGCATGTTTCCAACAATCAAGCCAAGATTTGTGCCGCCGCCATCATCGAATTGTTGAATGATCGTCAGCCGGTGCCGATTCCGGTCATTGGCAGCACCAGCTATTCAGCCACTTCGGACCATACCGCCGGCCCGATTGCGGTGGTGATGCGCTACGACCCGAAGCTGAAAGCGTACATTCGTCAACCGGGCGGCGGCGCTTCGCCCGATAGCGATGAGCTTAACTTCAACTACAACTTGGCCTGGTTTGAAAGTATCTGGGCCGATACGCTAAGTTAAGTTTGTTTACAGTAATCTTGCCCGCGCTCTCGCCACTGCGGCGCGCACCTGGTTCGGTGCCGTGCCGCCTAAGTGATCGCGCGCGGCAAGGGAGCCTTCCAAGGTAAGTACGCCGTAAATATCGGCTTCGATCTGGCTGGAAAAGGCCTGCAATTCGCTCAGGCTAAGCTCGGCCAGATCGCAGCCTTTCTGTTCAGCCGCCCGCACGGCGCGTGCTACCACTTCATGGGCTTCCCGGAATGGCAGCCCTTTCTTGACCAGATAATCGGCTAGATCCGTCGCGGTAGCATAGCCTTCAATCGCCGCCTGACGCATGCGCTCCGCTTTCACGCTGACATGAAAAATCCGCTCCCCCGTGTCGGCATCGACATGGCTGCCCATCATCTCGGCGAAGATGGCAAAGGTATCTACCAAGGTATCTACTGCATCAAACAGCGGTTCTTTGTCTTCCTGATTATCTTTGTTGTAAGCGAGCGGCTGGCCTTTCATCAGCGTCAACAGGGCGATGAGGTGACCGTTCATGCGGCCGGTTTTGCCGCGCATCAGTTCGGGCACATCCGGGTTTTTCTTTTGCGGCATGATGCTGGAGCCGGTGCAGAAGCGATCGGCCAGATCAATGAAGCCAAAGCGCGGCGTCATCCAAATCACCAACTCTTCCGCCATGCGCGAGAAATGCGTCATGATTAACGCGCCGGCAGCGAGAAATTCGATGGCGAAATCACGATCGGACACCGCATCGAGTGAGTTTTCGCAGACGCCGTCGAAACCCAGTTCCCGCGCGACAAATTCACGGTCAATCGGAAAGCTGGTGCCGGCTAATGCCGCCGCGCCCAACGGCAGCCGATTGACGCGACGACGACAATCCACCAGCCGCTCGTAATCGCGCGTCAGCATTTCCTGCCAGGCCAGCATGTGATGACCAAAGGTCACCGGCTGCGCTGCTTGCAAATGGGTAAAGCCGGGCATGACGGTGGCGGCATGCTGTTCGGCCAAGTCAATCAAGGCCTGTCGCGCTTGAATATTCAGATGCAGAATGCGGTCGATAGCGTCGCGCAGCCATAAACGCACATCGGTGGCGACTTGATCGTTGCGCGAACGGCCGGTGTGCAATCGCTTGCCGGCATCGCCGACTTTGCGCGTTAAAGCGCGCTCGATATTGAAATGAATGTCTTCGTCGTCAAGATGCCAAGTGAAACGGCCAGCATCGAAATCAGCCAGAATCTCGCCGAGGCCGCGTTGAATATCCGCCAGATCTTGCGCGCTGAGCACGCCAACGTGCTGCAACATGGCGGCATGCGCTAGCGAACCTTGAATGTCGAACGGTGCCAAGCGCCAATCGAACGGAATCGACGCGGTATAGCGCTTAACCCGTTCTGAAACCGGCTCGGAAAAGCGGCCAGACCAAGCGGCGGCAGGGGTTTTTGGGGAGGCAGAAGTGTCGTCTTGGTGCATGCAATGATCGCTTACAAAAAATTAATCGGGGACAGACCACGGTTTTTTTGCCCGGTTTTGCTGTAGGGCAGTTTGGTGAATAGGCTGTTTGCTGTTTGATAACGGAGTGCGATGACGGAGAATATAAAAGCTGGCGCAGTATTTTAATCGAATTTGACCCCATCCTTTTTACGGAGCAATCAAGATGGCTTCTTTGCAGGAGCAGTTTTTAAAAGCCGGCCTGATCAATAACAAAAAAATCAAGCAGGCCAATCAGGAAAAAAGCAAGCAGAACAAGGATGCACGCCGGACCGGCACGCCAAGCGTTGATGAAGCGCGCTTGGCGGCACTGGAAACGCAACGCAAAAACGCCGAGCGGGCGCGCGAACTGAATGCTCAGCGCGATGCAGCGGCGACGCAAAAAGCGATTCAGGCACAAATTGTGCAGATGGTGCAGGTGAATCGGCAAAGCAAAGGATCTGGCGACATTGCTTACAATTTTACCCGTGGTAATAAGATAGACCGGATCTATGTGTCGGCGGCGGTCCACGCGCACTTGGTGGCCGGCCATTTGGTGATTGTCTGCTTGGATGGCGCGACTGAGTTGGTGCCTAAGGTTATCGCTGACAAAATTGCCGAACGCGACGCTTCTATTGTTGTGCGGGTGAATAAAAGCAGTAATGAAGTTGATGCGGACGATACCTATGCTGCCTTCCAAGTGCCGGATGATTTGATGTGGTAGGGGAGGCTGTTTTGCCGTCCTCCTTGTCGCCACACCGACAAATACACGCCGATTGTTTTGTACTTAACGCGACATGGCTGTCTTCTTATCTGTTATGAACTTATATAAATCAATGCGTTAGCCCGTTTAGCTGTGTTTGGCACAGGCCTTGCGATAGAAGAAGTGCGAGCGAGTTTTTTCAATCGCACTTTGTTTTCGAGACCTGAGGAGAAAAATCATGGCTCTGCGTCAATGCGCGATTTACGGTAAAGGCGGTATCGGTAAGTCAACCACCACCCAAAATTTGGTGGCTGGTTTGGCTGAAGCGGGTAAGAAAGTAATGATTGTTGGCTGCGACCCCAAGGCGGACTCTACCCGCCTTATTCTGCACGCCAAGGCCCAGAACTCCATTATGGAGATGGCCGCGAATGCCGGTTCAGTAGAAGACCTGGAACTGGAAGATGTCATGAAAGTGGGTTACCGCGACATCAAGTGTGTCGAATCGGGTGGCCCTGAGCCGGGTGTGGGGTGTGCCGGCCGTGGTGTGATTACCGCCATCAACTTCCTGGAAGAAGAAGGCGCGTATGAAGAAGACCTCGACTTTGTGTTCTACGACGTGTTGGGTGACGTGGTGTGCGGCGGTTTCGCCATGCCTATCCGTGAGAATAAAGCGCAGGAAATCTACATCGTTTGTTCCGGCGAAATGATGGCCATGTACGCCGCCAATAACATCGCCAAGGGCATTGTGAAGTATGCAAATTCCGGCAGCGTGCGTCTGGCAGGCTTGATTTGTAACAGTCGCAATACGGCGCGTGAAGATGAGCTGATCATGGAACTGGCCCGCAAGCTGGGCACCACGATGATTCATTTCGTCCCGCGCGACAACGTAGTGCAGCGCGCCGAGATTCGTCGCATGACCGTGATTGAGTACGAGCCCGCCGCCAAGCAGGCGCAGGAATACCGCGACCTGGCCAACAAGATCATCAACAACAAACATTTCGTCATTCCCACCCCAATCACGATGGACGAGTTGGAAGAGTTGTTGATGGAGTTCGGTATCCTGGAAGAGGAAGACGAATCCATAGTGGGCAAAACCGCAGCGGAAGAAGCGATCGCAGCATGAGTAAAACCCCGGATTAATTGGCGTGCATATTTCCTAACCCATATGCATCACGTGCCGACGATACCGACGATACCGACGATACCGACGTAGCCTGGATGCAGCGTAGCGGAATCCGGGGTGCATAGCGGGAGAGTCGGGGTCCATAGCGGGAGAGTCCAAGCTGCACAATAGCCGAATCCGGGGCCAACACCGATCACCTAGATCAAATAGTTGTACCGATTAACCCGAACACGTCTTCCACAGATTGGTGGCGGCGTGAAAGGAGAATGAAATGTCAGCACTGACGCGTGAAGAAACGGAAGCCCTCATCGCTGAGGTCCTTGAGGTTTATCCTGAAAAAGCCAAGAAAGACCGGGCTAAGCATTTGACGGTCAATGACCCCAGTATTGAGCAATCCAAGAAGTGCATTACCTCGAATCGTAAATCTTTGCCTGGCGTAATGACCGTGCGGGGTTGCGCCTATGCCGGCTCTAAGGGTGTGGTTTGGGGGCCGATTAAGGACATGATTCACATCTCGCATGGCCCGGTTGGCTGTGGTCAATATTCCCGCGCCGGACGCCGTAATTACTACGTGGGGATGACTGGCGTCAACACCTTCGGTACGATGAACTTCACCTCCGATTTCCAGGAGAAGGACATCGTCTTCGGTGGCGACAAGAAACTCGCCAAATTAATCGGTGAAATTGAAAGTTTGTTTCCCCTAAACAAAGGGGTTTCCGTTCAATCCGAATGCCCGATTGGTTTGATCGGTGACGACATCGAAGCGGTCTCCAAGAAAGCCGCCGTCGAATTCGACAAACCAGTGGTGCCGGTTCGTTGTGAAGGTTTCCGCGGCGTATCGCAATCGCTGGGTCACCATATTGCCAACGACGCGATCCGTGACTGGGTGTTTGGTCGTGATGGCAAAGATGTAAAAACTGAATTCGTGCCTGGCCCGTATGACGTTTCCATCATCGGCGACTACAACATTGGCGGCGACGCCTGGTCTTCCCGCATCCTGCTGGAAGAAATGGGTCTGCGTGTAGTGGCGCAGTGGTCTGGCGACGGTACTTTGGCGGAAATGGAGCTGACGCCGAAGGTCAAGCTTAACTTGATCCACTGCTACCGTTCGATGAACTATATCGCCCGGCACATGGAAGAGAAGTACGCTATTCCCTGGATTGAGTACAACTTCTTTGGCCCGACCAAGATCGCCGAATCGCTGCGTGCAATTGCTAGTCATTTCGATGACACCATTAAGGCTGGCGCGGAAGCGGTCATCGCCAAGTATCAACCTATGGTTGATGCCATCATCGCTAAGTACAAGGCACGCCTAGAGGGTAAGCGGGTGATGCTGTATGTCGGTGGTCTGCGTCCGCGTCATGTTATCGGCTCATATGAAGACCTGGGTATGGAAGTGGTGGGTACAGGGTATGAATTTGGTCATAACGATGACTATGATCGCACCATTAAGGAAATGGGTAACGCTACGTTAATTTATGACGATGTCACCGGCTTCGAGTTTGAGGAATTTGTTAAACGCGTCAAACCCGACCTTATCGGTTCTGGCATTAAGGAAAAATACATCTTCCAGAAGATGGGTGTGCCGTTCCGCCAAATGCACTCTTGGGACTACTCCGGCCCCTATCATGGTTACGACGGTTTCGCCATCTTCGCCCGCGATATGGACATGACCATCAATAATCCGTGCTGGAAGAAGATGGAAGCACCTTGGCTGAAAAAGCCAGAAGCCGAAGTGGAAGTAGCGAAAGCTGCGTAAGCGTTAGCAAGACACCGATCAACCTTTCTCCCGTGTCTGCAGATTGGCGGCACGGGTTAGGAGATGAACATGCAAGTCGTTGAAGACATCAAGCCGTCCTACCCTTTATTCCGTGATGATCAGTACAAAGATATGCTGCATGCCAAACAGCAGCAGTTTGAGGGCCGCATTAACGAGGCCAAATTGGCGGAAACTTTCCAGTGGACCACGTCCATGGAATATCAGGAACTCAATTTCAAGCGCGAAGCGCTGACCATCAACCCAGCGAAAGCCTGTCAGCCACTTGGCGCGGTGTTGTGCGCATTAGGCTTTGAAAAAACCCTGCCTTATGTACACGGTTCACAAGGCTGTGTCGCTTACTTCCGTACCTATTTCAACCGTCATTTCAAAGAGCCGATCGCTTGCGTGTCCGATTCCATGACCGAAGATGCGGCGGTATTCGGCGGCCAAAAAAATATGTACGACGGCTTGGAAAATGCCTTAGCCCTGTATAAACCGGACATGATCGCTGTCTCCACCACCTGTATGGCAGAAGTGATCGGTGATGATCTTAACGCCTTCATTGGTAACACCAAGAAAGAAGGTCATATCGCGCAGGATTTTCCCGTTCCTTACGCACATACCCCGTCGTTTGTCGGCAGCCACGTCACCGGCTGGGATAATATGTTCGAAGGCATTGCTCGCTACTTCACCCTTAATACTATGGCGGACAAGAAGGTGGGCAGCAACGGTAAGATCAACATCGTGCCCGGCTTCGAAACCTATCTTGGCAACTATCGGGTCATGCATCGCATGCTGGATGAAATGGGCGTCGCGCACACTTTACTGTCTGACCCGGCCGAAGTGCTCGATACCCCGGCTGACGGCGAATTCCGCATGTATGCGGGCGGCACCAGCATGGCCGAAATGAAGGATGCACCCAACGCTATTACCACTTTCTTACTGCAACCAATGCATTTGGAAAAGACGAGAAAACTGGTCGAGACCACTTGGGCGCAAGACGTGCCCAAGCTGCAAATTCCGATGGGGTTAGAATGGACAGATGAATGGTTGATGAAGGTAGCCGAAGTCACCGGCAAGCCGATTCCCGCTTCGCTGGCGAAGGAGCGCGGCCGTTTGGTTGACATGATGACCGATAGCCACACGTGGCTACACGGTAAGAAGTTCGCCCTCTATGGCGATCCGGACTTCGTCATGGGCATGGCTAAATTCTTGATGGAGCTGGGGGCCGAGCCGATTCATGTGCTGTGCAACAACGGCAGCAAGAAGTGGGACAAGGCGATGAAGAAGCTCTTGGCTGACTCGCCTTATGGCGTCAACTGTAAAACCTACCCAGGCGCTGATTTATGGCACATGCGTAGCTTGTGTTTCACTGAGAAGCCAGACTTTTTGATCGGCAATAGCTACGGTAAATTTATTCAGCGTGACACCCTGCATTTGGGCAAAGCGTTTGAAGTGCCGCTGATTCGCTTAGGCTTCCCGATCTTTGACCGTCACCATCTACATCGCATGACGACTCTGGGCTACGAGGGAGCAATGTATATCCTTACCACGCTGGTGAATTCGGTACTGGAACGTTTGGATGAAGAGACCCGCGGCATGGGGACGACTGACTACAACTACGATCTGGTGCGCTGATTCGGCAATAGTTAAAAAATAACCATGGCAAATATTCGTAGGTTGGGCTGACGATAGGAAGCCCAACATTGACGCTACATGTTGGGCTTCGCAAGCTCAGCCCAACCTACGGGGTAATAATGATTTATTGTGGTTATTTATTAACAGCTCCTTAGATCCGTTGAAGTATTTAAGTAAACAGCAAGGAAACCTCATGGCTAACATCATGATTCGGCGCAGTGATAAAGGTGATTATGTGTTCTATCTGCCAAAGCGTGATCTCGAAGACACCATTGTTTCAATGGAGTTTGATAGCCCGGAAAAATGGGGCGGAGAGATCAAGCTGAACAATGGCGGTGCGTACTTCATCGAACCGCAAACTGCCCCGGAACGTCTGCCCTACTCGGTGCGCGCCAAGCGCCTCGATGCAGCCGAGTGATAACGTAAAGCGAAGTCGATGCGACGTAGTCGCGAAATCGACAGCCGCTAATTAAGCGAAAGGAAATATCATGGCATTACAAATTATTGCTGAGCTCTGTACCGCGTGCGCGGATTGCGAAGCCGACTGCCCCACGGCCTCTATTCGGCGTAAGAAAGGTGTTTACATCATCAACCCGGACACATGTACAGAATGCGATGGCGATTATGACAAGCCTAAATGCATACAACTGTGCCCGATCGACAACTGCATCATCCCGTTAGCAGCGTAAAGCAGTCGTAGCTTGGATGCAGCACTAGCGGAATCCGGGGTCCCAGCCGCGGGGATGCACTAAAAACCCCCGGAT
>CAYWXO010000061.1:2073-15197 GCA_964462255.1 uncultured Thiobacillus sp. | reverse complement strand
ACTAGGGTAGAAAAATTACGGGTAGCAAAAAAGCCGGGGCATTCTAGCAGTCTGTTCAACACGAAGAAAACGACTGTTTGTCGGCCCACCATGAAAATTTACAAATACATCAGCGCCTTCAAACAAAATGAAGGCCAATTTCAATCCATGTACATGCCGCCATTAACATGCAGCGTAGCGCCGGTAACATAGGCCGCCCCCTCTGAAGCCAGATAGGCGACCGCATGTGCAATATCCTCCGGCAAACCCAGTTTGCCCAAGGGAATCCGTTCCATTAACTTGACTCGCGCCGCTTCCGGCAACGATTTGGTCATATCGGTATCAATAAAGCCCGGCGCAACACAATTAACCGTGATACCGCGACTGCCCACTTCTTGCGCCAGTGATTTTGAGAAGCCAATCATGCCGGCTTTAGCGGCCGCGTAGTTGGTTTGGCCAGCATTGCCCGACACCCCCACTACCGAAGCGATGTTAACAATGCGACCAAAACGCGCCTTCATCATCGGCCGCAGCACCGCGCGCGACAAACGAAAAACCGAAGTCAAATTAGTCTCAATAATGGCGGCCCATTCGTCATCTTTCATCCGCATTAACAGGTTATCGCGCGTAATGCCAGCGTTGTTCACCAGGATGTCTATCCGTCCATAGCGGGCAAGAATGCCATCTATCGCCGCATCCACCTGCGCCGCATCATTCACGTCCAGTTGCAGGCCCTCGCCGTTAAAACCGGCGGCACTCAATGCTGCGGCAATATCGGCTGCGCCCGCTGCACTTGTCGCAGTGCCCACCACCGCGCAGCCGTTTGCGGCCAAGGCATGCAAAATCGCTTTGCCTATACCTCGTGTTGCCCCGGTCACCAAGGCAATACGGGTTTCAGATTTTCCATCCATTGAATTCAAAGCCACTCTGATCTCCTTAAGCGTTATTATCGACGATAACCGCAGCAAAAGACGTGTCAAAAACCGCGTTCATTGCGGCAGTATCGGGCAAGGCTACGCATTGCACACCGGTCACAATGCGTTTATTAAGCCCCGTCAACACTTTGCCAGGTCCACATTCAGCAATGAGTTCCATCCCTTCCTGTGCAAAAGCCTGCATGGTTTCAACCCAGCGTACCGGACTATAAAGTTGCTGCACCAAGATATCGCGTAGCGTCGCCGGATCAACATGCGCACTCACATCAACATTATGCAAAACAGTGACGGAAGGTTGCCTGAATTCAGTCGAAGCCAACGCCTCACGCAGCTTTTCTGCCGCCGGCTGCATCAAAGCGCAATGAGATGGCACCGAAAGCGGCAAAGGCAAGGCGCGTTTGGCTCCCTTGGCCTTTGCTAACAGACAAGCCCGTGCTACCGCGGCCTTATTACCAGCAATCACAACTTGCCCGGGCGAGTTGTAATTTGCCGCTTGCAACACTTCATTCTCGGCGGCTTCTACACAGACCGCCCGCACACTCGCTTCGTCCAAGCCCAATAAAGCAGCCATTGCGCCAACGCCTTCAGGCACTGCCGATTGCATGGCTTCAGCACGCAAACGTACCAGCTTGACCGCATCAGAAAAGCTGAGCGCGTTGGCACATACCAATGCCGTATATTCACCCAAGCTATGCCCGGCCATCATCGAAGGGGTTTGCCCGCCCATACTTTGCCATAAACGATACACCGCCACCCCAGCTGCCAACATGGCTGGCTGGGTATTGACGGTTAAATTGAGCGCCTCTTCCGACCCCTCGGCCACCATGGCCCACAGATCTTGCCCCAACACATCAGAGGCCTCTGTAAAGGTCTCACGAACGGGCGCAGCAGCATCCCCATAGCCGGCCATCATGCCGAGCGACTGCGAGCCCTGCCCCGGAAAAACAAAAGCGAATTTCATCAAGCCTCTCCGCAAAATCAGAAGCGAACCAAAACCGAACCCCAAGTAAAACCACCGCCAAACGCTTCCATCAACACTAATTCGCCGGCTTTGATTTTGCCCTCACGCACCGCGGTATCCAGCGCCAAAGGAATTGAAGCAGCAGAAGTATTGCCATGACGATCAACCGTCACCACAACATGATCCATGCTCATGCCCAATTTTTTTGCCGTCGCCAAAATAATGCGAATATTGGCTTGATGCGGCACCAACCAATCAATATCGGTCTTTTGCAAACCATTGGCGGCCAAAGTTTCATCGACAATCGCATCCAAGGTATTAACTGCCATCTTGAATACGGCGTTACCGGACATGCGCATATAACACGCACCCTCTTTTTTCAAAGAAACGCCACCATCGACAAACAACAAATCCTGGTAACGGCCATCGGCATGCAAATGCGTCGCCAAAATGCCTGGCTGCGCTGACGCCTGCAAAATCACTGCGCCAGCACCATCGCCCCACAACATGCAATTGCTGCGATCGGTCCAATCGGTAATGCGCGAAAGCGTCTCGGCCCCCACCACCAATGCGGTTTTGACCTGACCGGAACGAATAAATTGATCAGCGATTGAGACGGCATAAACAAAACCGCTACACACCGCTTGCACATCGAAGGCGGGACACGCGTTATTAACGCCCAGTTTGGCCTGCAAAATACACGCCGTGCTGGGAAAAACGCGGTCTGCGGTTGTCGTCGCCACAATGATCAGTTGAATCTCATTGGCATCAATGCCGGCAGCTTCAATCGCGCTTTCAGCCGCACGCAACGCTAAATCGCTGGTTAACTCACCTTCGGCGGCAATATGTCGCTCGCGAATGCCGGTTCGTTCGACGATCCATTCGCTGGTGGTTTCAATTTGCTTTTCCAATTCGGCGTTGGTCAACACCCGCGCAGGCAAATAGCTGCCGGTGCCGCTGATACGCGAATAAATACGGTCTATGGGTGAAGCATCCTTTTGTGTCACGCTAATTGTCACACTAACTCTCCTTCTTCCAGCGGGCCGAGATGAATCGTACTGTGGGCACCGACTTGATCGGCAATGCGACGCAGCAAGCCGCCGCGCACTTCTTCCGCCGCTTTCAGGATGGCATGCTCATAGGAAAAAACATCAGCGGAACCATGGCTCTTGATGATGACGCCATTCAGACCCAACAAACTGGCACCGTTGTAGCGCCGGGGATCCATTTTCTCTTTGAACGCCCGCAATACCGGCATCGACAACAAACCGGCCATACGCGTCATAAAATTTCTTTTGAACTCGCTGCGCAATTGATCCGCAATGAGCTTGGCCAAGCCCTCTGACGCCTTTAATGCAACATTACCAACGAAACCATCACAGACGACCACATCGACCGTTCCCTTATAAATATCATCGCCTTCGACATTGCCCTGAAAATTAAGGCCGCTGCCACGCAACAATTCTCCCGCTTGCTTGACCACATCGTTGCCCTTGATTTCTTCTGCGCCAATATTGAGCAAGCCAATGCTCGGCCGCTCTTTATGCTCAATCGCAGCCACCAAAGCAGAACCCATGATGGCGAACTGCAACAAATGCTGCGCAGAACAATCAACATTGGCACCTAAATCCAGCACATAGGTACTGCCTTTGCGCGAAGGTAGAATCGAGGCAATCGCGGGTCGATCAATGCCGGGCAACGTCTTGAGGACAAAACGGGAAACCGCCATCAATGCACCGGTATTCCCGGCTGAAACGCCTGCATCAGCTTCACCGCGCTTGACCAGATCAGCGGTGACGCGCATGGAGGAATCTTTCTTGGTGCGCAAGGCAACCGGCAAAGCATCATCCATTTTCACGACTTCGCTGGCGTGATGAACCCGCAAACGCGTACCAACGGCAGATTTATTGATGTTCAGTTCGGCATGAATAGCATCTTCCAAACCAACCAAAACGATATTGATGTCAGGATGAGTGCGCAAAAAATTCAGCGCGGCTTTGACTGTCACATGGGGGCCGTGATCGCCCCCCATGGCATCTATTGCAATTGTAATTTCTCGCATGACCAATCAGCTCAAGCACCACCAGTTATATTTGCCTGGCATGGCCTGAGGCAGGGGGGGGTCGAAGAAAAGAATCAGCTATTGTCAGATTTGGTGTTGAGAACTTTGCGGCCACGATAAAAGCCGTTCGGGCTGATGTGATGACGCAAATGCATTTCACCCGTCGTCGGCTCAATAGCGGTCGGCGGTGTGGTCAGAAAGTCGTGCGCACGATGCATGCCACGCTTGGAGGGGGATTTTTTATTCTGCTGAACGGCCATAACGATCTCCTAAAACCCAATCAAAAATCAAAAAAATAGATAAAAAACAGTTAAAAAAAAACATTGAAACCGAAGCTAGGCCAAATGATCCGGCCCACAGCCCCCGTCAGGGTGCAGCGGCACAGTTGGCAAACTCAGTAAAATTTCATCTTCAACCAGAGCGGCAACATCCAACAAAGGATCGGCAACCAAAATATCAAGCAGCGGGTCGGACAACTCCCATTGCAACATCTCGGCATCATTGCGAGCAACCGGTAAAACAGTATCCAGTACTAACATTTCTGGATACACCGACATGCATCGCTGGCAAGTCAACCAAATCGTCGCCTCAACCTGCACGCGCAGAGCGGGCCGCCCGCGCAGCGAGACACCTGAAATTCGGTATTGCACTGCACCATCATCTGGCCTCAAACTATCATGCAAACGCGGCAGTTCATCGAAACGTAAAACGCCATCCAGATTTTCTCTGGACTTGGCAAATTGAAGGCTATCGAAGGGCTTACGTGCAGACATAAGCGGTAAATGCTAAGCTGCGCGGCTATTTTTGTCAAAGGCAACACAACTTTTCAGGATTTCAAGCGTGATCAAGAAAATACTTGTCGCAAATCGAGGTGAAATCGCAGTACGCATTGTGCGTGCATGCAAAGAGATGGGCATTAAAGCGGTTGCAATCTACACCGATGCAGATCGCCATGCCCTCCATGTCAAAAAAGCCGATATCGCTTACAACATTGGCTCCGACCCGGTGCTGGGCTACCTCAACGCGCACAACATCGTCAATTTGGCGGTTGCGTCGGGGTGTGATGCGCTGCATCCCGGTTATGGTTTTCTTTCTGAAAATCCGGAACTGGCCGCGGTATGCGCGCGGCGCGGCATCAAATTTATCGGTCCTTCGGCGGCCGTCATCACGCAAATGGGTGACAAGATCCAAGCCCGTCTGGCCATGATCAAAGCGGGCATCCCGGTGATTCCCGGCTCTGACCATAATCTGGCGGATGCCAATGAAGCGCTGAAACTGGCGCAAAAAATTGGCTATCCCATCATGCTGAAAGCCACCAATGGTGGCGGCGGTCGCGGTATTCGCCGCTGTGATTCAGACGATGAATTGGTCAACAACTATGCGCGTGTCGTCTCCGAAGCCAGTAAAGCATTTGGCAAACCGGAAGTGTTCATGGAAAAGTGCGTCGTCAATCCCAAGCACATTGAGGTGCAGGTCATTGGCGATAGCCACCGCAATTGCGTCCATTTGTTCGAACGCGATTGTTCGATTCAACGGCGCAATCAGAAGCTGATCGAAATCGCGCCCTCGCCGCAATTGACCGATGCACAGCGCGAATACATCGGCAAACTGGCCGTGCGCGCCGCCAAATCGGTCGGTTACGAAAACGCCGGCACAGTCGAATTTTTGCTTGATTCAGACAACCAGTTTTATTTCATGGAAATGAATACCCGTCTGCAAGTCGAGCACACCATCACCGAAACCATCACCGGCATCGACATCGTGCAAGAACAGATACGCATCGCCGATGGTTTGCCGTTGCAATACAAGCAAGAAGACATTCGTTATCGCGGTTTTGCCATGGAATTCCGCATCAATGCAGAAGATCCGAAGAATGGTTTTTTGCCCAGCTTCGGTCGCATCACCCGCTATTACGCCCCGGGCGGGCCGGGGGTACGCACCGATGCGGCCATGTATTCCGGTTACACCATCCCACCTTATTACGATTCGATGTGCGCCAAACTGACCGTCTGGGCACTGACTTGGGAAGGCGTCATCGAACGCGGCCGGCGTGCATTGGACGACATGAGTGTTTACGGCGTCAAAACGACGATTCCGTATTACCAGGAAATTCTGCTAAACGCCGATTTCCGCACGGGACGTTTCAACACCAGTTTTGTCGATACGCATCCGGAATTGCTCAACTATGCCGTGCGACAACCGCCGGAAATGAAAGCGGCGGCGATATCCGCAGCCATCGCCGCCCATCTGGGCATTTGAACAACTCTTGTTCAACCCGTCAGTCACTTAAGGAATAAACAAGGAAGACACGATGACTCAAGTCAAGATCACCGAACTGGTTCTCCGCGATGGACATCAATCTCTGATCGCAACGCGTATGCGCACCGAAGACATGCTGCCGATCTGTAGCAAACTCGACAGCGTCGGTTTCTGGTCGCTGGAAGCCTGGGGCGGTGCCACTTTCGACGCCTGCGTGCGCTTTCTCAAGGAAGATCCTTGGGAACGGCTGCGCAAATTACGTCGCGCGCTGCCCAATTCACGCATTCAAATGCTGTTGCGTGGCCAAAATCTGCTCGGCTATCGGCATTACCCGGACGATTTAGTGCGCGCTTTCGTGCAGAAATCCGCCGATAACGGCGTTGACGTATTCCGCGTGTTCGACGCGATGAACGATTTGCGCAACATGCGCGTTTCCATTGAAGCGGTGAAAGCGGCCGGCAAACATGCCGAAGGCACCTTGTCTTACACCACTAGCCCGGTGCATAACATCGCATATTTTGTGGCAATGGCGCAGCAACTCGAAGCCATGGGCAGCGATACCCTCGCCATCAAAGACATGGCCGGCCTGCTCACGCCTTACACCACCATGGAACTGGTCAAAGCGCTGAAGAGCGCCATCTCGATTCCTATTCATCTGCATAGCCACGCCACCTCTGGATTAGCCAGCATGGCGCACATGAAAGGCGTCGAAGCGGGCGCGGTGATGATCGACACCTGCCTCTCCGCTTTCTCGGAAGGCTCCAGCCATCCCACCACCGAAAGCCTGGTCGCCGCCTTTGCCGGCAGCGAATACGACACCGGCCTTAACCTGATCAAGCTGCAAGAAATTGCCGCTTACTTCAAAGAGGTGCGCAAAAAATATTGGCAATTCGAAATGAAAGGCCAGCAAGTCGATACGCGCATTCTTGTTTCGCAAGTGCCGGGCGGCATGATCTCCAATCTGGTCAATCAGTTGAAAGAACAAGGCGCACTGGATCGAATGGATGCCGTCTTGGCGGAAATTCCGCGTGTGCGTGAAGATCTCGGCTATCCGCCGCTGGTGACGCCCACTTCGCAAATCGTCGGCACGCAAGCGGTACTCAACGTTCTGACTGGCGGCCGCTACAAATCGGTCACCAATGAAGTGAAAAACTACCTGCTCGGTCGCTATGGCGCTGCGCCAGGGCAAGTCAATGACGAAGTAAAACGGCTAGCGGTCGGCAATCAGGAAGTCATTACCTGTCGCCCTGCCGATCTACTCGGCGATGAATTGGATAAGTTACGCGGTGAAGCGGAAGGTTTAGCCAAGTCGGATGAAGATGTATTAACTTACGCCATGTTCCCCGATATTGGCCGCACCTTCCTGCAGGAACGTGCCGGCGGCTTACTGGCCGCAGAACCCCTGTTACCGCCAGAAGCGATGCTGGCCACGTCCTGTCCTTCGGTGTTCGCGCCCAGCGAATTCAATGTGACGTTGCACGGCGAGACTTATCACATCCGCATCAAAGGCACCGGCCATGCCGGCGATGGCCAACGGCCGTTCTATGTGCATGTTGATGGCGTGGCGGAAGAAGTTTTGCTGGAGGCGCTGGATGAAATCGAAGTGACGCCCGGCGCGAATTCAATGCGCAGCAATGCAAGCAAGAAATCCGAAGCTGGCGGTGGTAGCGGCGGCCCAGCCAAGCGCTTGCGCCCGACTCACGCCGGCTGCGTCACCACCGCGATGCCCGGCGTAATTGTCGATGTGAAAGCTAAAGTGGGTGACAAGATCAAAGCCGGTGACGGCGTGTTGGTCATCGAAGCGATGAAGATGGAAAACGAAGTGCAGTCACCGGTGAACGGCACGGTAATTGGCGTGCATGTCGCCAAGGGCGATGCGGTCACGCCGGACCAGGTCTTAGTCGAAATTCAACCCGAATAAGATCAATCCCCACCCCATGCGCCTTGTTCTTGCTTCTACTTCGCCTTATCGGCGTGAATTGCTCGCCCGCCTGGGTGTGCCGTTTGAGGTTGCTGCGCCGGAGGTTGATGAATCGCCCGGCGCGGGCGAATCACCCGATGCCACCGCCCAACGTCTTTCGCTGCTGAAAGCGCAGGCGGTGGCAGTGCACTTTCCCGATGCCTTGATTATTGGTTCGGATCAAGTCGCCTTGCTGGAAGGCGAACAACTCGGCAAACCGGGGGATTTCGATCACGCCGTCATTCAACTCCAACGCATGCGCGGCAAAGCACTGGAATTTCATACGGCGCTCACCTTGCTCAACGCGCGCAGCGGCCGCATTCAAACCGCCAATGTGCCGGTGCGTTTGGTCATGCGTAACTATAGCGATGCACAAATTGAGGCTTATCTGAAGAAAGATCAACCTTATAACTGCTGCGGCAGCGCCAAAAGTGAATCACTCGGCATTGCCTTGATTGCGCGCTTTGAAACCGAAGACCCCAATGCGCTGGTGGGTTTGCCGCTGATCAAATTGACTGAAATGCTGGCCAACGAAGGACTGGATGTTTTGACGTGGCAAGCACCCTCTATCTAATACCGACGCCGCTGGGCGATTTCACCCAGCCGGCCGATTCGCACAGCGCCTTACTCAGCACACTACCGCAAGAAACCCTGCACATTGCGGCCGGTTTAAAAACCTTCATCGTTGAACAGGCCAAAACTGCGCGCGCCTTTCTCAAGCAACTGCCCACCGTCACGCCGTTGCAACAGCTCACCTTATTGGAGCTGAATGAACATACCCCCGCCGCCACATTAGAACTTTTGCTCGCACCACTATTGGCCGGCGAAGATGTTGGTCTGTTATCTGAAGCCGGTTGCCCAGCCATTGCCGACCCGGGCGCGAATCTGGTGCGACTCGCGCATCAACGCGGCCTTCGCGTGCGGCCATTGACCGGCCCCTCTTCTATCTTGTTAGCGCTAATGGGTTCCGGCCTGATTGGCCAACGTTTCGCTTTTCATGGCTATCTGCCGGCGAAAGCAGAAGAACGTGCCACGGCCCTGCTTAATCTGGAAAGTCGCGCGCAGCAAGACGATGCCGCACAGGTATTTATCGAAACGCCATACCGAAATCAAGCCATGCTGGCCAGCATTTTGAGCTGCTGTCAGCCGGACACGTTACTCACCCTCGCCTGCGACTTGACGCTGGCCAGTGAATTTTTAGCCACCCGCACCGTCGCTGATTGGCGCAGCGCGCTACTGCCTGATTTGCAAAAACGACCCACGGTGTTTTTGATTTACAACGCACTCAAACCCAAGCCATCGCATCAAAAAGCCTCGCGCACACGCAAATAGCTGGCGAAGCGCGGCAAACCACTCTTGTTAAGTTCGCGATAACGATAAATCACTTGCGAGCCAATGGCGGGAGGATTGCGCCGCTCCGCATCCGAAAAGCCAGTGCCCAAACCAAAGCGGTGACCATCCGGCATTTCTACCAGTAACGCACCTAACATTCCCTCATATTTACCCTGACCGGGCAAATGTTTGACGACAACCGCATCGCCATCAAACCAAGGCTTTAACTTAAACAGAACATCGTCACGTTCGATGCCATACTCTGCGTCAGCATGGTGCAATATCAAGCCTTCACCCTGCTTTTTCAGCACACTACTCAGGTGTCGCTGCAAGGCCTGCCGATCGGATACGCGAAATTGCTCAACCGCTTGCAACCAAGGAATTTGCGCAGTCTTCACAATGGCGCGCATCTGCTCAACGCGTTCGCCGAAGGTTCCCGGCGCACCCGGCAACTCAAACAACATGTAGCGCACCTGCCGCCATTCCTCATCAAGCGGCTTGATCTTGCGCACCACACCGGATAAGTGATCGAAGCCGCCGCGCCCAAACCAAAGCTCGCCATCTAGCGGCCTTGCTGGGAATTTCGCCGAAAACCAAACCGGCTCCGCCACGCGACCCCCGCTCCGAAAGCGCAATTCTTTGCCATCCCAAATCGCACGCACACCATCCAATTTCTCGCTGACCCAATAGTGCGAAACATCGACATGGCTCGGCAATGCTTTGGCGACCAACAGCGGCGGCAGTGCTTGTTGTTCGTCAACCGCGGCATGGAGCCCACCACTCAATAGCAGCGCACCAGCACACAACAAAACCGCACAAAAGCGGAAAAACGCAGCAGCTTGATGGTGTTTCATGCTGGAAACACGCCAGTGGATAAATAACGGTCACCACGATCACAAATAATCGACACGATAAGAGCGTTCTCCACTTCTTGCGATAACTGCAAAGCCGCATACAACGCACCGCCAGAAGAAATGCCGGCAAAAATACCTTCTTCACTGGCGAGGCGACGTGTTGTTTCCTCCGCTTCAGTTTGTCCAACGTAGATCATGCGATCGACCTTTTCATAGTCACAAATTGAGGGCACATAGTCTGGCGGCCATTTACGAATACCAGGAATCTGCGCGCCTTCCTCCGGCTGCACGCCGACAATTTGCACCGCCGGATTCTGTTCCTTGAAATAACGCGAACAGCCCATGATGGTGCCGGTGGTGCCCATGCTGGAGACGAAATGCGTGATTTTGCCGCCCGTATCGCGCCAGATTTCCGGCGCGGTCGCTTCGTAATGCGCCGCAGGATTATCCAGATTGGAGAATTGATCGAGAATTTTGCCCTTGCCTTCGCTTTGCATCTGTTCCGCCATATCACGCGCGCCTTCCATGCCCGCTTCTTGCGAAACCAGAATCAACTCGGCACCGTAAGCGCGCATGGTCTGGCGACGTTCAATTGACAAATGCGCCGGCATGATCAACACCATGCGATAACCTTTGATCGCTGCCGCCATCGCCAAAGCGATGCCAGTATTGCCGCTGGTCGCTTCAATCAAGGTATCACCGGGCTTAATTTCGCCGCGCCGCTCAGCTTTGGCAATCATCGACAACGCCGGCCGATCTTTCACTGATCCAGCCGGATTATTACCTTCCAACTTAACCAGAATGACGTTCGATGTTTCGCCGGGTAATTTCAACAATCGTACCAACGGCGTATTGCCGACAAAATCTTCAAGTGTTTTAAACATGCAAAGTCCTTTAAAACCGATCGCGGCTTGCTTCTAGCGGCTACAGACCACCCGCCATTTAATCCTGACCGAATAAATCGCGGCTATAAATTTTATCGACCACATCAAGCAGCTCATCGCTGCAGCGGTTAGCAACGATAACGTCGGCGCGGCGTTTAAATTCAGCCAGATCGTTAATAACCAACGAATTAAAAAAAGTCGGCTCGGTCAACACCGGCTCATACACAATCACCTCAATACCCTTCGCTTTAATCCGCTTCATAACGCCCTGAATACTTGAGGCACGGTAATTGTCCGAGCCACTTTTCATAATCAGGCGATGAATGCCGACCACTTTCGGTTTACGTTTTAAAATACTGTCAGCAATAAAATCTTTGCGCGTGCTATTTGAATCAACGATAGCGCGCATTAGGTTTTGCGGCACCGCCGAATAATTGGCCAACAATTGCTTGGTATCTTTCGGCAAACAATAACCGCCATAACCGAAGGACGGATTGTTGTAATGACTGCCGATACGCGGATCAAGGCTAACACCTTCAATAATTTGCTTACTATTCAGCCCATGCGTATCGGCGTAAGTATCGAGTTCGTTGAAAAAGGCGACGCGCATGGCGAGATAAGTGTTGGAAAACAACTTCACCGCCTCCGCTTCGGTGGAATCGGTAAACAACACCGGAATATCCTGCTTGATAGCCCCTTGTTGCAGCAACTGCGCAAAGGTCTCCGCCCGCGCCGAACGTTCCCCCACGATAATGCGTGAAGGATGCAAGTTGTCATACAACGCCTTGCCTTCACGCAAAAACTCCGGCGAAAAAAACAGATTATCTGTCTTGAATTCTGCTTTTATTTTAGCGGTGTAACCTACCGGCACCGTCGATTTAATGATCATCACCGCAGTGGGATTAATCGCAATAACATCGCGAATCACTGCTTCCACTGATTTAGTATTAAAATAATTGGTCTCAATATCGTAATCAGTCGGCGTCGCAATAATGACAAAATCGGCGTTGACATAAGCGGCGTGTTTATCCAGCGTCGCACAAAAATTCAACGTGCGATGCTGCAAATAATCTTCGATTTCGGTGTCGATAATTGGCGAAATACGCCGATTAAGCTGTTCTATTTTCTCAGCGACAATATCAAGTGCCACCACCTCATTATGCTGGGCCAGCAAAACGGCATTGGAAAGTCCAACGTAACCGGTTCCTGCAATAGCGATCTTCATCTTTTTCTCCCTAAAAAATAGTCAATATACTCAAACGACAGCGATTTCTTGCGCAATCGCGATTAATGCCGCCAACGGATCGGCGGCCTGGGTAATCGGCCGCCCAATTACCAAATAATCTGCTCCGGCTTGCAAGGCCTGCTGCGGCGTCAAAATACGCGTTTGATCGCCGGCGGCGCTGCCAGCAGGCCGAATTCCCGGCGTCACCAAACAAAAATCCGGCCCCAGCGTTTGCCGCAACACGCGGGCCTCCTGCGCGGAACACACGACGCCATCCAAGCCGGCGGCATGGGTCAATCGCGCCAAACGCGTCACTTGCTGCGCCGCATCAGTCGCAATGCCTATCGCATTCAATTCGTCCGCGCCCATGCTGGTCAGCACCGTGACCGCAATCAACAACGGCCTTCGCTGCTGCGCAGGCAGAGATTCCAACGCTTCGCGCGCCGCCAACATCATGCGCGGACCGCCGCTGGCATGCACATTCATCATCCAAACGCCCAAACGCGCCGCGGCTTTACAGGCCTGCGCCACCGTGTTGGGGATGTCGTGAAATTTCAAATCGAGGAAAACGTCATAGCCTTGCGCGACCAATTCCTGCACAAAAGCGGGGCCGGCCGCCACGAACAACTCCTTGCCCACTTTAAGTTTGCACAATTGTTTGGCGTGGTTTTCG
>CAYWXO010000061.1:0-1973 GCA_964462255.1 uncultured Thiobacillus sp. | reverse complement strand
TCGGCGTAATCCAGCGCCACAATGATTCGAGCTTCAGTCATGTTCTTCCCGTTCTGGTGAAATACTTTCCCAGCGCGCGCAGGCAGGACATTGCCAGAAATACTGGCGCGCTTTAAAGCCGCAGCTCGTGCATAAATAGTAAGCGCTGCGACTGACTTGACGATGCACCAGATCCTGCGCCAAACGTCCTTCAACGTCGGCCTCGCGCTGCTGAATCGCATTACTGGCCTGCAAATAATCATCCAAAGCCCGCAAACTGGGATGACGTTTTAATTCGTCAGCAGCGAGCTGTTTGGCCCGTTCCCAGCCCTCAGCCTGCGCTACGGTTTGAAATAAAAAATGTAATAAATCCGGGCTCGGCCGGCGCTCCAAATACGCCTTTAACAAATCAATCGCCGCCGCTTGCTGACCGCCGCGCACATAAGCCTGCGTCAAGCGCTCCGCCACTATCGGCAGATAGGCCGGATTCACTTCTTCCAGCCGACGCCAAGCGGCAATAGCCGCTGCATCTGCACCGATTTTGACTTCCAGATCACCGGACAACAGCCACGCGCGGGCTGAACGTTTATTTTCTTGTAACGCATGCGTGAGCTCCGCGCGCGCCGTATCGACGTCACCCTTCAACATGGCAGCGGAAGCCAGTTCGCAGTAATAGTGCGCGGTGTCGGCGTTTTGCGCCGGGCAACCTAATTTTTCCAAACGGGAGGCGGTGGCAATCGCAGCGTGCCAATCTTTAGTCAACACCTGAATTTCGAGGATATTGCGCAAGGCATCCAGCGCATGCACGCCCGTTTCCAGTCGATTGAAAACTGACTCAGCCCGATCAAGCAAACCCGCTTTTAAGAAATCTTCGCCCAGCGCATACAGCGCTTTCATACGATATTCTTGCGATAAATCAGCGCGATCTACCACATTTTGATGAATACGAATCGCCCGATCCAATTCACCGCGACGACGGAACAACGCCCCTAACGCAAAGTGCAATTCCAGCGTATCCGGGTCCATTTTCGCCACTTCAAGAAACGCCTCAATCGCCTTGTCCGGCTGCTCATTGAGCAAATAATTAAGCCCTTTGAAGTAAGAACGCGGCACAGCACGCGATTCTTCCATGACGTGACGAATATCCACCCGTGCCGCTATCCAGCCGAGGCCAAAAAACAGCGGAATAACCAACAAATACCAGGCTTCAAATTCCATCATCAGGGCAATTTAATTTGACGGTTCAAGGCGCGCAACTCGCGTTCTTTCCGCAAAAGCCGCAAAGAACAGCCGAGCAAGCCAATTAACAAGCCCACCGCAAATGCACCTAGTAACACGAGGGACAGCGGTGCATTCCACTCCAACCCAAGAAAATAGCGCAGACGTACGTGATCACTGTTAAGTGCGGCAAAGCCAAGCAGCAACAGAAACAAGACAACTTTGAAGACCAGATTGATAGCGTGCACAGGATGAGAGTGAAATTTTTAGCACTAGGATTGTAGCGGGTAATAAAGCCAATACCGAACCGATACCGAGCCAATAGCGAAGCAATACCGAAAAATACAGCAAAAAAAAAGACGCCCAACCCGCAGCGCCTTTTTTATTTAAACCGGAATAACAGAATCAAACGTTATCAGGGTAATCCACGCGGTCGCGCAATTCCTTTCCGGCCTTGAAATGGGGCACATATTTCCCCTCAACAAGAACCTTATCACCCGTTTTGGGATTACGCCCCACCCGTGGCGGCCGAAAATTCAAACTGAAACTGCCAAAACCACGAATCTCGATACGATCACCTGCCACCATGCTGAAGATCATCGCGTCGAGTATCGTTTTAACAGCCAGTTCAACATCACCGGGGACCAGATGCGAATGGCGTTCAACCAGTCGGGCAATCAGCTCCGACCGGGTCATTGCACCATTGATATCTGTATCCAGATCTGTCACTCGGCACTCTTGGTATCAAGCTTGGCCTTGAGCAGCGCGCCCAGATT
>CAYWXO010000060.1:4547-15230 GCA_964462255.1 uncultured Thiobacillus sp. | reverse complement strand
GGCGTAGTCGGTGACCCGTGGCAGTGTTGCCCGTTTGCTACGGGCTGGTTTTATCGAGGTCATCGAACAATGCATCGGCAGACTGGAAACGAGCCGATCGCGCCTTCATGATGGCGCGCGATTCCTCGATGGCGGCACGAGTCTGCGCATTGGGCACCTTCAGCTCCAGCGGAAATGCCTGGTCGCTGACTACCCGTTTGAGCAAAATACGCACGGCATCTGATAGCGACAGCCCCATAGACGCCAATGCCGCACTGGCTTCGGTCTTCATTTGTTCATCTACGCGAACGTGCAACATTGTGGTGTTTGCCATGACTACATCCTCCGAATGTTTGAATTTTGTATCTCTTTTGATATTTGATCAAGTTTGTGTCGCCCCCTGGGTGCGATTCAAACTAATGTGGAAAATTGTATGCGGTGATTATTAGAAGTGATTATTAGAAGTCCCACTGACGATTTGCGCGATTGAGTCGCAGAGCCAGCTGCCATGCCTGCGAGGAGGAGGCTAAGCAATTGCTGGCGATCTTCTTCCTTACGGGTCAGTTCGTTTGCAGGGTCGGCGCTTGTGCTGAAACCACCGGAAGTCACCTGCTCATCCACGAAGGATTTAAACGTAATGGGAGTGGGAATATTCATTGTGTTCATGGCTAAAGGCTAGTTGGCTTGACAAAATTTAGCAACAGGATTTTGTTTGATATTTTTGATATACAAATTACATAAGCTTCCCATAACACGCATCAAGAATCATAATGCTTGTTATGAAAATCAATTTAGTTGACCGTTGCCCTGAAGAAGTGACCGCTATTGCCCAGCGGTTAGGTGAGCGGATTCGTATCGCACGCGTTCGTCGTCGGCTGCGTCAAGGGGATATGGCGGCCAGAACGGGGCTTTCCCGCTCGACCATTCAGGCGATTGAGCGGGGCAATATCACCTGCTCGTTCGGCGCAGTCTTGCATGTCTTATGGAATTTGGGCTTGTCCACCGAAATTGAGATCATTGCCGACCCTGGCTTAGACGATAGAGGCCTTGCTCTTGCGCTGACTTCTGAAGGAAAGCGGGTACGTGTACCCACTAAAATTGACAATGATTTCTAAGCCGTTGTTTATTTGGGCTTATTTGCCGGGCGAATCGGCCCCAGTCGTAGCGGGAAAGTTGCAGGATCGGTAAATTTCCCAGTGCAGACGATCCGCTGCGTCTCAGTATGTCGCGTCTTGAGCATGCAACCATGCAGCTAGCCAAAGCTTGCGGCATAGACGTAGCCGAAACGCGTCTGACCTGAGCAGCGTGCATTTCAATTTTCTCCTGCCTACGATTTACTGCCTTCATTTCACTCGCACCGGGCGAGTGAACCCACTCCCCCCAAAGCGGTTGATTGTGCGACGCAATAAAGGTTAAATGCGCCGACCGGAAATCAGTTTTAACTGTGCAAAAGGAGCGTTAAATGAATCGGAAGCCGCTGAAGCAACGTCCTTTTTTCCTTGACCTTTGGGCTATCCGCCTGCCGATTGGCGGCATTGTTTCCATTTTGCATCGCATGAGTGGTGCATTTCTGGCGTTGCTCATTCCCGTTTTGTTGTACGTTTTCATGCTGTCGCTGCGTTCGCCGGCAGATTTTGCGCAGGTACAGACGTTTTTCGGCGGTGGCGTAGGTTGGCTGCTCGGTTTGGTGCTGTTATGGGCGGTATTACATCATTTTTTTGCGGGTTTGCGTCATCTCGCTTTTGACCTTGGCTGGGGCGAAGAAAAAGCACAGGCACGTTTGACGGCAAAGTGGGCGATGGCGGCGGCACTGATTTGGGTCGGCGCAATCGCGCTGTTAAGTTTATTGAACATGAAAGGCTAAGCATGCGACAAGTCAGCGGCGCGCGGCGCGGGCTGGATATGTGGTTGCTGCAACGGGCCAGCGCCATTTATATGGTCTTGTTTTCATTGGTTTTTCTAGTTTGGGTGGCCAGCTTGCCAACGCTGGATTACCTCGCGTGGCGTGCCTTGTTTGCGCCGCTGGGCATGAAAATTGCTTTTTTCATGTTCATCGCAGCTTTGCTGGTGCACGCCTGGATCGGCTTGCGTGAAATAGCCATCGATTATGTGCATTGCGCCGGTTGCACCGTGCTGCGTTTAAGTTTGAATTTTATTATCGCCGTGCTTTATCTTGCGTGTTTAGTATGGACGGCTGACATTCTTTGGAGCCTTTCGTGAACCCGCTGCAAGCTCAACTCAACATCCCCAAACGCAGTTTTGATGCAGTGATCATCGGCGGCGGTGGCGCAGGTTTGCGTGCTGCGCTGCAACTGTCGCAAGCGCATCTTAAAGTCGCCTTGATTTCTAAGGTTTTCCCCACGCGCTCGCATACCGTCTCGGCGCAGGGTGGCATCACCGCTGCCTTAGGTAATGTTTCAGATGATAACTGGCACTGGCACATGTACGACACGGTGAAGGGGTCTGATTATCTGGGCGACCAGGATGCGATTGAGTTTATGTGCCGCAATGCCGCCAGCGCTGTTTACGAACTGGAGCACATGGGTCTGCCGTTTTCGCGTTTGGAAAGCGGTAAAAATGCCGGCAAGATTTATCAGCGACCGTTTGGCGGCCAATCGCAAAACTACGGCGGCGAACAGGCTATTCGCACCTGCGCCGCGGCCGATCGTACCGGCCACGCCTTATTGCACACGCTTTATCAACGCAATATCGCCGCGCGTACCCAGTTTTTCGACGAATTTTTTGCGCTGGATCTGATTCGCGATGCGCAAGGCAGCATTCTCGGCGTTACCGCGTTGGAAATTGAAAGCGGTGAAGCCTGGGTGTTCGAAGCACGCGCCACCTTGCTGGCCACCGGCGGTGCCTGTCGCATATTTCGCCATTCCACCAATGCGCACATCAACACCGGCGATGGCCTAGGCATGGTATTACGCGCTGGCTTACCCTTAGAAGACATGGAGTTCTGGCAATTTCACCCGACCGGCATTCCGGAAGTGGGCAGCCTGATTTCTGAAGGGGTGCGCGGGGAGGGCGGTTACCTGGAAAACAAGACGGGTGAAAAATTCATGACGCGCTATGCGCCGAATGCAAAAGATCTCGCCTCGCGTGATGTGGTGGCACGCGCCATTGCGCAGGAAATTCGTGCCGGCCGCGGTTGCGGCCCACAAGGGGATTATGTCCATCTGAAAATTGAGCATCTCGGTGCGGAGAAAATCAAGACACGTTTACCGGGCATTCGCGAGTTATCGCTGCAATTTGCCGGTGCCGATCCCATCAACGCGCCAATTCCGGTGACGCCGACCGCGCATTACATGATGGGCGGCATCCCTTCTAATATGTACGGCCAAGTGGTGACGCCAGCGCATTATGGGCCAGAAGAACCAGTACAGGGTCTGTATGCTGTCGGCGAGTGCGCTTGTGTTTCCGTACATGGTGCAAATCGACTCGGCGGCAATTCCTTGCTTGATCTAGTGGTATTCGGCCGCGCCGCTGGCGTGCATATTATTGATTTTCTGCGTGATAATCCGATCCCGCGTCCGCTGCCGGTGGCTGAGGTCGAGAAATCCCTCGCCCGCTTGGCACGCTGGGACAAAAAATCGGGCTCGGAAACCGTCGCTGGCTTACGGCTCGATATGCAGCGCATCATGCAAGACCATTGCGGTGTTTACCGCAGCGAGGCACTACTAAAAGAAGGCATCGAAAAACTGAATCAGGTGGAAGCGCGCTTACCCGACGCGGCGATTAGCGATCACAGCAAGATGTTCAATACCGCACGCCTGGAAGCGCTAGAACTGGAAAATCTGCTCTTGGTTGCCCGCGCTACCTTGATTTCTGCACTGGCACGGACGGAAAGTCGCGGCGCGCATAGCCGCGAAGATTACCCACAGCGTAATGACGACCTGTGGCTGCGTCACACGCTGTATTTCAGAGAGAATGATCAACTCGACTATAAACCGGTGAAATTGAAGCCGCTGACCGTCGAATCTTTCCAACCCAAGGAAAGAACGTACTAAAAGGACGTACCGACATGCGTTTCCGTATTTATCGTTACGACCCAGAATCTGCCGCGGCCGCCACTATGCAGGCGTATGACCTTGACTTTGATCCAAAAGGTAAAAAAGTGCTGGATGCGCTGATTGCCATTAAGGATACGCTGGATGAAAGCCTGACTTTTCGCCGTTCCTGTCGGGAAGGCGTCTGTGGTTCTGATGGCGTTAACGTCAATGGCGTTAATGTGCTAGCTTGCGTGACTTCACTGGAAGGCTTACGACAGCCGATTGAGATTCGCCCTTTACCACGTTTAGGTATTATCCGTGACCTAGTGGTGGATATGGCGCAGTTTTATCAGCATTACCGCGCGGTCAAACCTTACCTGATTAATCTGGATCCAGAACCGGAGAATGAACGCTTGCAAAGCAGTGCAGATCGGGCCGAATTAGATGGTCTTTGGGAGTGCATTCTATGCGGATGTTGCACTACGGCTTGTCCATCATTTTGGTGGAATCCGGATAAATTCCTGGGGCCGGCCGCCTTGCTGCAGGCTTACCGTTTTATTGCCGATACCCGCGACCATTCCACCAACGAACGATTAGACTTTTTGGAAGACCCTTATCGATTATTTCGTTGTCATGGCATCATGAACTGCGTTGAAGTATGTCCAAAGGGGTTGAACCCAACCGCGGCGATCGGCAAAATCAAGTCGCTCCTCGTGCAACGGGCGTTATAAAACCGGTGACGACTGAAATATCGCTCAATCGTTTGCGCTGGTTATGTCGGCGCGGCATGCTGGAACTGGATGTGTGGCTGACAAGTTTTCTCGATGTTCGCTATAGTGATTTGCCCGCCGTGCAACAATCGGTATTTTTTCAATTATTGCAGCAGGATGATTTGAAATTATTCGATTGGATCACGGGGGAGTGCGCCCCACCTGCCGAGTTTTTGGCATTGGTGGATGAGATTAAGATAATCAGGTACTTAGGTGAAAAAAGATGACTACCTCTACTGCGTCAACGGCCACGCTTCAACTTGATAACAAAGCCATTGAACTCCCCATCATGCAAGGCACGCTCGGCCCGGATGTCATCGACACCCGGGCTTTAGGCAATCAAGGTTATTTTACTTATGACCCCGGTTTTCTTTCTACGGCAAGTTGTTCATCTAGTATTACCTACATTGATGGCGACCAAGGTTTACTTTATTACCGCGGTTATCCGATTGAGCAATTGGCCGAAAAATCTGATTTTTTGGAGGTGTCCTATTTACTTTGGCACGGCGAACTGCCCGATGCTAAACAGAATAAGGAATTCGACTTTTTAATCAGCCATCACAGCATGCTGCACGACCAGATGCTGTCGCTGTTCAAAGGTTTCCGGCGCGACGCACACCCGATGGCCGTCATGGTGTCGATCATTGGTGCGATGGCAGCGTTTTATCCGGAAAGCAGCAATGTTGCCAATGCCCAGCAACGTGAAGTTTCCATGTATCGACTATTGGCTAAAGTACCTACTATTGCCGCTTGGTCTTATAAATATAACAAGGGCGAGCCGTTCATTTATCCGCAAAATCATATGACTTATGCAGAAAACTTTCTGCATATGCTGCATGCTAATCCCTGTGAAACTTATGTGCCTAGCCCGGTATTAGCACGCGCTTTAGATCGTATTTTCATCTTGCATGCTGACCATGAGCAAAACGCATCGACTTCGACCGTGCGCATGGCAGGATCCAGTTTTGCTAATCCGTTCGCTTGCATTGCTGCGGGTACGGCCTGTTTATGGGGGCCATTGCACGGTGGCGCTAATGAAGCCGTATTAAGCATGTTGGAAGAAATGGGCGATGTCTCGCGTATTGGTCAATATGTTGAACGCGCCAAGGAGAAGAACTCAAGTTATCGCTTAATGGGCTTTGGCCATCGCGTTTATAAAAATATGGATCCACGCGCCGCCATTATGCGGCAGACCTGCCACGAGGTGCTTGACGAGCTAGGTCTGCATGATGACCCGTTATTTAAGATGGCGTTAAAACTGGAGCAGATTGCATTAGAAGACGAGTATTTCATTGAAAAGAAACTCTATCCTAATGTTGATTTTTACTCAGGTATTGTATTGCGTGCCTTGGGTATTCCAACTTCGATGTTTACCGCTATTTTTGCGCTGGCCAGAACGGCCGGTTGGATTGCGCAATGGAATGAAATGATTGCCGCACCCGGCCATAAAATTGCCCGTCCGCGCCAACTTTATACCGGACCATTACGCCGCGAGTTTGTGCCGGTCGATGGACGCAACACCGCACTTAACACTGCACTTAACTCCTAACGTCTGAATTTAAACAATCTGACCATGACGCAAGACGCCCCTTTTTCCACGGCATTATTTTCGGGTAGCGCTGAATATCTGGCTGCTTTTGCAGCAAAATTTCCTGAGCAGATACCCGCAGCTAATCTTAATCCGACGCCGATTGCTGGCCAGCGTGCCGTTGATATCCCCACGCTGTCCGACACGCCGTTGCTTAAATGTGAAGCTGGCCAGGTGGGCGTGTTGCAGTTGATCAACGCTTACCGTTTTCATGGTTTTCGTGCAGCTGATCTGGATCCGCTCAAACAGCAAGCGACGCCGCGCATTCCCGAACTGGATCCTGCCACCCATGGCCTCACCCCGGCTGATTTAGATCAATCATTCGAGACTGGCTCATTAGCCGGCGGGGAGGGCCGAGGTAAGGTAAACAACGGCAAAGATAAAGGTAATAACGGAAGAGATACGCTGCGTAATATATTGACTCGCTTGAAAAAGGCATATTGCGGTACGTTGTCGGCGGAATACATGCATTTGAACAACACCCAGCAAAAACGCTGGCTGCAAAAGCGGTTAGAAGATAGCAGTGATGCCATTACGTTAGATGCGGATGTGCAATCCTGGTTATTACGACAATTAACGGCAGCGGAAACATTAGAAAAGACGTTGCATACCCGCTTTGTCGGCCAAAAGCGTTTTTCTCTGGAAGGGGCTGAATCTCTCATTCCGTTATTGAATGATTTGATTGAGCAATCGGCGCGCGTCGGCATTCAAGAAATTGGCTTAGGGATGGCGCACCGCGGCCGGTTGAATGTGTTGCATAACGTGATGGATCGTTCCGTCATCGAATTATTTGAGCACGCGCAGCATGAAGAAATAGATGTCCGCCGGAGTGGTGATGTGAAATATCACCAAGGCTTTGCCACTGATCTGGTCACCGCGGGCGGCAATATTCGCGTCGCACTGGCTTTTAATCCGTCGCATCTCGAAATTGTTAACCCGGTTGTGATTGGCTGGGTGCGGGCGCAACAACAACGACGCGGCGATCGTGACGGCAGCCAGGTCATGCCAATTTTGATACACGGTGATGCCGCTTTTGCCGGTCAGGGCGTGGTGATGGAAACCCTGAATATGGCGGCAACGCGGGGATTTAGAACGGGTGGCACCCTGCATATCATCATTAACAACCAAATTGGTTTTACCACCTCTGATCCGCGCGACTCGCGTTCCAGTCTTTATTGCACTGATGTCATGAAAATGGTCGAATCACCGGTGTTGCATGTTAATGGTGATGATCCAGAAGCGGTGCTGCGCGCCGCGCGTATAGCCATCGAATATCGTATGTTCTGGAAACGTGACATTGCCATCGACCTGATTTGTTATCGCCGGCTCGGCCATAACGAACAAGATGAACCGATGGTGACGCAGCCCTTAATGTATCGTCGAATCAATGCCTTACCGAGTACGCGTGCGCTTTATGCAGCACGTTTGGCGCAGCTTGATGTGGTCAGCGTGGAAGAAGCCGCCACCATGATTCAAGCGTACAAGGCGCAATTGGATGCGCCTGCCAGCCATCAGGCTGGCGCAAAAAGTCAGAGCTCAGCCGATTGGGGGCCGTATCGCGATACGCATTGGCGGCATGCTGCGCACACGGAAATTCCACTGAATCGCTTACAGGCTTTAGCTAATCGCTTACTTGATATTCCGGTGAATTTCACCCTACATCCGCGCGTGAAAAAAATCATGGATGATCGGAAATTGATGGGGGAGGGCGGGCAGGCGCTGGATTGGGGCATGGCGGAAAATCTGGCCTATGCCAGTTTGCTGAGTGATGGCGTGCCGGTGCGCTTGACTGGACAAGATGCGGGGCGGGGCACTTTTTTCCATCGTCATGCCGTATTGCACGATCAAAACCGTGAACGTTGGGATGCGGGCGTGTTTATTCCGTTACAGCATTTAATTCCGGGGCAGGCCAATTTTCTGATTATTGATTCGCTGTTGTCTGAAGAGGCCGTGCTGGGCTTTGAATATGGCTACGCCGGTGCCGCACCGGATCATTTAACTATTTGGGAAGCGCAATTTGGCGACTTTGCCAATGGTGCGCAAGTGGTCATCGATCAATTTATTGCCGCCGGAGAAACTAAATGGGGGCGTTTGAATGGTTTGACGTTATTTTTGCCGCATGGTTATGAAGGGCAGGGGCCAGAACATTCATCCGGTCGTATTGAGCGTTTCTTGCAATTGACCGCGCATGACAATATTCAAATTATTCAACCCAGCACGCCCGCACAGATATTTCATGTCCTGCGGCGGCAAATTGTGCGGCCTTATCGCAAACCTTTAATTTTATTTACGCCAAAAAGTTTATTACGCCATCCAGAGGCCACTTCGCCGTTGAGCGAATTAGCGAAAGGCGCTTTTCAACCATTATTGGAAAGCCCGGAAAATACTGCACCCGAAAATATAAAGCGCTTGGTTTTTTGTAGTGGCCGTATTTATTATGATTTAATACGGGTAAAAAAGGAGAGGGCGCTTGACCATATTGCCTTAATCAGAATTGAACAGTTATATCCGGTGCCAGATACTGAATTAAGCGATTTGTTTGCGCATTACAACAAGGCGGAAGAATTAATCTGGGCGCAGGATGAACCGCGCAATCAAGGGGCATGGCGTTTTATGGCGCATCATTTACGTCAATTATCTCGCTTACCTTTACGTTATGCCGGGCGACCCGAATCTTCTTCACCGGCCACCGGGATTGCCAGCCAACACAAGATTCAACTTGAAAATATTATTAATGCGGCGATGATTTCAACAAAACCATAACCGCACCGCTACCGCCATCCACGGCTCTGGCCTGCACAAAAGCCATGATTTCATCGCGCTGCATGAGCCAATGCCGCACATGCAATTTAAGAACAGGTTCACGATTTTTTGAACCCAGGCCTTTACCGTGAATAATTCGAATACAGCGAATACCACGCCGTTTGCATTCAAACAGAAAATCGACTAACTCAAGTTTGGCTTCGCTGCGGATGAGGCCATGCAGATCAAGCTCGGCTTGCGAGACCCAATCGCCACGTCTTAAACGGCGCAAAATCTGTCGCGATAGTCCGGGCCGCACAAAAGAAAGTTCATCCCCATTCTCCGTTGCTTCATCCCAACGGATAGGGTCGTGTAACGATTCATAAATTACTTCACGTTCATCACGTAACCTGTTCAAAGGAATAGGAAGCGGACGCGGCGCATCTGTCACGACGCGTCCGTGTGGTGTCATCGGCGTGACATCGGTCAGCGCGGATCGAAAAACTTCTCGATCCGCATCACTGAGATATCCACGCATTTTCATGATGTTAGCGCAAAAAGTTAATTTAACTTATCAAGATAACGCTCTGCATCCAGTGCGGCCATACAGCCGGTTCCGGCACTGGTGATGGCTTGCCGATAGATATGATCCTGCACATCACCTGCCGCAAAAACGCCGGTGACGCTGGTCTGCGTTGCATTACCGTGTTGGCCACCGTGCGTCACCAGATAGCCTTGCCCATTCATTTCAAGTTGCCCTTTGAAAATATCGGTATTCGGTTTATGGCCAATGGCAATAAATACGCCCATCAGTGAAATATCTTTTGTGTCGTTGGTTTGAATATGCTTCAAACGAATACCCGTAACACCGGATTTATCGCCTAAAACTTCATCTAAAGTGCTATTTAATTCGAGGGTGATTTTGCCTTCCTTGACCTTTTCCATGAGTTTTTCAACCATGATTTTTTCCGCCTTGAATGTGTCACGCCGATGTACCAGCGTCACATGTTGAGCGATATTGGCCAAATAAAGCGCTTCTTCAACGGCCGTATTGCCGCCACCAATCACTGCGACCGCTTGGCCTTTATAGAAAAAGCCATCACACGTTGCACAGCCGGAAACCCCTTTACCCATAAAAGCCTGTTCTGAAGGCAAGCCTAAATACATGGCTGAGGCACCGGTCGCGATAATTAAAGCATCACAGGTATAAGAAGCGGAATCACCGGTCAAGGTAAAAGGACGCTGCGATAAATCAACCGCGCTGATGGTATCGAAAATAATCTCGGTATTAAACCGTTCCGCATGCGATTGAAAGCGCTGCATTAATTCGGGGCCCATTACGCCATTAACATCGGCTGGCCAATTATCAACCTCCGTGGTGGACATCAACTGGCCACCTTGTTGCAGGCCGGTAATTAAAACCGGTTTTAAATTGGCGCGCGCCGCATAAACCGCAGCGGTATAACCCGCCGGACCGGAACCGAGAATAAGAAGTGGGGAATGTTGTGTGGACATGAAATCTCCTTGCGTGGGTTGAAAAACGAAGTGGGGCTATTTTACCAGCCAACTGGCTGAATGATGGCGGAAAGCGATATGCACGCGATATGCA
>CAYWXO010000060.1:0-4447 GCA_964462255.1 uncultured Thiobacillus sp. | reverse complement strand
TGCAATTTGACATAATATCGATTCAGAGTATGGCAAGCTTGCTGGCTGCACGACAATATGCTGCCATGTGAAGCGAAAGCAAGTAGAGAGAAAGCAAGTCATCCTTTATAGTGCGCGCCATGCTAAGTAAGCCTAATCGACGCTGCGCCGTCGCCAAACCTGCGCGTAAATCACTCGCTCCCCGCGTCACGACCTTGCTGCGTGAGGCTTGGTGGCTGGTTGCTGTTGGCATGGCCCTGTATCTCGGCCTGATTTTGCTGACTTACCAGCCGCAAGATCCCGGATGGTCGCGCGTGGGCGGCGATCAGCCCATTCAAAACGCGGGCGGCCATTTCGGGGCCTGGTCTGCTGATCTGCTCCTGTATTTATTTGGTGCTTCAGCCTGGTTATGGGTTGTGTTGTCGCTGTTTGCTGTCTGGCGCGGCTACCGTCGCATCGGCGCGATGGAGTCGGAACATCGCCCGGGCGTTGGCATCATGCTCTTCGGCTTCGCGTTGATCCTTATCAGCGGCAGCACGCTGGAAGCCATGCGTTTTCACAGTTTGCCGATGCAATTGCCACTCACCGCCGGCGGTGCCATAGGTGACAGCCTATCGCATCTGGTGCAGGCCATATTCGGCTTTGAAGGCGGCACCGTCTTGCTGCTGTTGGCTTGGGGCGTCGGTTTCAGCTTGTTCACCGGCATATCATGGTTGCAAGTGGCGGAAAAAATTGGCACAGGACTGGAATGGCTGGGCCATCGACTCTGGATCAAATGGCAGGCCTGGCGCGATGTCAAAGCCGGTCAACACGCCACCACTCAGCGGGAAGAAAGCGTGCAACAAGAACGCAAACGCATCCACCATGAGCCGCCAGTTCGCATCGAAGCGCCGGTCGTGGTCATTGAAAAATCCAAGCGCGTGCAGGAAGAACGTCAAGCCTCCCTCTTCCCGGAACCGCCCGATTCCCAGCGCCCTCCCCTGCGATTATTAGATGAAGCCGAGCAGACCATCACGCAGATTGATCAAGTCGGCTTAGAGGCGACTTCTCGTTTGATTGAGCGCAAATTGCGCGAATTCGGTGTTGAAGTGAAGGTATTGGCGGCGTATCCCGGCCCGGTGATTACCCGTTTTGAAGTCGAACCGGCTTCAGGTGTTAAAGGCAGTCAGATCACCAATCTGGCGAAAGACTTGGCGCGTGCCCTCTCATTAGTCAGCATTCGTGTGGTTGAAACGATCCCCGGTAAAAATTGTATGGGCCTGGAGCTGCCCAATGCGCTACGCCAAGTCGTGCGCTTATCGGAAATTCTCTCGGCCAAGGTTTACAACGACAACGCCTCGCCGCTAACCATGGCGATGGGCAAGGACATCAGCGGCAACCCCATCGTGGCGGATCTAGGTAAAATGCCGCATGTACTGGTTGCCGGTGCCACCGGTTCCGGCAAATCGGTCGCCATCAACGCGATGATTCTGTCCTTGATTTACAAGGCAACGCCGCAGGAAGTGCGTTTGATCATGGTTGACCCGAAAATGTTGGAGCTTTCCACTTATGAGGGTATTCCGCATCTATTGGCACCGGTGGTGACCGACATGAAACTGGCCGCTTCCGCCTTGAACTGGTGCGTGAACGAAATGGAAAAGCGCTATCGTTTAATGTCGAATTTAGGTGTGCGCAACATCGGCGGCTACAACCAAAAAGTGCGCGATGCGGAAAAAGCCGGCCAGCCGCTGAACAATCCTTTTTCCCTCACACCAGAAAACCCGGAACGTCTCGCCACCCTCCCCTTTATTGTTGTGCTGATTGATGAGCTGGCCGATTTGATGATGGTCGCCGGCAAAAAGGTGGAAGAACTGATCGCTCGCCTGGCGCAAAAAGCGCGTGCATCCGGCATTCATCTGGTCTTGGCTACGCAACGCCCTTCCGTTGATGTGATTACTGGCTTAATCAAAGCGAATATTCCAACGCGCGTCTCGTTTCAAGTCACCAGCCGCATCGACTCGCGCACCATACTCGATCAGCAAGGCGCTGAATCGCTGTTAGGTCAGGGCGATATGCTGTACTTGCCGCCCGGCCATGGTGTGCCGACCCGATTGCATGGCGCGTTTGTCTCTGACGAAGAAGTGCATCGCGTCACTGCCTGGCTGAAGGAACTCGGGCCGCCGCAATATGACGAAAGCATTCTGGAAAATCCGGAAGATGACGCCGGCGAGGCGGATGGCGACAAAAGCGCCGAAGCCGACCCACTCTATGATGATGCCGTGGCATACGTCCTAAAGAGTCGCCGCGCGTCCATCTCGTCAGTGCAACGCCAAT
Organism: uncultured Thiobacillus sp.; assembly: GCA_964462255.1. Taxonomy (GTDB): domain Bacteria; phylum Pseudomonadota; class Gammaproteobacteria; order Burkholderiales; family Thiobacillaceae; genus PFJX01. The sequence continues at coordinate 2,155 of CAYWXO010000060.1, read as the reverse complement.
TGCGCGTTGGCTATAACCGGGCCGCCAGACTCATTGAGGCCATGGAACATGCCGGCCTCGTCTCCTCCATGCAAACAAATGGTAACCGTGAAGTAATCGCCCCTAAAAATGATACGTAAAACCCTGATTTCGCTAGTATTCATCGCCCTTTCCAGCGCGGCTGTTGCCGACTCGAAAGACCGCTTGGAAGCCTTTGTCGCCAGCACCCAAGGTCTGAAAGCCAACTTTACGCAAACCGTGCAGGACCGCGCCGGCCGTAAAACCCAAGAAGCCAGCGGCGATTTATTCTTCTTGCGGCCGGGAAAGTTTCGCTGGGTGTATCAAAAACCCTACGCGCAGCTCATCGTTGGCGATGGTCAAAGAGTCTGGATATACGATGAAGATCTCGATCAGGTGACGGTGCGCAAGCTTGATCAAGCGCTCGGCGATAGCCCGGCCGCGCTGCTAGCTGGCGATAACAACATTGATAAATTGTTCAATTTGAAAGATGCCGGCGTCAAGGAAGGGCTGGAATGGTTAGAAGCCAGCCCAAAAAGTAGAGAAGGCAGTTTTGAACGCGTCCGTATGGGCTTTAAGGGTAATGACTTGCAGGCCATGGAATTGAAAGACAATTTCGGCCAGACCACCTTATTGCGTTTCAGCAACCTGCAACGAAATCCTAAATTAGGCGGCAGCTTGTTCAAGTTCACGCCGCCGAAAGGTGCCGACGTCATTGGCGACCGTTGAGGCTGGCAGCCCTGATCTGTTTGGCGGCGTGACGCCAGCGTCGGCCTGCGCTGACGCGACCGCGCAGAAATCCTCAGCGCGCTTTTTGCCTGCGCCGCTTGCTGAGCGCCTGCGCCCAGCCCACATTGATCAGGTCATTGGACAAACGCATTTGCTGGGAGCCGGCCGCCCGTTACGTTTGGCTTTTGAATCAGGCAAGCCGCATTCCATGATTCTCTGGGGGCCGCCGGGGGTGGGTAAAACGACCTTGGCCAGGTTGACGGCGCAAGCCTTCGCGTGTGAATTCATTGCACTTTCTGCGGTCTTTTCCGGTGTAAAAGACATCCGTGCAGCAATGGAACAAGCTGAACAGAATTTATCGCACGGCAAACACACCATTTTATTTGTCGATGAAATTCACCGCTTCAACAAGTCGCAACAAGATGCTTTGTTGCCTTATGCGGAATCTGGGCTGGTGACTTTCATCGGGGCCACCACGGAAAATCCCTCTTTCGAAGTCAACTCAGCGTTATTGTCACGCGCTCAAGTTTATGTACTGAAGTCCCTCAGTGATGATGAATTGCGCCAACTTCTCGCCAGGGTAAACGATCAGGCACTGCACCATCTTCAGTTTGCTGAGCAAGCCATTGCCACCATGATTGGTTATGCGGATGGCGATGCCCGCCGCTTGCTTAATCTGCTTGAACAGTGCGACACCGCCGCCGCAACCAGCGGCGTAACTACGGTGGATGCGGATTTTATTCAACACGCCCTAACCGTTAACGTCCGGCGCTTTGACAAGGGCGGCGACAATTTTTATGACCAAATATCTGCACTGCACAAATCAGTCAGAGGATCAAACCCGGATGCGGCGCTTTATTGGCTCACACGTATGCTGGATGGCGGCGCTGATCCTAAATATTTATCCCGACGTATTATTCGCATGGCGTGGGAAGACATCGGGCTTGCCGACCCAAGAGCCATGCAAATTGCCAACGATGCGGCACTGACTTACGAACGTTTGGGGTCACCAGAAGGTGAGCTCGCCTTAGCGCAAGCGGTGATTTACTTAGCCATTGCCGCCAAGAGCAATGCGGGCTACATGGCCTACAAGCAAGCACTCGCTTTCGTTAAACACGATAAAAGTCGTGAAGTACCCGTTCATCTCAGGAACGCGCCGACCAAGCTAATGAAAAAATTAGGCTACGGCCATGATTACCGTTACGCCCATGATGAGCCTAATGCGTATGCTGCAGGCGAAAGCTATCTGCCAGATGACATGGCAGAACCGGGCTGGTATCAGCCGGTACCAAGGGGCTTGGAAAGTAAGATTGCCGAGAAAATGGCTTATCTAAAAAGCCTGGATGATCAGGCGCGGAAGAAGGGATAGTGCAACGATAAGGTGTAACGATAAGGCGTGCGTGCCGAATTGAGCCATGCGCAAATCATG
>CAYWXO010000059.1:11291-15584 GCA_964462255.1 uncultured Thiobacillus sp. | reverse complement strand
CTTGCCGGTGCCCGGCGGGCCGTAGAGCAGAATGTTGGCACCGCGCGCACTTTCGCGGATGACACCACGCAGATAAGTACACAGCAGTTCACTGTCGCGCTGCAGGTGAGGGAAATCATTGAGTTGCAATTTACCGAGGGGAGCCCGATGTAGGATGCGTCGGCTTAGGTCGTCATCGTCCATTAAGGTTTCAAACAAGACGCTACGTAAGTTGTGCAGGATATCGATTTTTTTGTTCAGCCCTTCTTGATTATGATCAATGGTGATCAAGCCCGAGGTAATCAGTACCGAGTTCCTGTGCAGCGCCTGCTTAACCTGCTCCTCTGGATAGCCGCTGATCTGAGCCAATGCGTCATGTAGATCATGGTCATCAAGTTCAACCGGCACCATCATTAGGGCATGACGTAGGTGCTGGCAATTGCGCAGCATGGCAACGAAACAGAGCATGGCTTTCTCGGTATCGTTCAGGTGCAACATCTGTCCGACGCGTTCAATATTGCGGAACAGCGGCAATTGGCTGTCGATCCCCTGGCGCAGCAAGGTTTTGCGGCGTTTCTGCAATAGATGGATGATGGCTTTTTGTTGCTGGCTAATTGATGGGGCTTTGGTTTTTTTGCGCCGCTGTTTGGGGATGATTGGCTCTTCGTCGACGTTGCCGTCGTCGTCTTCATCTCCTCCAATGCGCAGAAAGGCAGGCAGATCGCAGTCGTTGGTCTGCGCACCGACGAAGAGTTGATTGAGTTCCGGCACGCCGCAGACCTTGATAAAATCGTCGTCGTTGAAAATTTGCTCCAGATTTTCGGTTTGCTGCGGTAGGCGCAGGGCAAAGGCGATATCGATTAACCAGATGCCCAGCAAGACGGCGTAGTCTTCAGCATGGCGCTGGTCGCGTATTTTGCTGATCTGAGCTTCTGGGGCGATGCGGAGAAAGTTTGGGGTTTTCATGATGTCGGCACCTGAGCGGTTGGCTATGAGTTTGGATGGACAAGACTATATTCACTTCGTACGACATTTCGTGTCGTACGAGGTGAGCCTCAATAGCATTACTGCCTGCTTTGGAAAACCTGCGCTCATCCACCAGCCAATCTGCCGTCACACTCTGTGGGCGTACCCGTTTGGGTGATCGACTTTATCGCCCCCTTTTCAGCACTTGCGGTTAATCACGTACGAGTCGCCGCACAATATCTCACCATTCTTCGGTGGTTGATGGATACTGAACGGGTCTTTTGCCGCTTTCCAAGATGAGCCGTGGATACTCGAGATCAGGGTTCGGCTCATGCATCTTCGCTCTTGTTTTTGTGATTTTGAAAGTCCAGTAGTCACCAAAGTCATAGAAGTAAAAAAGAGTCTGCCGATCCGGAAGCGGGAAAATGTCTTTAAGATAGACTTCGTGGAAAGATTCGATGTTGTCGTCAATCCTGGTGCGCTTGCGACTTCTCACTGATCTAGCCATGTAGAATTCGTAGAGGTGATCATCGTCGAAATCTACTGTCTTTTGGATGGCGTAACGGAGCTCTTCAAGTGGCGATGACGAGTCAATTTCAAACACGCCCTCCCAGTCGTTGGCGTGCGGTCCATAAATTAGGGTAACTTTCAGTGTCAGGATCATGATGGTTTGCGTTAGAAGGGTTGGAGGTGAAGGGGTTGGAGGTGAAGGGGATCGAAGTGAAGAGATATGCCCCAGTTAGCGTCAGCGTGTCCCTGCCTTATAACCAATGCGTAAGCCGCCCCAGTGCCGACCGTTGACCATGATGGGGACGGAGAGGTCGTGCATAACTTCGCCGGTGTCGCGTTTATAGGTTTGGAGTAAAACTTTGCGTGTATGGCTGCCGCAGCGTGAGCCAGTGTGATCATTGAAAATGCGTTTGGTACGATTGCCGGCGAGATCCTTCTCTTTGTTGCCGGTGAGGGGCTGGCTAAAGCGGCGGTTATGGGTGGGAACGTAGCCTTCCGGTGTGGTGGCAATGGCGAAGACGATATTGGGGTTTTGCGTTAAGACCGCTTCTTGGATATCCGGTAATAGCTTATCGGCTAGTGCATCGAACCGACTGCGATATTTCACTGGGTCGGTGTTGGGGATGGCGGTGAAATGTCGGTCAAATAGATCGGCTAGCGAAATTTGATTTTTTTCTACCGCCTGTTCGAAGGCGTGCCCAATCGCCGCTGCGGTGTTACAGGCCGTTTTAAAGATAGCCCCGTGTGGATTGCCCTCTGATTCTACAAGAACTTCTTGCAGCCCTTCGCCGAGCTCGGATAACTCCAACGCTTGGGCAGAAAAGGCGTGCATGTGCGTGCTGAGGGTGTCGATCTGTTCGCGAATAAGGTTGAGGGAACCGGTGATTTGCTCCACTTCGCTATGATTTCGTTCGGCACCGTCCACGATGGCATTAATTTCGCTGTCCAGCACTTGGCCGTGCGCCATGACTTCGCCCAAGCGTCCGGAAACGTGGCTGATCGTCTGCGAACCGCGTTCGATTACGCCGGTGAGCGAGGCGATGACCGATTGGGCGTGCGCGACATCTTGCCGAATCTCATAGACCGTTGATTCGATGCCGGTCGTGGCTTCGGCGGTGCGTGTCGCCAACTTGCGCACTTCATCCGCCACTACGGCGAAGCCGCGCCCGGCTTCGCCTGCGCGGGCTGCTTCAATGGCGGCATTGAGCGCGAGTAAATTGGTTTGATCGGTTATTTCCTTGATGGTTTTGCTGATGCTTTCAATGTGTTCAGACTTGGCGGCCAATTGGCTGACCGCTGCCGAAGCTGCCGTTGCTTGTAGTTTTATTTGGGAAAATTCGCCGCCAATGGAGTCGATTGCAGCTTGTCCCGTGACGCTGTCGTCTTTGGCGCGTTGTGCTGCGCGAGACGCCGAGTCAGCGTTTTGCACGACTTCTGCTGTTGTGGAGTGGATATTGTCGGCTGCGGCAGAAATGTCACGCGCTTTGTCGGCCAACAAGGCAATGTTGCGATCCAGGGCATCGGTTTTGTGGGAGGTTTCGGCCAGCGCGATGGAGTTACGGTCGATGACGCTGGAGACTTCGCTGAGCAAAGAAACGGTGTTGACGCCAAGTGAGCAGGCTTGCGACAGCAGCGGACCGAGCACGGCGTTGTTTTTGAGCAGTTCCTGTGGCGAGCCTGTTTGCGTTTCCAGTATGGTTTTCGCTGCCATTAAAGGCCGGATAATGCGGTAGTGGGTCACCAGCAAAGAAATGCCGACCGTCAGGCCGGTGAGTATGAAGCCGAGGACATAGCCTGGCAGTAATTCGGCTAGGGTTAAGAAAACCAAGCCCCCAATTGCATAACTGCCTAAGGCAGAAAGCAGTAATAGGACAATCAGGCCCGAAACGCTCCAGGCATAGCGGTCTTTGAACATGGCGTTTCCCTTGGGCAGCGCTATAAAACGCAAATTATCGTTTTAGACGGCTGCGTAAGTAAATCAGAACAGGCCGGATCCTTTCATAAACTGCGCTGTCGTGGCCCCAAAAGAGGGCGTCGTCATAAAAAACGCCCGGTGATGAGCCGGGCGTTGCACCAAAAACAAGAACTGCGATGAAAAATGCTATTTGCTCAAGCGGAGCGAGACGTAATGGGCATTTTCACCGCGTTTGATCAACAGCGCAGCGCTCTTGCGGCTGGTGTCGTTAATCAACAGTTCGAATTCTTCTGGCGTATTCACCTCGCGATTATTCACCGCGACGATGACATCACCGGTTTGGATGCCGGCACGCACGGCGGGTCCGCTGACTTCTTCAACCAAAACGCCGTTGTTGATTTTTAGCATGCTCTTTTGCTCGCGTGATAATTCGCTCACCGCCAAGCCAGCACGATTAACCGGTTTGCTTTCCGCAGTTTTGGCGGCGACCTTGTTATCGGCCATTTCGCCGATTTGAATTTTCAGGTCACGTTTCTCGCCTTTGCGCCAAATTGACAGCGTGGCAGAGCTGCCCGGCTTAGCGGCACCGACCAAGCGTGGCAGGTCGATCGAGGCGTTGATTTTTTTGCCGTCGAATTTCAGGATGATGTCGGAGACTTGCAAGCCGGCCTTTTCGGCTGGGCTGCCCGGCTCAATATCAGCGACCAATGCGCCGGAGGGCTCACTCAGGCCGAAGGATTCCGCCAGATCGGCGGTCACTTCTTGAATAGCGACCCCGATACGGCCACGGTTAACCTTGCCGCGTGTTTTCAGTTGTTCTGCTACATCCATCGCCACGTCGATTGGAATGGCAAATGACAAGCCCATGTAGCCACCGGAACGCGAAATGATTTGTGAATTGACGCCAACCACTTCACCGCGCA
>CAYWXO010000059.1:0-11281 GCA_964462255.1 uncultured Thiobacillus sp. | reverse complement strand
TGAATAAGGGGCCGCCTGAGTTGCCAGGGTTGACGGCAACGTCAGTTTGGATAAACGGCACATAATTTTCTTGCGGCAGGCTGCGACCCTTTGCCGAAACAATGCCAGCGGTCACTGAGTTTTCGAAGCCAAAGGGCGCGCCAATGGCCAGCACCCATTCACCAACCCGCAATTTATCAATGTCACCGATTTTTACGTAAGGGAGCTTAGTTGCGTTGATCTTGATTAGGGCGATGTCGGTGCGGGTATCGGTGCCGATCACTTTGGCGCGGAACTCACGCTTGTCGTTTAATTTGATGACGACTTCATCGACACCGTCAATGACGTGGGTATTGGTCAAAATGTAACCATCGGCAGAAATAATGAAGCCGGAACCTTGGCCACGTTTGGGCGGCAACATGGCCTGGCCTTCGGGCGGAATCATGCGTCGGAAGAAATCGAACATTTCATCTGGCTCTGGCAGTTTGCGGCCGCGTGGATGTGGTCGATTGTCTTGCGTGGTGGTGATGTTGACGACGGCAGGGGATTGTTTTTCTGCCAGTTCAGTGAAGTCGGGTAATTGTTGAGCGCTGACACCGCCTGCGACCAAGCTGACAGTGAGTCCTAACAAAGCTAGCCATTTATTCATGTCTCACCTCGTGAAATGTTAAAAACACAAAATACAGAAAAATCAGGATTTACGGCAACTGCTGCGAGGCTCAGGCTCACCGTGCCGAAGAATAACCGGCGGTTGCCTTAGGTGCGTTGAAGAGCCAGATTGACGTTTGAGCCGAATCGCTGCGCTTGCCAGCCCGACCAGACCGCCAGCAATTGCGCCCGGTTCCCCGAAAAAAACATGGCCCAGCCAAGCGCCAACGACTAACAATAATAACGCGACACCATAAGCGCTGAGCGCGGCGTGCAGAAGTGCGCCATCTGGCAAGCCGATAACAACGGCTTCGCCTTCTTTTGCACCAATGGCGTTGGTGACGGGGAATTCGGCCGCGTCGGCGTGCCAGAAGCGGGCAAAAATGGAAGAGCCGCAGCCTTTGCCCGCGCACGCACCACAGGAGGAAGGCGCTTCGCTGACCACCCAAGCTGTTTCGCCGTCAATGCGGCGAATACGCGCCGGTGATTCGATCACGGTTTATCTCCGAGTGCGTGCGCGGTTTGTGTGCGTGCTTCCAGGCCGATGGTAATGGCTTCAATCGCCGGCCAAGGTGCATCGCCGAGGACGGTGGCTTGCAGGGGGCCAACCTGGCGCTTGGCCAGATTGATCATGCCTTGCTTGCTTTGGCCGCGTAGGCTTTTGATCGGCGGATTGGCGGGTTCGAGAAAGAGTGAGATATGGGTTAACCCGTCGCTGAATACCCAATGTTCAACTTCGCCCGGTTTGTTCGGTAGCGTGCGTTTGACGGCGCTGATGCGGCTGAAGCCGGGCGGCAGATGTTTGATGTTGACCGTTTCAATTTGAATTGGGCGGGTGTTGGTGGGGATGGAGGGAGGCTCTGTCTGCGTTACGCGCGCTGCCGGCCGGTTTTTAGGTAAGTTGCCGATTTGGATTTCGGCGAAGGCGTATTGCATCAGCGGCTGGTTGTTTTCGTTGATCATGACGGCTTTTAAAGGAAGGCCGCTGGTTTTGTCGGCACACAGGACATACCCCCAACGAAAAGCATCTTTCGGCTGTAGTTCAATTTGCTGGCATTCCAAGCCGGCTACGCGCGCTGATTCGCCTAATTTAACGGTATAGAAATTGGCTAGACCGTTAGCTTCGGACGGGAGTAAGTCGGGGAAATGTCGGCTGTTCAGGCGTTTTTCCTGTTTGATCTGACCGCCTTCGGTGATGAGGCTGATGGAGCCGCTGCGCGAGCAGTGGACTTCACGTTGCACGCCATCCATGGCGGCCAGCCGGCTGTCTTTGGCCGTGCCTATGGGGCGATTGCTGATCGATAAAGTTTGAATGCTTGAGCCTTGCTGAACAACAAATACCCCTTCGTAGGCCATTTGGCGGGCGGCGTCGGACATGCGCTGCAAAAATACCGAGGCATCATCGTGGCTAAGCGGCGTGGCGGCTTGTGCGGAAGGCGCTGCGTGTGCCGGCAGAGCCGCTTGTAGCGTCAGCAGGCCGGTGGCCAGCCATTTTGCTTGTCGGGCCAAAGTCGCCGTGCGATTCATTGTCAAAGTCGCAGCGCGATTCATTGTTTAACCCCGTGTCCTGCCCCGTGCCAAACCTCAAGCGAGGCGTTGCTGAAGCGCATTTCTGAAGTAGAAATGACGGCTTGCGCGAAATCTTGATGGGCGGCCAGGTATGGTTGTGAAGCATCGGGGTGAGAAGCATCCGGCTGGGCGGCGTGCAAGCTGGCCGGCTGATTCATGCTGCTTTCGGTGTGGGTATAGTGGGCCATGGCGGCTGTAGCCGGATCACTGGGCTCGCTTTGCCACAGACTCCACGAGATGGCGGTGACGGTGGCGGCGGCCAGCCAGAGCGCCGGGCGTCGATTGGTGGGTTTACGCGTGTTGGCAAACCCGGAGGCCGGCGTGGGGGCCAAAACAACAGGCTGCTGGGCAAGTGCAGCCATGACGTTATGGGTGAAGTGGCTAGACTGCGCGCTGAGGCCGCGCATGGCATCACCGATGGCAATGTAATCAGCGTATTGCACGTGCAGGGCATCGTTGCGGCTGAGCTGTTTGATGGCCAAGCTCGCTTGCTCATCGGAGAGTTCGCCGTCAATCAGAGCAGAAAGCATTTGCGCCTGACTTTCGGACGTTTCATTTTGAACGTGTGTCGATTGAGTTTTCATCACATGTTGAACCATATTTACCACCTTCTATCATTCGGCGTGCCCAGAATTGGGCGTAGCTTGAGTGAAATTGCTTCTCGCGCTCGAAATATCCGAGAACGCACCGTACCGATAGGACAAGCCATTGATTCGGCGATCTCTTCGTAACTCATACCTTCGATTTCTCGTAACGTAATCGCTTCGCGGAGTTCGGCGGGCAGTGCGTCTACCGCTTGATTGATGGCTATGGCTACTTGTTTGGACAAGAGTTCCGTTTCTGGATCGCCGGCATCCTGGGCCATCAAACGTTCATCCGGTTCATCGTCTTCGTTCATGGCTTGGTCGGAAACCGTCCGCATGGCGCGGCCGCGTGAAACCAAATAATTTTTGGCGGTGTTGATGGCAATGCGGTACAGCCAGGTATAAAAAGCCGCATCGCCGCGAAATTGCGGCAGGGCTTTGTAAGCCTTGATGAAGGATTCCTGCGCGATGTCTTCGATTTCATGCGGGTCGCGCACCATGCGTGACAGCAGGCGTAACAATTTTCGTTGGTATTTTTCGACCAAAATTCCGAAAGCTTGCTGGTCGCCTTGACGCACCCGCTCGACGATCTGAAGGTCTATATCTCGGTCGCTCATTCTGGTCTCTGCGTTGATCGCGGCGGCGATTTCATTCGTCCGATATCCGCATAATGGGTGAATCTGCTTGTGTTCATTTATCTGGGCGCTGACATAATCAGCCCCGACTTCCTCTGATCCATTCAGCGTGCGAGTATAACCGCCTGTTTTCAGGGCAAGGTTGCTGGGCTTTATTGCGTGCTGTTTTTTCGGTTTACTTTTGCGGTTTACTTTAGCGCTGGGTGTTCTTATGCATCGTTACGACGTTCTTATTATTGGTTCTGGTCTGGCTGCGGTCACCTTGGCGCTGTCTTTGCCGGCCAGCCTGCAGGTGCTGATTGTGACCAAAAAATCGCCGGAGGATAGTTCCAGTTATTGGGCGCAAGGCGGCATTGCTGCCGTGATGGGCGACGATGACAGTTTCGATGAGCATGTGCGCGATACCTTGGTTGCGGGTGCGGGTTTGTGCGACGAAGCAGTGGTGCGGCGCGTAGTTGAAGCTGCGCCGGCTGCCCTGCAGTGGCTGATCGATCAAGGCGCGCCGTTTGATCTGGAAGGTGGCGCTTTTCATTTGACGCGTGAAGGCGGCCATTCGCGGCGGCGCGTGTTGCACGCCGCCGATGCAACGGGGCGCGCTGTGCAAGATATTTTGTTGGCGCGTCTGCGTGAGCGCGAAAACGTGCGCATGTGGCCGCAACATATCGCCATCGATTTGATTACCGATCGCCAATTGGGCCGCGAAGGCAGCATCAACAGCGTGCATGGCGCTTATGTGTTGAATACGCTGAACGGCCAAGTGGAGACGGTGTCGGCGGGGTTCACCGTATTGGCGACCGGGGGGGCCGGTAAAGTATTTCTCTATACGACGAATCCGGATACGGCGACGGGCGATGGCGTCGCCATGGCTTGGCGCGCCGGCTGTCGTGTGGCTAATCTGGAATTTGTGCAATTTCATCCGACCTGTTTGTATCACCCGCACGCCAAATCGTTTTTGATTACCGAGGCGATGCGTGGAGAGGGCGCGTTGCTGCGCTTGCCGGACGGTAGCCGTTTCATGCCGGAACACGATGAGCGCGCCGAGCTGGCACCGCGCGATGTGGTGGCGCGTGCCATCGATTTTGAGATGAAAAAACGCGGTCTCGATTGCGTTTTTCTCGACATTACGCATAAACCGGCGAAATTTATCGTCAGCCACTTTCCGAACATTCATGCGCGCTGCCTTGAGCTGGGCATCGACATCACGCGCGAATGGATTCCGATTGCACCGGCGGCACATTACAGTTGCGGTGGCGTGGTGGTGGATGCGGCCGCTCGCGCGGATGCAGCGCATCTTTACGCCATCGGTGAAACCAGTTGCACCGGTTTGCATGGGGCGAATCGGCTGGCCAGCAATTCTTTGCTGGAATGTTTGGTGTATGCGCGTGCGGCGGCGCTGGATATCGCCGCAGCGACGGCGTCGCTGGAATTGTCGTTGCCAGCGTGGGATGAAAGTCGGGTCACCGATGCCGATGAAGAAATCGTCATTGCGCACAACTGGCACGAATTACGCCGGTTTATGTGGGATTACGTCGGCATCGTGCGCACGCGCAAACGTTTGGAACGCGCCAGTCATCGCATCAATCTGCTGAACGATGAAATCGGCGAGTACTACCGTAATTTCCGCGTTAGTAACGATTTAATTGAATTGCGTAATTTGGTGTTGACCGCCGAGTTGATCGTCAACTCGGCGCGGGCGCGGCATGAAAGTCGCGGTTTGCACGCTTCGCGCGATTACCCCGGCTTGCTTGCCGAGGCACGCGATACTGTGCTCATCCCGATGGCCATCACCCCCAGCGGATAAAGTTTTTTAGCGATTTTCAGCGCGCTTCAGCAAAAAATGCACTAACAGCGCCACCGGGCGACCGGTGCCGCCTTTTTCCTTGCCGGATTTCCAGGCGGTGCCGGCGATATCCAAATGCGCCCAATGGTACTTTTCGGCGAATTTTGACAGGAAGCAGGCCGCGGTAATGGTGCCGCCGGCGCGGCCGCCGATGTTGGCCATATCGGCGAAATTGCTCTTCAGCAGCTCTTGATAGTCATCCCACAACGGCAATTGCCAGCAACGATCCGCCGCAGTTTCGCCGGCATGGAGCAGTTCGCGCGCCAGACTGTCCTGATTCGACAGCAGACCCGTGGCGACATGGCCGAGCGCAATCACGCAAGCGCCGGTCAGCGTGGCAATATCGACCACGCAGGCGGGATCGAGTTTTTCGGCGTAAGTCAGCGCATCGCACAGGATCAGGCGGCCTTCCGCATCCGTGTTGAGAATTTCGATGGTCTGGCCGGACATTGAGGTGACGACATCGCCCGGCTTGTTGGCGCGTCCGCTAGGCATGTTTTCGCAGGTGGCGATGAGGCCAATGACGTTGAGGGGCAGCTTCAATTCTGCCGCAGCACGCAGCGCACCGATGACCGAGGCGGCACCACACATGTCATATTTCATTTCGTCCATCTCGGCACCCGGCTTCAAGGAAATGCCGCCGGAATCGAAAGTGATGCCTTTGCCGACCAATACGACTGGTTTTTGCGTGGCGTCGCCGCCTTTATGGTGGATGACGATAAAACGCGGCGGCTCGTCGCTGCCTTTGGCGACTGAAAGAAATGAACCCATACCCAGTTTTTCAATGTCGGCCTGATCCAGCACGTCGATATCAAGTCCGGCCGCTTTCGCCATGGCTTCCGCCTGTTTGGCCAAATAGGTCGGCGTGCAAATGTTGCCAGGCAGATTGCCGAGATCTTTCGCCAGTTTGACGCCGCCGGCGATGGCTTGACCGCGCGCTGCCGCGGCTTTCATCTGTGTTTCGAGTTCGGCGCTACTTTCTTCGGTCGCTTTGGCGTCTGCTTGCACCGCCAGAATGAGCGTGTTCAGCGGTTTTTTGTTTTCTTCCGGCTTGCTCTTCATTTGCTCGAAACGATAGGTCACTTCGTTTGCCACTAGCACGGCTTGTTCGATGTTCCAGCTTAGATCGCGCTTCTTGATCGGGATTTCGACCAGATAGCAGGTGGCATCGGCGACACCAAGATCGGTCAGCGCCTTGATGGCAGCGCGCACTGCGTCAAGGTAGGGTTTGTCTTTCAACTCACTCTCTTTGCCCAGGCCGATAAGTAAGACGCGCTCGCTTTGAACGCCCGGAACGTTATGCAAAATCAAACTGCTGCCTTGCTTGCCGTCCATGTCGCCACGTCGCAGAATGTCGGACAGGTAGCCCTTGGCGGCTTTGTCGATGGATTCGGCGGCAAGGCTTAGCTTGCGATGCTCAAAGATGCCGACGACGAGACAAGCGCCATGTTGTTTTTCCGGGCTGCCACTTTTGATGCTGATTTCCATCTGAATCTCCTAGGTAAAGTGTTTGGGTTTAAGGCTTATGGGGAGTGTGAAGGTTTATGAAAAAGGTTTTGTCGCTAAAAACATGCTGAAGTTATTCATTAAAACGAACTTAGTCAAAATATGCGTCGCTTTGAACGTGCGTTGACGCGTGAAATGGCGGTGAGCGCCGGCCTGGCTTTTGCCGCGTTGACCGCTATTTTTAGTGTGGTGTTGCTGGTGCGCATTTTGGGCAAGGCGGCCATTGGTGATCTGGATGTTAGCGCCGTGTTGCCAATGCTTGGTTTTGGCTTGTTGCGCGCCTTGCCGGTGCTGCTGTCGCTGGGGTTGTTCGTCGGCGTGTTCATGAGTCTGGCACGGTTGTGGCGCGATAGTGAGGCGGTGATTTGGATGAATGGCGGCGTCGGGCCGTGGGGCTGGGCGCGACCGGTGCTGGTGTTTGTGATGCCAGTGGTGTTGATTATTGCATTTGTGAGTCTGGAAGGGCTGCCTTGGGGCGCGCGCAAGCAAGGTGAATTTGAGCAAATTCTGGCGGCGAAAGATCAACTCAGTACCTTGTCGGCTGGCGTGTTTACTGAAGATCGGCAGGGCAAGCGCGTGGTATTTGTTGAAAAAATTTCTGCCGATGGCGTGCAAGTTGAAAATGTTTTTGTGCAGTCGTTTGAGCGCGGCCGCATGGGCGTTACGGTAGCAAAACGCGGTTCACTCACGCAAATGGAGAACGGCGACACTTTTTTAGTGCTGGAACAAGGTAAGCGCTATGAGGGCACACCGGGCGCGGCTGATTTCTCGCTGGCATTGTTTGAGCGTTATTCGGTGCGTGTGCCGGTGCAAGTGGTTGAGGAACGGCGAGTGACGACGCGTTCGTTGCCGTTTTCTGAATTGCTGGCGCATCCCAGCCCGGTCAATCTCGGCGAAGTGGTGGGGCGGGTCGGTTTTCCGCTGTCTGCCTTGTTGTTGTGCTTGTTGGCGGTGCCACTGAGCTATGCCAATCCGCGCGCTGGCCGTTCCTTGAATGTGGTGTTCACCGTGTTGATTTATGCGGCATACAACAACTTTATCGGCCTGTCGCAAGGCTGGGTGGAGCGGAGCAAGCTGGGGGCGCTGGAAAGCGGCGTGTTGGTGCATGGCATCATGTTGGCGGTGGTGCTGTTTTTGTTTTGGCGGCGTTTTCGCGGGCCTTGGTCAGCATGAATATTCTGTTTCGTTACATCGCGCGTGAAGTGTTGATGGCAAGCCTGCTGGCGTTGGCGGTATTGACCGGGTTGTTCACGTTTTTTGATTACATCTCTGAATTGTCCGATGCGCACAGCGCGAGCTATACGCCGTTGATCGCCAGCCTGTTTGTGGCGATGAACGTGCCGAGTCGAATTTATGAACTCATGCCGTTGGCGGTGCTGATAGGCGGCTTGTTTGCCTGGAATCGGATTTCGCTGGCGTCGGAATTCAGCGTGATGCGTACTGCCGGCTTGGCTACGTCGCGTTTGGTCGCCTGGATGCTGATACTGGGCTTGCTGATCGGTTCGGCGACGTTATTGTTTGGTGAATATGTGACGCCTCATGCAGAACGCGCCGCGCAGCAGTTGAAGGTGCGCGCGACTAGCGGCATTGTTGCGCAAGATTTTGCTACCGGTTTGTGGGCGAAGGATGGCCGTTCGTTTATCAGTATTCGGCAGTTGCGCCCAGATGCCAGTTTGGTGGATGTGCATCTGTATGAGTTTGATGCTGCGTTCAATCTCACCTTGCTGCGGCGGGCGGAAAGTGCGCAGTGGCAAAATGGCCGCTGGATGTTGCGGCAGGTGACGCAGACTTTGATCGATGAAAAGGGCACGCGCACCGAACGACTGGCAGATCGGCCGTGGATTTCGGCGGTGACCCCGGATCTGCTTTCTGTGTTGATGGTCGTGCCGGAACGAATGGCGATCACCGCGCTGTATTCCTATATTCAGCATCTGGACGAAAATTTGCAGGATTCAAGGCGCTATGGCATTGCGCTCTGGATGAAGCTGGCTTACCCGGCGGCGGCCCCGGTAATGTTGGTGTTGGCGCTGGTTTTTGCTTTTCAACCACCGCGGCATGGCGGTACAGGCGGGCGGTTATTGACCGGCATTCTGATCGGCCTCGGTTACTACTTGAGTACGCGCCTGCTCGCTCAGCTTGCTTTGCTGCAGAATTGGCCGACGTTTATGCCCGCATTACTGCCTATTTTGCTGTTCGCTTTGGCGGCGTTTGGCGCGTTGTGGTGGGTGGAACGACGCTGACGAGGCGTGTTTTTGCGATCTGGTCTTGCAGAAATTGCCCATCTTTTTTGAAGAATGCGCTCCACCAGCCGATGCCCAGTAGCAGAAGATTCAGGCTGGCCAGCGTGTAACGCAGCCAGGCTTGGCTGCGGCTGGGGGGCATGCCGTCGTGGGTTTCGATTCTGATGCGCCAGGTTTTCATGGCCAAGGTTTGTCCTTTACGCCAGAAAAGCGTGAAGTAAAAGCCACTGAGCGTAAAAAGAAAAATCCAGTGCAGTGTTGCGCTGAGTGTTGGCGGCAGCGCGTGCGTGATTGCGGCAAAGGGGAACAGCGCAATAAATAACAGCGCCAGCAGCAATAACGCTTCGTAGAGATTGCACGCTAAACGGCGCGCGAGCGAGGGAGTGTTTGTCATGCGGGGTTTTCCTGTGCGGGCTAAGGTTAAACAGCGCTAAGGCTGGGCAGATTCGGTACCTACGATCTGTTTCCATAGACGCTTGATTTCGCTTTGTTCCTTTGGCGGGAGCTCTTTTAGCTTTTTGAAGTTGTCGCGTGCCGCATCGCGCTGTGCTTGCGTCATGCGGGTCCACGGTTGTAAGCGAGTGTAAAAAATCTGCTGTTGATTGGGCGTTAATTTGGCGAATTCTTTGGCGACTTTGAGCAGATTCAAACGCTGTTGCGCCGGTAAATGATCCCAGTCGTAGGCGATCGGGGTCAGTGCGGTGCGTTCTGGAATGCTGAGTTCAGCCCATAACGGTGCTTTTTCCGCGCGACAGGACGCAATGGATAATGCTGAAAAAATCAGCGCAAATGCAAGGGTTAGAACGTTGCGCGTGCTTTGAGCCATTGTGAGAAGGTGTTATCTGCGTAAATATTGGGCGGGAGCTCGCCGGTCAATAAAAGAATATCCATTTCCGCTGAATAGGGCAGGGGCGATGGGCTGGTCGAGGGTTGCGTAATCCACCAGTTTGCAACCAACAGCAACACAATCATGGCGGCCCCGGCCAAGCGGACGCGCCGATGTTTGAATGCTTGGCTGAATGACCAGGATAGCGACCAAGATGAGCCCACCCGAGCGCTATGTGTTGCCCATTCCGGGTGATTGGTAAGCGCTTGGCGACGCATCGCTGCGAGGCGCTGTTCAGTCGTCGCGTTGACGCGGGTTAGGCCATGCTCAAGATGCTGGGTCAGGCGATGGGCGAATTCATCATGTTGTGTCACAGCGTAATGCCTTTTTTCCTTAGTTTTTCTGCAAGCGCGTTAGTGGCGCGGAAGCAGTGTGTTTTTACACTACCTTCGCTGCAGCCCATTGCGCTTGCGGTTTCGGTGACGTCAAACTCTTCCCAATAACGTAGCAGAAAGGCTTCGCGTTGACGCAGCGGTAATTCTGTGATGGCTTGTTCAATGGCCGCCAAGTATTGATTAGTGGTTGCTTCTTTTTCCGGGCTGGGTTGGTGCGTTATTTCAGCCGCTGCCGCGAGCGATTCCAGCGTTTCGCTGTGTTCATCTTCCTTGTTTTGCAACGGCGAAACCAGACGCAGCCAAAAATTACGCACCTTGCTGCGGCGAAAGTGGTCGTTAATGGCATTTTGCAAAATCCGCTGGAATAGCAATGGCAATTCCTCAGCCGGCTTGTCACTGTAGCGTTCAACCAGCTTTAGCATGGCATTCTGCACAACATCCAGGGCTGAATGGTGGTCTTGCATGGTGAAGAGCGCGTGTTTGAAAGCGCGTTTTTCGACGCTTGCCAAGAACACATCGATTTCTTGGGAGGAGGCCACAGGTTAGCGAAAGAGAGCGAAAAGTAGGAGCAAAGCGAATATACCCGCTTCCAAACGGTGTTTGCAGCGCTTTTGTCTGGATTGCGTTGAAGTTAAGGTAAGGTTTGCAATGAACAGAAGATTCCGATAAAGTGCGGCGTTTTCCGGATCGACCCAGTTTTGGAGACAGGCATGTACGCGGTGATCAAGACCGGTGGCAAGCAATACAAAGTGGCCGCTGGCGGCAAACTTAAAGTGGAAACCCTTCCTGTGGAAGTGGGTGCCGAAGTGGAAATCACGGACGTCCTGATGGTGGCCGATGGTGCCGACATCAAGGTGGGCGCTCCCATGCTGGCTGGCGCTTCCGTCAAGGCCACCGTGCTGTCACATGGCCGTGGCGAAAAGGTGATGATTTTCAAGATGCGCCGCCGCAAGCACTATCGCAAGACCCAGGGGCATCGTCAGAACTATACGGAAATCCGCATCGACGGCATTTCTGTTGCTTGATAGAGGCAGAGAACCATGGCACATAAAAAAGCAG
>CAYWXO010000058.1:11483-15607 GCA_964462255.1 uncultured Thiobacillus sp. | reverse complement strand
AAATATTTAAAATATGATAAGGCGCTTGATGCGGTTGTCGTCCGGTTGTGCCGCCGACGTGTCGATCATTATCATGTACGACCAATAAGGTATTGGCATCAATAAACGACATGCCTTCACCTTTGCTGTTCAGATATAAAGGAAGGCCATCAGCGGTAAGCACTAACGTTGGATTAACTTTGGGTGAACGCGGTGCATCAAGATCTGCTAGTTTGATAGTCCAAAGATAAGCGCCTAATTTGTCTTGATCTTCAACACTGGTGAGGGCGAATATTTGTTGAGTGGTGGCGTTGTATTCCAGGCTGGATAAGCCCAGTCCGACGGGGAGTTTTAAATCGGCTGTCGGGGAATAATCCAGCAGTGTGTTGAATTTTTTGCCTAGTTGCCAGTT
Organism: uncultured Thiobacillus sp.; assembly: GCA_964462255.1. Classification (GTDB taxonomy): domain Bacteria; phylum Pseudomonadota; class Gammaproteobacteria; order Burkholderiales; family Thiobacillaceae; genus PFJX01. The sequence goes on along the minus strand of CAYWXO010000058.1, from coordinate 15,216 downwards.
GCCGCCTGCATCAATTGAATAATTCGTTTCGATCAGTAGAAAACGATATTTAAAGTCTTTGTAACTTTGCCCGGATTCGCGCACGCCAAAAACCAGACGATTGCCGGGGAGGGTGGTGAGTCCTTCAATTTTGAAATAAGGCTCACCTAAATGCAGCGCGATGCGCTTATGGATTTCGCTTGAGCTGATAACGCCATCGCGATTCGATGCTTCGACAATTTTTGCCTGCGCGGGCTGGCCGGCGGGCCAGACTAACAGCATGTTGTAGTTATCGTGACGGGGTGCGTTTGCGTCGTAACGATCGAAGGCTGAGCTGGCAAACACCCATTTCCCATCCGGTGTTCCACTCATGCTTTCTACTTTGATTGTCGTAGCCAGCGCATCGTGACTTAGATAAATGGGTAACTGTTTTTTCACATCGCGCTGGGTTAGGTCAAGCGTGAATTGCATAAACGAAGTAACCTGGAAGGGTTTGTCGTTAGTTATGATGGCACTGTCGTGTTGTGCATGAACGGCCGAGGCTTCACAAAATACGGGTTTACCCTTGGCATCGAGGGTGTCGGCGGCATAACAATCCAGTAGCCCTTGTTTGGCGATTTCTGCGCGTATGACCGGCGCGGCTTGCTGCGATTTTCCGTCAAGTGGCGACAGGCTTTGACACGCGCTTAACAACAAGCTCGCACTGAGGGCAAGGTAAATTCGATTCATGGCTTTATCCATTTAGGGGTAAGTAATAGGTTTGCTCGATGCATTTAACTCAACCGCGTTGGCATGCACGCCGAGCACAGCACGCCCAGAAGGGTCGATTAAGTTTTGTAACGAGGCATCCCACTGTAAGGCAGCAGCGGTACTGCACGCGACGCTTGGACCTGATGGTACGCAGGCCGCAGCCGAAGGCAAGGGGAATAATTCATCGAAAATTGTGCGATATAAATACGCTTCCTTCGTGGTGGGCGTGCCGAAGGGAAAGCGTTCCGCGGCATCGTGCATATTGCGTTCACTGACGTGTTGTTCGGCGTGCATTTTCAACGAATCAATCCACGAATAACCGACGCCATCGGAAAACTGTTCTTTTTGTCGCCAGAGAATCTCGTCGGGCAAACTGCCGATGAAGGCGCTGCGCAGGATGGCTTTTTCAATTTTCTGCGGGCCGACCATTTTGTGGTGGGCGGGAATGCGCATGGCGTAATCGATGAAATCACGATCGAGGAAGGGCACGCGCGCTTCAACGCCCCAAGCGGCCATAGATTTGTTGGCGCGTAGGCAATCGTATAAGTGCAGGTTATCGATTTTGCGCACCAGCTCTTCATGAAAAGCACGTGGATTGGGGGCCTTATGAAAATATAAGTAGCCGCCAAAAATCTCATCGCTGCCTTCGCCGGACAGCACCATTTTGACGCCCATCGCGCGGATGCGGCGCGCCATCAGATACATCGGCGTTGAGGCGCGAATACTGGTGACGTCATAGGTTTCGATGTGATAAATCACTTCGCGCAAGGCATCAAGCCCTTCCTGCACGGTAAATTCGAAGGCGTGATGTACCGTGCCGAGTGATTCAGCCACTTTCTTTGAGGCGATCAAATCAGGCGAACCCGCTAAACCAATGGCAAATGAATGTAGGCGCGGCCACCAGGCCGCCTCGGTGGAATCGGATTCGATGCGTTTGGCGGCCATGGACGCCGCCAATGCCGCGATGACGGAGGAATCGAGGCCGCCGGACAACAGTACACCGTAAGGCACATCCGACATCAAATGCACGCGCACTGATTCTGCCAAGGCGTCATGCAAGCCTTGCGCATCGAATTCAGCCTCAGGCACCGCATCGAAATCCATCCAATCGCGTTGGTAGTAGCGCACCGGTGCGGCATCAAGCTGCGTTTGATAATGGCCCGGTGGAAATTCTTTGACCTGCGTGCAAATGCCAATCAGCGCTTTCATTTCTGAGGCGACGGCAAATGTACCGTCCTGAGTCCGCCCGACATAGAGTGGAATCAGGCCGATCGGGTCACGGCCGATCATCCAGGCGTCGGTTGCGCTGTCATGCAAAATAAAAGCGAACATGCCGCGCAAGCGGTTAAGAAAATGGGCACCGTGCTGGGTATATTGCGGCAAGACGTATAGCGGCAAGATAACTTCGCAATCGGAATCGGTGAGAAAGGGGTAATTTTCACCTACGCTATTTGGGCTAATTTCGCTTCTGATTTGGCGGTGATTGTAAATTTCACCGTTGACCGCCAAGGCGTAGCGACCGTCAGCACTGCGCAGCGGTTGCGCGCCGTGGTTAATGTCAACAATAGCAAGGCGTTCATGCGCCAGCACGGCGCGACCGGACGCGTAGATGCCGCTCCAGTCAGGGCCGCGATGACGTAATAAACGCGCTTGTTTTAATGCCATGTCGCGCGCTTTATCTACAGAACCGACGATGTCTAATAAGCCAAAAATGCCACACATGCCGCTTTCCAATATATCCAATATATAGTCATCAGGATTTCTATTTGTCGCTAAACCTTACGATTGCTACCTGCTACCAAGTGGTATTCCAGCAAACGACATTCGAGGGGGCCGTTATAGAGCGGAATGCGACGTGTCGTTTGCAGGCCAATGCGTTTCGGCATTTCCGGGTCGGCGGAAAGCAGATAAACCGTCCAGCCAGGGAAGTGCTGTTTCAGATTGTCGCCCATTTCCTTGTAGAACGGGCCTAAATCTTCCTCGCTGCCCATGCGTACGCCGTAAGGTGGATTGGATACGATAAAACCCCGTTCTGTTGGCGGATCGACATTGAGGAAATCGGCCTCCATCAAGCGCACACAATCGAACAAGCCAGCGGCGCGTAAATTGAGGCTGGCCGCGCGCACCATGGCGGGGTCGATATCAGAGCCAAAAAGCGGCAGTGCTTCACGCGGCAGGACAGCGGCTTCCGCATTTTTATGCAGACGCAGCCATTCGATGCGATCGAAGGTTTTCAGATTTTCGAAGGCGAAGTGACGGCGCAAGCCCGGCGCGATATTGAGCGACATCATGGCGGCTTCCAGCAGTATGGTACCGCCGCCCATCATGGGGTCGAATAAGGGTGTGCCAGGCGTCCAGCCGGACAGCAGTAACATGCCGGCCGCCAGGTTTTCGTTCAACGGTGCGCTAGAGGGTTGCACGCGATAACCGCGCCGATTCAACGGTTCGCCGGAAAGATCAAGATAGAGGGTGTAACGATCCGAGCTGAGAAATAGGGTCAGCGGAATATCTGGCTTGCGCGTGTTGACGCTGGGACGTTCGTTGACGGCGGCACGGAAGCGGTCACAGATGGCATCTTTGATGCGCAGGCTGACGAAATTGAGGCTGGGCAGCGGGCTGTGCTTGCCGACGGTGGTTACCGCGATGGTGCGCGTCACGTCAAACCAGGACGGCCAATCCAGCGCCAGGGCAGCTTGGTAGAGGTCTTCTTCTTTTTTGTAATGGCCTTCGCCCACGCGCCATAACACGCGAATGGCTAATCGGCTCCACAAATTGATTTTCCAGCCGGTTGGCATGTCGCCGACAAAGCCAACTCCGCCGGATGCGGGCACGATGTCGGTGGCACCCAGATCGTGCAATTCTTTGCACAGTTCTTCTTCCAGGCCGCGCGGGCAGGAGGCGAAGAATTGATAACCCAACGTGCGTTTGTAGGTCGGGCGCGCGGTTGTTTGCTCAGATTCGACGGATCGGCTAGCCTCGGAAATCTCGCGACGACGCGGGTTGG
>CAYWXO010000058.1:0-11383 GCA_964462255.1 uncultured Thiobacillus sp. | reverse complement strand
GTGAGGTGCTGAGTGAGGTGCGGAGTGCGGTGCCGCTAGCGACTTATCGCGTTCCGAGTAGCCAGCGCGGCCTGAACTTCTGCCGCGACCACCGGTCTCGCCCCGCTCAGACTGATCCGCAGCGGGATAGCGGGGACGCTCGGAACGCTCGGGACGCTCAGGCCGAACACGTGTGCTGATCGTCGGTCCTGCATTCGTTTCTGTGCTAGCGTTTTTGTCCAGCATGCCCGGCAAGGCGATGCGATTGCGAGGCGTATGTCGGCCCCGCACCGGCGCGCGCCAAGTGGGTGTTTCGTTATTCGTGGCATCATCGCTGGCGTTGGGGTTAATGCTCAGCGTGTTGCGTTTTGGCTTATTAGTGGGTTTATCAAATGACGAAGACAAGAGAATTCCTCAAAAAACTGAAACCGAGTCCGATTACGGTGATTTTGATCGGGTTGATCGTTTACTTCTGGTTCCGGCCGCCCGCTTTCGTGGACGACCTGGCCTATGCCGCGCCTGATGTGCCCACGGTGCCGGGGCAACGTCTCAGTGACTTGCGCGGCAAAGTGGTGTTGGTTAATTTTTGGGCTACCTGGTGCCCGTATTGCCGCCACGAAATGCCTGCTATGCAAAAATTCTATCAAGACTATCAAGCGCATGGGTTCGAGATTGTCGCCTACAGTCTGGATAAAACACAGTCCGAGGTGGATTCTTTTATGCAAAGCGAAGGGTATTCGTTTCCCGCGCCGCTTGCCAGCCACACGGTTACCGCCGCTTTTGGCGATGTTTCGCGCATTCCCGTCTCGTTCATCATTGATCGAGCGGGTAATGTGCGGCACAAAGTTGCTGGACAAGTCCACCCCGGCCGGCTGGATAAATTGATTTTGCCGTTGCTGGAAGCACAGCCAGACCCACAGCCAGACCAATAGAAGCGCTATTCCGGAGTTGGCCAGATCAGCCTTTTAGCCATGCTCGGCGTGGTGCTGATGTTGCCGTTAGCGTCGATGAACAGTGCTTCGACGATGCCCATCTTTTCGGCCAGCCGACGCCAATCATCTGGGCCGGCGATGAATAAGGGTTTGCTGGCGACATCGGATAGCGTGCCGGCATGCTTGCCGCGCGCGATAACCGTCACCGCTTGCGCTTGATTCGCCGGCCAGCCGCTGCGTGGGTCGATGAGATGGCAATAACGTTTGCCGTCCAATTCAAAATAACGCTGGTAATCGCCGGAGGTGCCGATCGCTTCGCCGTCTTGCAACGCCAGCATGGCCAGCGCGCCGGCGCGGCGTGGATGTTGAATACCCACCTTCCAGGGCTGACCGCCTTTGCTGCCGAGGGCGAGAATATTGCCGCCAATGTTGATTAAGGCGTTGTCAATTTGCTGACTTTTCAGGTAAGCCGCCGCTCGATCTAACGCATAGCCTTTGGCGTAACCGCCGAGATCCAGCCGTAGGGTCGGATTAGTGCTGTGAAGGGTGTCGCCGTCCAGGTGTAGAGCGGTCATGCTGGCGCGCGCATTCACCAACCGACTAATTTCCGTCGCTTGCGGCCGCTGCGGTGCAAAGCTATCAGCATGAAAGCCCCATAAGCGCACCAGATTGCCGATGGCCGGGTCGAATAAACCTTCCGCCAAAATTGATAAACGACGCGCGTCTTGCAATAAGGGGGTGAGTGTTGGCGGTACGTTAATGTGGGCCGGCTTAGCGGCGCTGGCCTTTGCGAGTGCGTTGTTGATTTGTTCCAGGGCGCTCGGTTGCCACGCATGCAAGGTTTGATGCAGCGCATCGAAATCGCGCAGAACATGATTGCTCACCTGTTGCGCTTTTTCTGTTGCTTCGCCGTACACGGTGATTTCCACCAGCGTGCCAAATACGTACGACTGTTGTTTATGCAGAGGCGGCGTGCAGCCGGTCAGAAAAATGAATGCCAAGCATAAAAACGCACGCCACGCTTTAAACCTCAACATTGTTTTTCAAGGGCATCAATAAACAGGGCGGCGACGGCAAAGCCGGTTTGTTGGCTGATTTCCTGGAAGCAGGTCGGGCTGGTGACATTGACTTCCGTTAGGTAATCACCGATGACATCAAGGCCGACGAGCAGCAAGCCGGCTGCCTTTAAGGTGGGGGCAAGCGTGCGAGCGATTTCTTCGTCGCGTGTGGTTAATGGCCGCGCGACGCCAGCGCCACCGGCAGCGAGATTGCCACGCGTTTCGCCTTCGGCTGGAATGCGTGCCAAACAATACGGCACTACTTCACCGTCAATCAGCAGAATGCGTTTATCGCCGTCACGAATTTCGGGCAAATAGCGCTGCGCCATGATGGTTTCGCGGCCGTTGCGGGTCAGTGTTTCCAGAATCGCATTCAGATTCGGGTCGTGCGGCCGCAGCCGGAACACGCCGGCACCGCCCATCGCGTTCAGCGGTTTAACGATGATGTCGCCGTGTTCGGCGAGGAAAGCGCGAATCAAGGCGGCGTCGGCGCTAACCAGCGTCGGCGCAATGAATTGTGGAAAACGGGCGATGGCGAGTTTTTCGTTGTAATCGCGCAATGCTTGCGGCCGGTTAAACACGCGCGCGCCTTGTCGTTCCGCCATTTCCAGTAACCAGGTGGCGTAAAGATAGGCTTGATCGAAGGGCGGGTCGGTGCGCATGATCGTCGCGTCAAATTCGCTTAAAGAGCGCCATGCGGCTTCGCCTGCTTGAAACCAGGGCGCACCGCCGGTGAGTGTGATGGCCTGAACGCGACCGATTACTTGACCATCGCGCCAAGCTAAATCGCCGGCCAACATGGCGAATAGGGCATGTCCGCGCTGCGCCGCCTCGCGCATCATGGCGTAGGTGGAATCTTTGTAAATTTTGAAACTGGCCAACGGGTCAGCAATAAAGAGCAGATTCATGATGTGCCTTGTGGTTATGCCTTGGGTTAATGCCTGGTTGTTATATTTTGCTGGGGTCAGTCTGTTCCAGCTCAATCGCGGAGGCTAGCGCGGCTAAACGGGCGAGCACGCCGTAGGTGTAGAAACGATTGACCGGCGCATCGGGGCGCAGATCGCCATCGCAATAACTGCCGGTGGTGTCGAAAGCGAGCGGAACAAAGTGCATGCCGGGCGCGTTGAGATTTTCGTCGATGCCGCGGCTGGTGTGGACGCGGTAGAAGCCGCCAATGACGAAGTGGTCGATCATGTACACCACCGGTTCGGCGACCGCCTCGTTGATGCTTTCGAAGGTGGGCACGCCTTCTTGCACCAAAACTTGCGTCACTTCCAAGCCTTCTTTGACGATGGCCATTTTATTGCGCTGTTTGCGGTTCAATTCGCGCACATCATCGGCCGATTTCACCGTCATGATGCCCATGCCATAGGTGCCGGCATCGGCTTTGACGATGACGAATGGCGCTCGATCTATCTGATATTCAGCATATTTAGCGCGCGTTTTTGCCAACACAGTTTCAATGTGTTGCGCCAGACATTCTTCACCGACACGCGCGTGAAAATTCACTTCGCCGCAATTGGCGTGATACGGATTAATCAGCCAGGGGTCGATGCCAATGAGGCCGGCGAATTGATGCGCGATCTGGTCGTAAGCGGTGAAATGATTGGATTTTCGTCGCGTCGCCCAGCCGGCATGCAACGGCGGCAGCATCGTCTGTGTCGGGTCCAGTCCTTGCAGAATGGCGGGCGCGCCGGCGGAAAGGTCGTTATTGAGCAGGATGGAACAGGGGTCGAAATCGGTCAGATGCAAGCGGTTGCCAATACGCTGCACCGGTTCCAGCGTCAGTTGACCGCCGTTGGGCAAATCAAGCGTCAGCGGTTCCTTTAGCTCGGCAATCAGGCTGCCGAAGCGCACGGTCAGGCCGGTTTTGCGAATGATGTCAGCTAACGCCGCTACGTTTTGCAGGTAAAACAAATTGCGCGTGTGATTTTCTGGAATGATTAAAAAGCGGCGCGCATCGCCGCACATTTTCTCGACGGCGACTTGCGCGGCTTGCACCGCCAGTGGCATGAAATCCGGGTTCAGATTATTGAAACCACCGGGGAAGAGATTGGTATCGACGGGGGCGAGTTTGAAGCCGGCGTTACGCAAATCAACTGAACTGTAGAACGGTGCGGCATGTTGCTTCCATTGCCGGCGAAACCAGTGTTCGATATCGGTTTGCGCTTCGATGACATGACGCTCCAGATCGAGGAGCGGGCCGGTCAGTGCCGTAGTGAGGTGAGGAACCATAGGAATAGGTAATTTAAAAATAAAGTTAGGTAAATTTATTAAATCGGCATGCTGTATTAAATCGGCATGCGCGTCGTTATAACTTGTTTTTCGTCAAATGCGCCACGCTCCAAACCGCCGCCTCGACGCGTGAGCGTAGGTTAAGTTTACGCAGGATGTGTTTGACGTGGACTTTGACCGTCCCTTCTGCAATATCCAGTTCTTTGCCAATGAGCTTGTTGCTTTTGCCATGGGCAATACGTTCAAGAATGCGCAGTTCTTGCTCGGTTAAGCCGGCTTCCTCCGGGTTTGCTGGCTGCTTTTGCTGGCGGAGCGAGGCGGCAAGCAGATGCGTGAGCGCTTCCGACACAATAATGCGGCCTGAAGCAGCCGCTTGCAGGCTTTCAAGCATGCGCTCGGGCTCCATGTCTTTCAGAAGATAGCCATCGGCACCGTTGCGCAGGGCGTTAATCAGATCGTCAGCCTGGTCTGAAACAGTAATCATGACAATGCGCGTGTCCAAATCACTGGCTTTCAGCGCTTTCAGCACGTCGAGGCCGCTCATGTCTTTCATATTGAGATCCAGCAGCAACAAATCCGGGCGGCTTGATTGCACTAACGCAATGCCGTCTTGCCCGCAGGAAGCTTCGCCCAGCAAGGTGAAGCGTGGCAGCGTGCTGAGTAATTGCTTTAATCCGCGGCGGAATAAGGGGTGATCATCGACGATGACCACGCTTTGCGTGTCTGAACTCATAGTGGCTCTGCTTGTATTAGATTTTCTGTTGGAGGGGCGTGGAGGCAAGCGTGCTTTCCGCTGTGAAGTGCAGGCTGACCAGCACCCCGCCGGACGGGCCATTGCTCACTTCAATCTGGCCGTCTAAGCCTTGCGCACGCTCACGCAAAATGGATAAGCCATAATGATTATTGGGGCTGGGGTTGTTGGGGCTGAGCGTATCGCGGGTTGCCGGCAGGCCGACACCGTCGTCTTCAATGCGAATATTCACTTCGCCGTTGCCACGGTGAATGACGCGCACCCAGGCATGCTGGGCATGAGCATGGCGCACGATATTGGACAAGGCTTCTCGCACAATTTGTAAGCTGTGAATTTCTTGATTTGGGGTGAGATGGCAGCCGGCGAGATGGCTTTCCAGGCTGATATCGAGAGCGCTGCGGTTACGATATTCATCGACGGCGCTGGCCAATAAACTGCGGAAATCTCCTTCCATTTTTAGGCGGAAGGTGGCCAGTAATTCACGTAATTGACGGTACGCTTCAGTGATGCCATCGCGCAATTCGCGCAGGGTGGCTTCTGCTTCGCTGCGGCGTGCCGGGTCGGCCAGCACCGGTTGCAGCAGGCTGGCCTGAAGTTTCATGAAGGACAACGATTGCGCGATGGAATCGTGTAATTCCCGTGCAATGATTGAGCGTTCTTCTTGCAGGGCCAGCAAACGTTCCTGTTCGGTTTTGTGTGAGATGCCGAGCGCAATGCCAATGTGGCGCGTGAGTGCTTCCAGCAGACGTTCTTGCCAGATGGCAAGCTGTCGATCTAACGGCAGAGAAAGCCGTAATATGCCGTATATGCCTTCATTGTCTTTTAGAGGAATAGTGAGTAGGCGATGAGTTTGGTTATCAGCATATCCGCACAGCGTTTTCTGTTCGAGCTTGTGCAAGCATTGTGGGCAATCGTGTTGGTTGCGTTCGGGGCACGTTTCCAGCGTTGAGGCGAGGAGGGTGGCCGGGCCGCCATGTTTGGGCAATAAACACACCATGCTGCCGTTGATGTGCAAAACCTGTTCAATTTCTTGCAGCATGACGCGATAAGTTTCCGCGGCCAGCGGCGCGTTATGCAGGTTGGCGATAGCGTGATAAAGCAGCGCAAGAGATTGGTTACTGCGCGTGAGTTCTTCTGTTTTTTCCATCACGCGCTGTTCCAGGTTCTGATAATTGCGCGACAGTTCTTCCGCCATGAAGTTGAAGGCGCGCCCGACCTGGCCGAGTTCGTTGTCGCCGGTATGGCTGGCCCGTGCCGTAAAGTCGCTGTGGGCAATGCGGGTTGCGTTGTTGAGCAGATCGGCCAAGGGGGCCAATACGTCACGCTGCACAATCAGCATCGCGCCGAACATGACCAGAATCGTCAATGCCAAAGCCACGCCAAGCACCGTGCGCAATTGCCGAATGCGCTGTTCCGTGTCGGCTTCCAGTTGCGACACCATCAGATCAATTTCATCGACAAAACTATCAATGGTGCGCAGCAGGTGGTTGTGCTGCGTGCGTAGGTGTTGAAAGTCGAATTGCGTCTCAACGCTGACCAACATGGCGGAAAGCAGTTGTGGCTTTAAGGTTGCCAGCCAGATCTGTTGAACCGATTGATAACGCTGCGCAAACTGGCTGTCCGGCTGACGTTCTATCGCTTGCAGTAAATCTTTGTTGCTCAGGCTGGCTTCAAAGCGACTAATCGCCGCTTGCATGTAGTGATGATCGGTGACTTTATTTTCAGCGTCAGACAGGACCATGCTGCCCATGCGATGGCTCTGCATGCGCAGACTGCCCGCCACATTGATGGCGCTGCCGCTGCCTTGTACTCGTTCGGCAACAAAGACCGAAATAGCCATGCCCCCTACGCCAATTGCGGTGATGGCAATGAGCGATAAGGCCAACCCAAACAGGATGGATCGTCTGAATATAACATTCCAAGGATTTATCATGGGATGTGCATAAAAATGTCAATGGGCATGAGGTTCGGTGCTGAGTGATCCGCTTTCGTAACGATGGAGAGATACCCCCTCAAATTCAAGGCGTGCTATTCGCAGGGGGTGTCAAAATAGAATTAGTTTAAAATCAATGAGTTAGTGAAAAATAAGCTACTACTTTAGTGGTATCTTGATTAAATTAGTCGGTTATTGGGGCGGTGCATTTTACCGTTTTGCGCTTCTAAACTGCGCCGCGTTAGTCAACCCGCAGTTTAAATAACAAAGGTTCAGAAGCGACATGATGTTGGAAAAACGCCACTCAATACCAGAAATTCTCTCGCGGCAACGTTTGTTTCGTGGGCTTGATGCCAACGAACTGAGTCGCTTGGCCAGTGCAACTTATGAATATCGCATTAGCAAAAACGAATCCGTATTTCAGAAAGGAGACATTCCGAAAGGCATGCATTTGGTGATCGCCGGACAAGTCAAACTGTTTTTACCCGCGGTGAACGGCTCTGAAATGATTGTGCAAATGGCCGGTGCCGGCGACGCTTTTGGTGAAGAGGCGATGCTGCAGAACAAGCCGTGCCCGCTGGCCGCCCAAGCTAATCGCGATACCCTGTTGATGGTGATTGAAAAACGGGCGCTGACCGAGGCGATGCGGCGCAATTGCGATTTTTCTAATGTGATGATGTCGCACATGTGCGAACGTTTGTGCGCACTGGTGGAGAGCATGGAAACCTGCGTGCAACTGAGTAGCTCGCAGCGCGTGGTGCATTATTTGACGCAACAGGCCCCTATGGAAGCGGACAGTTTCAATTTAGAACTGAATGCGAATAAGCAGACCATTGCTTCCCAGCTCAACCTGGCACCGGAAACTTTTTCACGCGTGCTCAACCGATTGACCAAAGACAGCTACATTCATGTGAAAGGCCGTAACATTACCTTACGGAATTTGAGTTCACTGCGTAATTACGCAGGTTGAATGCTTGCAGGTTTAAGGTTAAATGCGCAGGTAAAAATGGTCGTTTTAGCTACGCGGTGAAATCGCGTAGTAACTGTCTATCCAAAACGGTAATCGTGCGGCCTTTAACCTGAATCAGATTCTTTTCTGACAAGCTGCTCAGTACGCGTGAGAACGTCTCCGGTGCCAGGTTGAGCTGCGAGGCGATGTTCTGCTTGCTGGCGGGCAACGTGATGTCAAACATTTTCGTTTCGTTGTTCGGTGCGGCTTGAATCAGAAAGCAGACGACGCGCTGCATGCTGGTTCGCAACGTACACGATTCCATATCCCCCAACAGTTCGTGCAAGCGCGTTGACAAACTGGCCAGCATTTTGCGGCTGAGCAGCGGGTTGGTTTCGATCGCTTCATGCAGTACGCGCTTTGAAACCAGCAGCACCAGACTTTCAGACATCGCTTGCGCACTGACCGGATAGGGTTTGTCGAGAAAAACCACCGCTTCACCGAATGTAGCGCCGGGCCCGCACATATGCACGATTTTCTCGATACCTTGCGCTGAGGGCAGCGCCAACTTCATCTGCCCCATCACCATGACGTGCATGCCTTCGGGCGTATCGCCTTTATGGAAGAGAACTTCGTTTTTCTTGATGCGCAATTCGCGGCTTCCCGCCGAAATTTGCGCCAGTTCGGCGGGTGACAAGCCGCGAAACATCGGCTGTCGCGACAGAATTTCTGCAATGGAATGGGGCTTTTCTTGAGTCAATGGACTTCCATCATGAGGTGAGTTGGAAAGAGGGTGAATTAAGACATCATTGCTATCGCGCAAAATTGATCAATGTCAAAGTAATTAAAGGATGTGATGGTCAGGATAGCGACACGTCTAACCCAAGGAGGAAGACCGTGAATTTGTCAGGCATTTTGGTGATGGCCAAGCCAGATTGGCAAGGCCAGGTGGTGGAAGCGCTCAATGCACTGGAAGGTGTCGAGGTGCATCAGGTTGATGCGACAACGGGGCGTATTGTGGTCGTGCAAGAGGCGGAAGACATCCATGCCGAGATTGAGGGCGTCAAGCGAATAAAAGCGCTGCCGCATGTCATGATGGCCGAGATGGTTTACCACTATCTCGCCGAAGATGAACGTATTTACGAAGCCATGCCGCCCGAGTTGATTGAGCAGCAGGATGGGTTCGAGACCTGTGCCGTACCGGCATATTTGAACAGTTGATCAAGCTAGGAGGCTGAGATGGGACTAACGCGTCGTGATTTTTTAAAGACCAGTATTGCTGGAGCTACCGCTGCCACAGTGGGAATGCCATTATCTGAACAGGCTGAAGCCGCCGTTAAGGCCGGTGAGAAAGGCTGGCAGTGGGATAAAGGGGTGTGTCGTTTTTGTGGTACCGGTTGCGGCATCATGATCGCCACCAAGGGCGGTCGCATCATTGCCACCAAGGGCGATCCGGATGCGCCAGTGAATAAAGGTTTGAACTGTGTCAAGGGTTACTTTAACGGCAAGATCAACTACGGCAAGGATCGTTTGACCCAGCCGTTGTTGCGCATGACCGATGGTAAGTTTGATAAAAAGGGTAAGTTTGTTCCGGTTTCCTGGGAACAAGCGCTCGACATCATGGAAGAGAAAATGCGCTGGGCGATGAAAGAGAAAGGCCCACACGGCATTTCCATCTTCGGTTCTGGCCAGTACACCATCCATGAAGGCTATGCTGCCGCCAAGTTGATGAAGGCCGGCTTCCGCTCCAATAACCTGGACCCGAATGCACGCCACTGTATGGCTTCTGCCGTAGTCGGCTTTATGCAGACCTTCGGTATCGACGAGCCGCAAGGTAACTACGACGACATCGAGCACACCGACACCGCCGTGTTGTGGGGTGCCAATATGGCTGAGATGCACCCGATTTTGTGGTCGCGCATCACCGATCGCCGGTTGACCCATGACAAGATGAAAGTGGTCAATCTGTCGGTGTACGGCAATATGTCTTCCGACATCGCCGACCTGGAAATCATCTTCTCGCCGAGTGGTGACCTGGCAATCCAGAACTACATCGCGCATGAGATCGTCAAGCGTGATGCCATTGATCACGACTACGTCAAGAAGCACACCCAGTTCGCCACCGGCCCTTACGACATTGGTTATGGCTTCCGCCCGAAGGATGCCGAGAAATATCACTCAGCCGCCGAGATGGAGATCGTCAAGAACGAGAAGGTGCGCGTCCTTGATAAGTGGGAAGCGATTGGTCAGCGCAAGAAAGAAGGCGAAGCCGTTGAGCAGAAGAATGCCGCCACGCCGATGAAAGACTGGGCGATCAGTTTTGAAGACTTTAAGGCTGCCTTAGCGCCCTACACACTCGAATACACCGCCGAGGTTGCCAAAGGCGATCCGGATGAGTCTATGGAAGACTTCAAGGCCAAGCTGAAGCAATTGGCAGATTTGTATTGCGAAAAAGGCCGCAAGATTGTTTCTTACTGGACCATGGGCTTTAATCAGCACCAACGCGGTACTTGGGTTAATGAGCAAGCCTACATGAATCACTTGCTTACCGGCCGTCAGTGCAAGCCGGGCGACGGCGCTTTCTCGCTGACCGGTCAGCCTTCTGCTTGTGGTACAGCGCGTGAAGTGGGTACCTTTGCGCATCGTTTGCCGTCCGATATGGTGGTGATGAATCCGAAGCATCGCGCCATTACGGAAAACTTGTGGAAACTACCCGCCAAAACTATCAACCCGCAGATGGGTAGCCACTTTGTCAAAATCATGCGTGATTTGGAAGATGGTCAGATTCTGTTTAGCTGGACGCAGGTTAACAACCCTTGGCAGAACACGGCCAACGTCAATCACTGGATTAAAGGCGCGCGTGAGATGAATAACTTCATCGTCGTGGCGGATGCTTATCCCGGTGTTTCTGCTAAAGTGGCTGACTTGATTTTACCCGCAGCCATGATTAATGAGAAATGGGGTGCTTACGGCAATGCCGAGCGTCGCACCCAGGTTTGGCGTCAGCAGATTCTGCCGCCCGGCCAAGCGCGCGGCGATCTGTGGATGACGCTGGAGCTGTCCAAGCGCTTCAAGCTGAAGGATGTTTGGGGCGAGCAGAAGATCCCTGGCCTGAAAGCAGCGGGCTTCGAAGATGGCAAGTTGCCCAGTGTGCTGGATGAGGCAGTGAAGATGGGTTATAGCCCTGAATCCACCTTGTATGAAGTTCTGTTTGCCACCGCAGACAACAAGAAGTTCAAGTGGCCTGATAACGCGGTAGCCAAGGGTCATGGCAATCATATTGCCGATCTGTTGAAGGATGGCTGGTTCCCTGAGAAAGCACTGTTCGAGGAATACCGTAAGTTCGGCAGCGGGCATGCGCATGATCTGGCCCCGTTTGACGTGTATCACGATGACAAGGTGCGCGGCCTGAAGTGGCCTGTGGTGCAGAAGGACGGCAAGTGGGTTGAGACGCCTTGGCGTAATAACGAGAAGTACGATCCTTACGTCAAGAAAAGTTCTGGCTTTGACTATTATGGCAACAACGGGGCTTCCCTGGTCATGGGC
>CAYWXO010000057.1:15501-15987 GCA_964462255.1 uncultured Thiobacillus sp. | reverse complement strand
CCTTACAGCCTGTTGCTTTGACCTTGGCACCGACAAGGGGGCCATCAAAAGAATAAACACCAACAGTACTAGTTGGAGATGCTGCTACCCCGCCTACAGTAACCGAAGTGCAACTTGCATAGGGATCCGAAATAACGATAGCGGATTTAAGTGACGGCTCACCATCATTATTACTACATCCCACCACCGAAGCAACTGCCGCAGCAACCAAAGTCATCCGCGTCCAAGATTTTACATTACCCATTTTTAACATTTTTAAGCCCTCGCAAAGAAAGAAAACAATCTAAACATAACCAAGTGAACAACATAATTTTTTAACACATAGTCAATAAACTCACCCCAGCAAGCCTACCAAACGAAACCTTAGCAGGTCTTAGCAATATGAACAAGTTAGCGACACAATTAAATCAAAACGACAAACCCCACCGTCAACACGAATAGACTGCGCTACTCAATGACTACCCAAAAAAAAAAAAAAAAAAAAAC
>CAYWXO010000057.1:5968-15491 GCA_964462255.1 uncultured Thiobacillus sp. | reverse complement strand
GTTTGGATTCACGTGGTTATTGTCACTTTTTAACCCCGAAACTTTAGTGTTAAAGACCGGTTGTGAGAAGTTACTTATCTCTCAACTCCGATACTCCGCATTAATCTTCACATAGTCATAAGAAAAATCACAGGTCCACACGGTGGCAACCGCTCCGCCGCGCGCCAAATCGACGCGCACAGCAATTTCAGGTGCCGCCATCACGCGCGCGCCCTCCGCTTCCTGATACGACGCCGCACGGCCGCCGTTTTCGGCGACTAGTACATTGCCTAACCATAAACGCAGGCGCTCGGCAGCTAAATCGGTGATGCCGGCATAACCAATGGCGGCAAGAATGCGGCCCAAATTGGGGTCAGACGCAAAAAACGCGGTTTTCACCAGCGGCGAGCGGGCAATGGCATAAGCCACTTGTTTGCACTCGGCTTCATCCTTGCCGCCTTCGACGCGAATTTCCATAAACTTGGTGGCCCCTTCACCGTCGCGCACGATGGCTTGCGCCAGTTCTATCATCACCTCGGTCACCACCGACTGCAGCGAATCAAAGCGGGAATCAGCCGAATCCAGGATCACCGGTGCCGGCGTGCTGCCAGTCGCGATCAAGATGCAGGAATCATTGGTGGAGGTATCGCCATCGACCGTAATGCAATTAAATGATCGATTTACCGCGTGGCGCAGCATGACTTCCAGCGCCTCGCACGACACCGGCGCATCGGTAGCCAAGAAGGACAGCATGGTGGCCATGTTCGGGTGAATCATGCCGGAACCTTTGGCGATGCCGGTAACGCTGAACTCAACGCCATTCAACGCCACTTTGCGTGACGTGGCTTTGGCAACCAGGTCGGTGGTCATGATGGCTTCAGCGTCAGCCGCCCAATTATCGGGCTTGAGATCGGCCAGCGCGGCGGGCAAGGCGGCAATAATTTTGTCGTGCGGCAGCGGCTCCAGAATAACGCCGGTGGAAAACGGCAAAACCTGTTCCGGCTGAATCCCTAAACCTTGTAAGCCCTGGAATCCTTGCAAACCCTGCAAACTGTCTGCCACGGCAGCACAGGTTTCACGTGCGCGGCGCAAACCGTCTTCGCCGGTGCCGGCATTGGCGTTGCCGGTGTTTACCACTAGCGCACGAATACCACTACTATTGCCGGCAGCACTCTCACTCAATGCGTGTTGCAAATGCGATTTGCACACCGTCACGGGCGCGGCGCAAAAACGATTTTGCGTGAAGACGCCAACGACTTCAGATTCGGCCGCCAAGGTGATGACGAGCACATCACGGCGACCTTCTTTTTTAATACCAGCGCTGGCAATACCCAGTTCAACACCGGGAACAGAACGCAAACTAGCAGGATCAGGAGTAGAGATATTAACGGGCATGGGAGTGTGTGATAAGTTAAAAAAATGGGATTACTTTAATTCTTTGCGATCTCGCGCGCCAGCGCGGCGGCTTGGCCGGTATAGCTGGCCGGCGTCAGCGCTAACAAACGCTGTTTAGCGTCCTCGGGAATGGCTAGCTCGGCAATAAAACGCGCCAGCGTTTCACGGTTAATACCGGCCTGCCCGCGCGTGAGCTTTTTCAATTGTTCGTAGGGTTTTTCCAGGCCATAACGGCGCATCACCGTTTGAATCGGTTCTGCCAACACTTCCCAATTTTGTTCTAAATCTTCCGCCAGGCGCGCTGGGTTAGCTTCCAGCTTATTTAGACCACGCAACAAACTTTCATAACCGAGCAGCGTATAGCCGAGCGCCGTGCCCATATTGCGGAGGACGGTGGAATCGGTCAGATCACGCTGCCAACGCGAAATGGGCAGCTTTTCCGATAGATGACGCAACAGCGCATTGGCCAACCCGAGATTGCCTTCCGAATTTTCGAAATCAATCGGGTTGACCTTATGCGGCATGGTGGAAGAACCGACCTCCCCTTCTTTAACTTTCTGCTTGAAATAGCCGAGGGAAATATAGCCCCAGATATCGCGATCCAGGTCGATCAAAATGGTATTCAAGCGTGCGAAGGCGTCGTACAGCTCGGCCATGTAATCATGCGGTTCAATCTGGATGGTGTAAGGATTGAAGCCTAACCCTAATCCAGTGACAAACTGTTGCGCAAACGCTGCCCAATCGAAGTCTGGGTAAGCGGATAAATGTGCGTTGTAATTGCCGACCGCGCCATTGATTTTGCCCTGCATTTCGACGCTTTCTATCCGCTGCACGGCCCGGCGCAAACGATACAACACGTTAGCCATTTCTTTACCCAGCGTTGTTGGCGAAGCCGGTTGACCGTGCGTGCGTGCCAGCATGGGCAAATCCGCCAGCGTCAAGGCAAGCTGTTCCAGTCGGCTTTCTAGCTGCGCGATGGCCGGCAGCATGACGTCTCGGCGGGCGGCGTGCAGCATCAAGGCGTGCGCAAGATTATTAATGTCTTCTGAGGTGCAGGCGAAATGAATGAATTCACTCACCCGCATGACTTCAGCGTTATCGGCCAATTTATCTTTCAGGAAATATTCCACCGCTTTAACGTCATGGTTAGTGACTTTTTCATGCGCTTTTACCGCCTCGGCATCGGCCAGTGAAAAATGGCTGACTAAGGCATCTAACGCCTGCAAGGTATCGGCGCTAAAGGGGGGTACTTCTGCTATGGCAGCTTCGCTGGCCAGCGCTTTCAACCATTCGACTTCAACTTGCACCCGGTAACGAATCAAGCCGAATTCACTGAAATAGGGAGCGAGTTTTGCGCCACTGCGACGATAACGTCCATCTAATGGACTTAAGGCGGAGAGCGGACTTAGGGCAGAAAGCGGACTAAGCGCTGTCAGTGTATTGAATTGCATAGTTTCCATGAAGATTATTTCCGAATTTAAATTTTGAGTTGCACGGCTAACGAGGCCTGATTGCGCAGTGCTTTCAGCAGCCCAAGCAATTGCGAGGAAACAGGTTTGGGCTGTTTAACCATGTCGGCATAAATCAGGCCAAGCGGCTTATTTTTTACCATGATGGGAAACAGAATAAAGGAACGTGCCTGAAAGGTATGACGATACCACTCAGGAATACGGCTGCGGATATTATCGGCCATGGCATCAGAAATCAAAATATCCTGGCCGTTGGTAATGGCGGCATGGAATACATCTGGCGCAAAGGCGAGCGGAATGCGGAAAGCACCGCGCATCTGGGCAGATTTCTGGCCTAAACCGACGCGTCCAACCAGGGTTTGGCTGGGACGATCCAGCACGCAAATCAACACATGATCGAACAAGGCTGTCCGATAAAACAGCTCGGCCACCAGCTTAAAAATATCAGCCAGATGATATTGGCCCAGCATCATCGCCGTCATGTCTTGCATGCCTAAAGCGAGTGTGCCAGTAGGATCATTCTCAGATAAATTCTCCAGTGCATCAGGCATTGCATTATCGGCATCTGCTGATGAGGTTTGTTTCTTATTGCTTGGGCCGCGCAGCAACTGCCGAATCATCGGGCTTTTGCTGATGTCCACATTGAGAATGCCGATTTCGTTTTTCAGCGTTTGCGCCGCTTGATGTGCCGTTTCAAACAAACTCTCCCGGCTGATTTGCACCGCATTGCGAAAGCGTTGAAACAAAATTTCCAGCGCTTGCTGCTGCTCTTCCGCTGAATTGTTGACAAAACAACGATGCAGATCACTCGCCATATTCGCCACGATTTGCAAACGTTCGTTATCGTTCGCGCCGGGTTTCTTCAACGGAATCGGGGCAAGCGGAGCCATGGCGTGTAATAAGCTGGGTGGAAAGTGCCAATGCCGCGCAATCGCCTGCCCCAATTCGTCGTAATCGACGCCGAGAACCTGTCGGCTGGCGGTGCTTTCATCGAGCATTTCTGCATTGACCAAATGTTCAATGCGTTCGGTTTTATCGTAAAAATGAAACCGCGCCATCAAGCGGCCCAAATCACGGAACAAGGCGCTAATGAATGCCTCTTCGCCGTCGCGCACACCGGCACTGCTGGCCAGCGAACGCCCTAATACGCCACGATAAAAACTTTCGATCGCCTCTGCGCGTAAGGCATCGACATTGGCATGATTGCTTAAATGCTCAAACAACATCAGCGAAACCGCCGCACTGCGCACGGCCTCAAACCCCAGAATAACCACTGCACGTGAGATGGTACTAATCGGCTGAGTGCCAAATGAACCGTAATGTGCGGCATTTACTAGGCGCAGCAATTTCTTGGTTAACGAGATGTCGCGCAAAATGATGTCGGTCATTCGGCTGGCGCGACTGTTTTCATCACCCACGGCGTGATTAATTTCAGTAATAGTGAGCGATAGCGCAGGAAAATCTTCGCCCTTGTCGATCTCCGCCATCAAGAGTTCAAGCGGAGATAAAATTTGTGGCTGTTCTTCGATCATGGGAGTCATTAAGCGGTACGCCGATCTAAAAGGGCTTGCGCGAGGGTCATGCCATCGACATGCTCTAATTCCCCTCCGGCAGGTAAGCCTCGCGCAATGCGGGACACTTTCAATGCATTGTTTGCATTGCGGGATTTCAGCAGCTCACTGGCGTAATGCGCGGTCGCCTCGCCTTCGGCGGTAAAGTTGGTGGCGAGAATGACTTCTTCCGTGATGCCATCGTAAGCGCGTTCAATCAGCCGTTCCAGCCCGATTTCTTTCGGACCAATACCATCCAAGGGGCTTAAGCGGCCCATTAACACGAAATAAAGCCCGCCGTAGGCATGGGTTTCTTCTAGCCGGTTCAGGTCCACCGGCATTTCAACCACGCATAATTGACGTGCATCGCGGCGCGGGCTGCTACAGGTTTCACAGACCGGCACTTCGCTAAAATTATTGCAGCGTTGACAGTGATGCAATTTCTCCAGCGCAGCCGTCAAGCTGGCCGATAAACGTGCGGCACCTGAGCGATCGCGCTGCAATAAGTGATAAGCCATACGCGCAGCCGATTTGGGACCCACACCGGGCAGCGTGCGCAACGCGTCGATGAGACTGGAAAGAACACCGGGGGACGACATGATTGGGATAAGTTTTCAGTATTGTTGAAGGGAAAAACTTTTTATATTTAGTAAAGGTATTTAGATTTTTAGACTGGTATTAAAGGGTGATCTGCAGAAAAGGGGCGTATTTTAATGCAAGGACATCAGCGCCGCGCAAATGTAAAATTAAAAAGTGGTGCCTTGCCACGAAAAATTTCTGATGGGTGCGTTTATTGCACCATCACAATCGGAACCAAACCCCTTGTATTACTACGTCGCAGACGTATAATATACACGATGTATACCTTTATTGAACTCCCTGTTTTTAGCCGTTATGCGGCAGACTATTTCAGCGATGACGATTTGGCCGCGCTGCAAGTGGCACTCGCGAATCAGCCTGAAATGGGCGATGTCGTTCCGGGTACGCACGGCGTTCGCAAAGTGCGTTGGGGCCGAACTGGCATGGGCAAACAGGGCGGCGTGCGCGTGCTCTACTACTTGCAGGATGCACGAGACCGCATTTGGCTATTGACGGTGTATGCCAAAAGTGCACGCGAAAATATTAGTGTTAAAACATTGAATCTTTTACGGGAGTTTGCTGATCATGCCGAATTTATCTGAAGCTACCCTGATGGCGCGGGATGCCGAACGAGATCTGGATGCGGAATTGCTTGAATCTATCCACGCGATGAAAGCAGGGAAAGTAGGCAGGGTTTCCGTGGTTACACGCGATGGCCGTGTATTCGACTCGCCCGTGATAAGGGCACGGGTCATTTCTCGTTTGTCACAGTCGCAATTTGCGACATTGCTGGGTGTTTCCGTGCGCACGCTGCAAGAATGGGAACAGGGGCGGCGCGCGCCCTCGCGGGCCGCGCAAACCCTGCTACGCGTAGCGGAAAAATATCCTGAGGTGCTGCGAGAGTTGGTGGAGTAGCACACTTCCCCCCCGCTTCGTACTCTCTTCACCCCTTCTTTATCGCACGTTTCAGCGCATCGGCCATTGCGCCACCGGCCGGTTCCGGCTGCTTACTTTGCACCGGGCGTCCGCGCGATGACGAAGACGAAGATGACGGCGATGAAGATGATCCCGATGCATTCTGCGTTGCCCCCGTTTTCACTGGAATCGGGTCACTCATACGCATGGTCAGCGCGACGCGTTTGCGGGCAATTTCCACTTCCAGCACTTTCACTTTCACGATATCGCCGGCTTTCACCACTTCACGCGGGTCTTTGACGAATTTGTCGGACAGCGCGGAAATATGCACCAGGCCGTCCTGATGCACGCCAATATCAATAAAAGCGCCAAAGTTTGTTACATTGGTGACAACGCCCTCCAGTTGCATGCCAGGCTGTAGATCTTTCAGATCATTGACGCCTTCCTGGAAGGTGGCGGTTTTGAAGGCGGGACGCGGGTCTCGGCCGGGCTTTTCCAGCTCTTTCAGAATGTCACGCACGGTGGGCAAGCCAAAACGCGCATCGACGTATTGATTGGCATCGAGTCGTTTCAAGACATCGGTATTGCCGATGACGCTTTTCATGTCCAACTTCAAATCGCTGAGGATACGTTGCACCACCGGATACGCTTCCGGATGCACCGAGGAAGCATCCAGCGGATTATCGCCACCAGGAACGCGCAAAAATCCTGCCGCCAATTCAAAGGTTTTCGGCCCTAAGCGCGGCACTTTCTTCAGCGCGTTGCGGTTGGCGAACGGGCCGTTAGCATCACGATGCGCGACGATCGAATTGGCCAGCGTCGCATTCAAGCCGGAAACACGCGTCAACAACGCCGCTGAGGCGGTATTTACGTCAACGCCGACCGCGTTAACGCAATCTTCCACCACGGCTTCCAGGGCTTGCCCCAATTTAGCTTGACCTAAATCGTGCTGATATTGGCCGACCCCAATGGCTTTCGGCTCAATCTTGACCAATTCAGCAAGTGGATCTTGCAAGCGGCGGGCAATGGAAACGGCACCGCGCAAAGTCACATCCATATCAGGAAATTCGCGTGCGGCTAAATCTGATGCAGAATATACCGAGGCCCCCGCCTCACTCACTGTCACTTTGCTCAAACCAAGTTCGGGTTGTAAACGCATCAAATCGGCGGCAAGTTTATCGGTCTCGCGGCTGGCGGTGCCATTGCCAATGCTGATCAATTCGGCACCATGCTTGCTGGCCAACTTCGATAAGGTGATCAGCGAACCATTCCAATCGTTACGCGGTTCATGCGGGTAGATAACCGCGGTATCTAATACTTTGCCGGTGCGATCCACCACGGCGACTTTAACGCCAGTGCGAATGCCGGGATCAAGGCCTATCACCGCTTTGGGGCCGGCCGGTGCGGCCAATAACAAATCTTTCAAATTGCTGGCAAAGACACGAATAGCTTCCGTTTCGGCCCGCTCAAACAAGGCGTTCATCAAATCCAATTCAAGATGCAGCGAAAGCTTCACTTTCCAGGCCCAGCGCACGCTATCCAACATCCATTTATCGCCAGGACGACCGAGATCGCGCAGGCCAAGATGCGCGGCAATATGACCTTCGCATGGACTAACCACCGCAGCGGTGACAGCACCCGCACTTGCCAACTCCTCCGGCAACTTGACCGCCACGGATAACACGCCTTCATTACGGCCACGAAATAACGCCAAGGCACGATGGGATGGCATGGCGTGCCACGGTTCATCAAATTCAAACCAATCGCGGAATTTCTGCCCTTCCGCTTCTTTGCCTTCAATTAAACGCGAAACCACCCGCCCGTTTTCTTGCAAATACGTCCGCAAACGCGTGATCAAGGCGGCATCTTCCGAGAATTGTTCCATCAAAATCTGCCGCGCGCCGTCGAGTGCCGCCTTGATATCTGCCACACCCAAATCAACATTGACGAAGGCGGCCGCGGCAACTTCCGGCGTTAACATCGGGTCGGCTAGCAACATTTCTGCCAGCGGGCCGAGGCCGGCTTCACGCGCTATTTGCGCTTTGGTGCGGCGTTTCGGCTTATAAGGGAGGTAAAGATCTTCTAAACGTTGCTTGGTCTCGGCATTTAAAATGTCGGCTTGCAATTCGGGCGTTAGCTTGCCTTGTTCGCCGATACTGGCGAGCACGCTGGCGCGGCGTTCTTCGAGTTCGCGCAGATAGCCCAAACGCTCTTCCAGATGACGCAATTGCGTATCATCAAGCGCGCCGGTCGCCTCTTTGCGATAACGTGAAATAAATGGCACCGTAGCACCGTCATCAAGCAAGGCCACCGCGGCAGCAACCTGGTTGGCGTGGACATTGAGTTCCTGGGCAATACGAGATTCGATAGGATTTAGCATGTTTTTGGGTGAGCGAGTTGATCAATCAAACGGTTGAAACGATAAAGGTGCGCGAGAATGAGCCATGCAGCGGCATCGAACAAGACTTGACATTACGCATGTTTGAATTTGCACGCTTTGCTGACGACAAAGCCGGTTTTGCCGGAAAATAGCGAATGGTTAAAATTTCACGCGGGTACTGATTTTTATGTGTGCATTTGGGTTTTGGGTGACATGAATTGATTTCTGAAGATGCCATGCTGGATGCGTGTCGCGATCTGGCTATCGTGCGGATGTCTGAGGATCTTGCCCAAACTTTGGCACTGGTTGTGGGCGAGCTGTCTGAACGCGCCAATAGTGAATCCAGCGCCGCCTCACCCGAATTGCTCAGCCTGCTGACTGAAAGCGGTGCGCTCGCGCGCGACAAAAATATTCTCATTGCCGCAACCTTCAAGCGGCGATTTTTGGCGCGTTTCAAAGAAGGCGTGCGGCCAGCGCGCAACGATATCGATGAACCCGAGCGCGACTTGACCCGCTTAAACCTGCGCGAACCCAATGACCTGGAAGATTTTCTCGCCATACAACATATTGCCAGCGTGATTACTTACTTTTGCCAAGACGAATTATTCGGCTTGAGCAAACGCTTCGCCATCTTGCTCAACGTGCCTAATCTAAAGCACGAACAACTGCCGCTCAGCCCGGAAGTCATCGGCGATGCGCTACTTAGCGCGCTAAAAAGCCAGCAAGCCAGCCTCAAAATGCGGCTGCTGCTGGTGTCACATATCAGCAAGTATTACCCAGCAAAAGTATGCGGCACTTATCAGGCACTGAATCGCTATCTTATTGAGCAGAAAATTGTCCCGGTATTAAGCGACAGCACGAAACGCACGGCCGCCGCGCCTACGCTGAAAGCCGTGTTGGCCCCCGCTGTTGTGTCAGCACCGCCGCCCGTTGTTACGATACCCGCACCGGCCGCAGCCGCTAAACCGATTCAGCCCACCACCACACCTAAACCTGCACAGGTAAAGCCAGTGCAAGCTAAACCTGCGCAAGCTAAACCTAACCCTTCCCCAGCCCCAGCGAGCTCCCCTGCGCCTAGCCCTGGCCCGCTAACGATAAAAACAGCCGCCAGCGCATCGAGTTCACCTACCGCCGCTCCTGCTTCTGCCACAGCTTCTACTACCGCTCCTG
The DNA here is from genome assembly GCA_964462255.1 of uncultured Thiobacillus sp. Classification (GTDB taxonomy): domain Bacteria; phylum Pseudomonadota; class Gammaproteobacteria; order Burkholderiales; family Thiobacillaceae; genus PFJX01. Next base: position 6,054 of record CAYWXO010000057.1, on the reverse strand, counting down.
CTTCTACCACCGCTTTTACCACCACTCCTGCTTCTACCACCACTACTGCTTTTGCCACCGCTTTTACCACCACCTCTGCCACCGCT
>CAYWXO010000057.1:0-5958 GCA_964462255.1 uncultured Thiobacillus sp. | reverse complement strand
GTCCTAGCCCGCTGCCGATAAAATCAGCCACCACCGCATTGAATTCACCCGGCCCCGCTCTTGCCAGCGCTCTTGCTTTTGCACCTGCCACTGCCCCCAGCCCCGCTCCTGCAAGCGCTTCTGCCACCACCTCTGCCACCACCTCTGCCAGCGCTTCCACCATCACTCCCGCTTTACCCGCCCCGCCTGCACTGTTCAACGTAGTGGTCGATGCCAGCCGACAAGACATGCTGATCATGATGCAGCAGTTAATGTCTTTCGAGCTGGGCGGCGGCACTGGCTTCCCCGCTTGGCCGGATTCACTGACCTTACCCGGCCGCATTCTCGCAATCGATGCGCCCAATCCAAGCAATCCAAATAACAAACCGGGCAACAAACAAAGCATCAACCCGGCGACGCTACAAATTTTTACCCGCATACAACAAGGCTATCTGGAAGGCCTCAATCTGGGCAATCTGAAGCCTGTTCACATTGCGGATGGCCGCATCAACATCCTGCGCGAACTGAAAAATCTGCGCTCCACCGGCGTGCTCAGCCAGCTTGAAACCATGTTGTTGGATATCGTCGTGCGATTATTTGATTACATCCTTGACGACAAACGCCTGCCCGAGCCAATCAAAGCGCAAATCGGCCGCCTGCAAATTCCAATATTGAAAGTAGCGATGCTGGATAAAGCCTTTTTTGCGCAAAAGATGCAATCTGCCCATCGCCTGCTTGATTTAATCGCGGAAGCCGGCTGGGGATGGGATGCCACCGACGTGCTCGACATCAAATTACAGAAGAAAATTGATCAAATCGTGCAACGTATTGTTGGTCAATTTAATGACGACTTAGCGCTGTTTGCCGAAGCACTCACCGACTACGAAAGCTATAGCGCGCAAGAAAAACAGCTCAGTGATGAATTAACCGCGCGCAGCGCACAATTTCTCCGTCAGCGCGAACACAGTGAAATGGCCCAATATGCCGCACACAAGGCCACGCTAACCAGCCTGCACAATAAACAGGTACCCGCCCCCATCCGCGATTTCTTGCTGGAAAACTGGGAAAAAAGATTAATTTATACCGACTTGAAATATGGCGCTAACAGCAAGGAATGGCAGGAATGCGTTAGCACCATGAATGACCTACTCTGGAGCCTGACACCGAAAACTGATAAAGATGAACGCCGGCAACTGATTGAACTCCTGCCGCGTTTATTGAAGCGATTGGATAGCGGCATCAACGAACTGAATATCGACAAATCCATTCGCGACGTGTTTTTCTCAGACTTGGTGAAATGTCATGCGGTCGCAGTCAAAGCGGGCTTTAACGAGAACGTTGAAGTGACAGAAAAAATAAGCGACAAACCGCCGGAAATTAGCCTGCCACCCCTCCCCACCAATGAATTAATTGATTTTGAAGCAGTACCCTTACTCCCCAGCAGTATCAGTCTTGACCCGGCGCTATTGGCTGAAATTGCCGCCACGCAAGATACTTTCTCCGATATTGAAGAAATTACCATTGGCGGCGTGCGCGGCGAAGCCTGGGACGAACCGCGCGACAGCCATTTTGAGAGCTTGGTCAAAGACCTCAAATGTGGCGTTTGGATAGAATTCAAACAAGACGACGACAGCATCTTGCGCGCCAGACTGGCGTGGATCAGTCCATTACAGAACACCTATTTATTGACCAATCGACAAGGTCAGCGCGCGGTTGCCATCAACGCGCAAGGCCTCACCAACAAATTTCGTGACGGACGCGCACAGATTATCGACAACCAGCCGTTGATTGACCGCGCCGTAAACAATGTATTTGAATACTTTCTCAGAGGTGCCTGAACATGACTCATCCTTCCCCATCCGCCCCCCAGGAAGCCGCCAGCAGCTCACAGCGTTTTTTAACGCGGCAACCGATTCTGGACAACGCGCACGCCATCATCGGTTATGAATTGAAGCAACGCGATATTTCCAGTGCAGAGCGAACAGAGGCCGCAGCGCCCGCGCAAACAGAAGATGAATGGCTGCTGAAAAGCACGATTGACCTCGATTTTCAACGTGCGCTGGGCGACAAAATGACCTTCCTCAGCGTGGCGGCGGAAACCCTGCACAGCCCGCTGATTCAGCTTTTACCTAAAGATAAAGTAGTTATTACGCTGCACCCTGAACACAGCACCCCCGCGCTGATTGAGCGTGCGCAAGAGTTGGCGAAAGAAGGCCTGCAACTCGCCCTTGACGACCCGGGTGAAAATTATGAGCTAGCCCCTTATTGCCGCTATATTCGCCTAGACACAACGCGCTATGATGCGATGGCCTTGGCGGAAGAAGTGGTCATTTGCCAAGAAAATAACAGCGCTAACAACCTGCAATTGATTGCCATGCAAGTCGATACGGCGGAGGTTTATGAGGCGTGTCGCAAACTTTCCTTCAATTTCTTTCAAGGCTATTACTACACGCAACTGCAATCGGCGGTGCCGCACCGACTCGATAGTAGCAATCTGCGCGTGATGGAACTGCTGAATCTGGTGCGCAATCGGGCGGAATTCAGCCTGATTGAAAAGTCATTCAAGCTGGATCCTGCCCTCTCGTATCGCTTGCTGCGCTACATCAATTCACCCGCCATTGGTTTACGGCGCACTATTGAATCCATTGGCCACGCGCTGATTCTGCTCGGCCACGATCAAATATACCGCTGGTTAACCTTGCTACTTTTTACTGGTGGACAAGCAGATCCACGCAGTCAATCTTTACTGCGCAATGCCCTGGTGCGCGCACGTTTTATTGAAACGCTGGGCCATGACCGACTAAAACCCAATGAGCGCGACGGCCTGTTTATTATTGGTATTTTTTCGCTGCTCGACGCGCTGCTCAATATTCCGATGACGCAAGCGCTGGAAGGCATGCACCTGCCGCAACCGGTTCTGGATGCGCTGCTCAAGCAAAGCGGCATCTACGCGCACTATATCAAACTGGCGCTGGCTTGCGAACACTTCGACCAAACTGCCATTGCCGCGACGGCAGCAGAAATTGGCATTGACGCTGATACGGTTAATATTGCCCACGTCAATGCGCTTATCTGGTCTGAAGGCGTTGATATTTAGTCCTAATTTCTTAAAATATTTCTGGTTAAATCCAATGAAAAATAAAACCTTAGTTTTAGCGCTCGTCAGCGCCACCAGCTCGCTGCCGGCTGCCGCCCAAACCTACGACGATTTTTGCGCGCGCCTGGTGGTTTACACCATCAATCAGATTTGCCAATTGCTTCCCTCCGGCCAACAAGTTTGCCAACCTATCGGCTTGGCCGGCACCGCGCCCACTTGCCAAACCGGCAACAATCAATCACTGATCCCCATTCCTTTGGGGCCGGCATTTCTGCAAATGCCGAGCTTGCCTTATGGGTCCTTACCTTATGCGCCCTCACCTTATGCGACATGGCCGCAAGCCTGGATACCGCAAATGCCCGCCATGTTAAGCCCGCAGATTCATCTGCCCGCACCGGCGCACTCACCTGAGCCGGCAGCCCCCCCTAACCCGTTTACATTACTTGAATCGCTATCGACTGCTTCGCCGACATCAAAACCTGCGCCCGTCGGCGAGGTTATCGCCGAACCCGTTGCTGAACCGGTCGCTGAACCTATTGCCGAACCCGTTGCTGCACCGGTTGCTGCACCGGTCGCCGAGCCCATTGCTGAACTTGTCGCTGAGCCCATTGCTGCACCGGTCGCTGCCCCCATCACCGAACCCATCACGCCACCCGCGCCCGCGGACAGCACCGCCCCCGCCACTAAAGATGCACTGAAAGACACCCTGACTCATTTTGAATTTGACAGCGCCGAATTAACCGCCGCCGGGCACGCCATGCTGGACGCTTGGTTGCGCGAATCAGCCAGCCATCTTTCTAATCGCCCTATTCAGATCGTTGGCCACACCGACCGGCTCGGTTCAGAAGATTACAACGCAAAACTTTCCTTGCGGCGTGCAGAAGCGGTCACAAGCTATCTGCTAGAAAAAGGCATTTCACTGGATCGTGTCCAGCTTATTGCGCAAGGCGCGTCATCCCCGGTTATGCAATGTCCCGACGAAACCCGTTCAGACATAAAAGCGTGTTTAGCCCCTAATCGTCGCACTGAAATTCTGATCATCACCGCCAACCAGACTCGCCAGACGCACAAAGCGGCCGCCCCCCTCAATGCACCACAGGCCAACAAAGCTAATAAAGTCAGCCAGGATAATTTGAAAACTGCCAATTACCCCCTGCTCAAAGCCGGTAAAAAGCGAGTTATTAAAATTGCGCAACCCAAAACCTCGCTACCACCGAATTAAGCCGCACCTTAAAAAATGTCCTTCACTTACTGCATGACCTCAAATTGCCCCTTGGCCAGCACCTGTTTGCGCTACGAAACCGATGCCGCCAAAAACAGCTTGCACCGAACGTATGCCGATTTCAGTGAAGAATTGATCCGGCGAAGCGAGGGTGAAACAAGCTGCCCCTTTTTCAAAGACAAACCAAAGGATGAATAAATGAAAGATCCCCATCAAAAACCCACTTTCTGGATCGGCAACGGTTTACTTGGCCTCGCATTGGCCTTGATGTTTTTTCTTGGGCCACTGTCAGAAATCCTTGGCGGCTGGGCAGTTGTCTTGTGGATGGGATTAGCGGGTGCCGGCATGTATTTGATTACCAAAGACAAAGGCCCGACTTCTAACCTGCCCGATTGAAGTTTGCTGAACGAACACGTTGACACGTTGAATACACAAAACACGCCTGCCCCGCCTGAACAGGACATTGAAAATGCAGTCACTCGCTTCACCCGCACTTTTATCCCCCATCGAGGCACGCATCCTGAGCGTGTTGATCGAAAAATCCAGGACCACACCGGATGCCTATCCGTTAACCGTCAACAGTTTGACCGCGGGCTGCAATCAAAAAACCTCGCGTGAGCCGGTGATGTCACTGACCGAAAGTGAAATCCAAAGCGCACTGGAAGACTTGCGCAGCCGAACCCTGATTATGGAAAGTTACGGTGCCTCGGGACGGGTTTTGCGTTACGCCCATAACTTTGCCAAGGTTTTCGACGTGCCAATCGCCAGCATGGATATATTGGCGATACTCATGTTGCGCGGCCCGCAAACCGCCAGCGAATTACGCGCCAATTGCGAACGTCTGCGCCACTTCGCCGATGCTTCCGCCGTTGAGGGCTACCTTAATGAATTAGCTGAACGTGCGGGCGGTGCCATGGTGATCAAACTGGCCAGGCAACCCGGCGCACGCGAACAACGCTGGGCGCATTTACTCTGCGGCGAACCGCTGCCAGAAAAACCGAGTCAAGCCGACCAAGCGGATGGCCAAATTGACACCGTCAACGCCGACCTCGCTTATCGTGTTGAACAACTCGAAAAGGAAGTTGCCGAATTGCGTGCAATGCTGACAATACTAGTTGGCGAATGACATAAGATTCTCCCTACGCCCCATTTTTTTCAACTCAACGGAAACATCATCATGACTGACGACGAGCAACAATTTAGCGCCAATGAATTAACCGAAGCCATTATTCACTCCAGCCAGCGCATTACCCCGGCAAACACTGACGAAGTCCGCCAAATTGTGCTGCGCATTGATTCACCCGCTTTCTACTTTTTGGAAGGGCAAAATATCGGCGTGCTAGCGCCTGGCCCGCACCCATTTGGCAACAAATTCCACCACCGCTATTACACCATTGCCCACGCGCGCAAAACGGCAGATGAAGAAGGCGTGGAGCTTGAGTTACTGGTGCGCCGCTGTTTTTATATCGACGAAGTTTCCGGCGAACAATATCCGGGCGAAGCGTCGCATTATTTATGCAACGCGCAAGTTAACGACAAAATCAGCATTACTGGACCGCATCGCAGCCCATTCCGGGTTCCCACGGATAAATCCAGTCATTTACTAATGCTGGGTACTGGCACCGGCATCGCCCCATTCCGCGCTTTCTTGCGTCGTATT
>CAYWXO010000056.1:0-16077 GCA_964462255.1 uncultured Thiobacillus sp. | reverse complement strand
GCGGTGCAATACGGTCCGGAAAAGGCGGAGAACAGCCGATACGCGCACTGTGCCGCTTTTTTGCACCGGCACATTGTCCGCGCTTAAATTCTGAAAAAATCCAGCGCCCGGTGCCTGTTGATTCGACGAAGGACTCGGCGTGGTGGCCGCAGCCGCGCGATCAGCCGCATCTTGTTCAGCCATGGCTGCGCCCCAATCGGCATCGTCACCGCCGCCCGCATCCGCCGTTTCCTGTTCGGCTAACGCAGAGGCCCAATCATCAGCAGAAATATCGTCTTCTGGTTTTTGTGAATCTTCACTCATCGCTTGCGTCCTGCGCAGGTAACCCGTTCCTGACCTTCCAATACCCGATCGACCTTGAGCGCCAACTGGCCATTTTTCTGCCCGTATTTACATTTAAACAAAGGCACGCCATCGACCTGGGCGATCACCGCTTCCGGCACATCCAAGGAAATCACATCACCCACCTTGAGCTCAACAATTTGACGCAGCGTTATAGGCGCGTGGCCCAAATTGGCCACCAGTTCAACTTCAGCATCCTGCACTTGCAATGACATTTGCGAAACCCACCGCTCGTCGGCTTCGGCGCGATCAGCCTGCATGCTGCTGGTAAGCTGGTCGCGAATAGGTTCGATCATACTGTAGGGTATGCAGACATGGAAATCCCCACCGCCCGCACCCAATTCAATATTGAACGTGCTAACCACCACCACTTCGGTTGGCGTCGCAATATTGGCAAACTGCGTATTCATCTCGGAACGAATATATTCGAAATTGACCGGATAAATACTTTCCCACGCCTTGCGCATCTCCTCAAACACCACTTCCAGAATCTTCTTGATGATGCGCTGCTCGGTCGGCGTGAAATCTCGCCCCTCAACCCGCATATGCTGACGGCCATCGCCACCAAACAAATTATCCACCACCAAAAAAACCAGATTCGGGTCCAATACGAATAATGAAGTGCCGCGCAACGGCGTGATATGCACCATATTGAGGTTGGTCGGAACCACCAGGTTACGCACAAACTCGCTGTACTTGATAACCGTCACAGGTGCCACCGAGATTTCCGCCGTGCGCCGAATCAGATTGAACAGGCCAATACGAAAGATACGGGCAAAACGCTCATTGATGATTTCCAGCGTAGGCATGCGCCCACGCACAATCCGTTCCTGGCGGCCAATATCGTAGGCGCGAACGCTCCCACCGCTCTCTTCCGCAACGGATTCCTCGGTTTCACCGGTAACCCCGCGCAGGAGTGCGTCAACTTCTTCCTGGGAAAGAATGTCGTCCGCCACTTAACCCGGTCCACTACTGAATGATGAAAGTCCCGAACAACACCTTCTTGACACCTTTGGAACCTTTGAGCCCCAAAACATCATTCACATGCTTCTGAATTTCCTTGGCCAATTTATCTTTACCTTCAGGCATGGAAAGCTCTTCAGCAGTCTTGCTGGAAAGTAAGCGAATCAAAACATCGCGTACCTCGGGAAGGCGCACATTCAATTTTTCACCCACCTTGGCATTAGCCGTCATCAATTGAATTTCAGCCTGCAAATAGCGTTCTTGATCAGCCAGATTGACGGTAAAGGTCTCCAACTTTACATAAATAGGCGCGACTGACTTGCCATCGCCGTCTTCCCCATCTTCCCCGCCTTCTTCGCCTTCCTCAGCCTCGGCATGTTGAGAAGCTGACTCTTTCGACGGTGACAACAATAAAAAACCGCCAACGCCCCCTCCGATCAACACCACTGCCACCACGGCCAAAATAATCAGTAACTTACCTTTGCCCTTTGGCGGTGCGACTTCCGCCGCCGCTTGTTCTTTAGCCATTACGCCCTCGTATAAAATACAGTCAAAACAAAACCTCTACAAAAACCCTACAAAATACCAAACAAAAACATAGACTTCCATCGCGAAGTTTATGTTTTTTATCAGCATCTGACAAACAGACAAAAAAAGCCCGCCTAATGTAGACGGGCTTTGGCAGAAAGGCAAAAGCCAAAAGCAGAAAATTTTAGATAAACAGATCCACCAACCCTAAAGCGCTAGGACGCTGCATACCCATACTCGCCAATGCAGAGGCCACACCTTCACGGCCATTCTGCGATTTTGTGCCGTTACCATGCTGCGACCCAGCCTGCTCTTGACGACTAAACGCTTGGTCTCGCACTTCCGCCTCGCCCAAAGTCAAACCGGCTTGCGCCATTAATTCACGCAACTTCGGTAACGCAGCATCAATCACCTCACGTACTAAAGGGTTGGGCGAAAAAAACTGCGCGGTAGCTTCTCCGCCTGACACGGTCAACCGCACCTCAAGAGCCCCCATTTGCTGTGGATTCAATGTCAACTCGGCAAATTGTGCCTGTCGTCCTGCGAGCCAAACCACTTTACCGGCCAATTCATTGGCAAACAAAGGATGTTTTAGCGGCGCTTCTATCGCCGCATAGGTTTTTGTCTCGCCTTGGCGCAGGGTTAGCTGCTCCATGTTAACCCATGCCTCTTTTGATAAGGCAGAGGGATCACTTGTCGCCTCCAATGCGGAAGCAGGTGCCATTCTAAGCGCTGTCGAGGTGGTTGATAACGGCGCAACTAAACCAGAACCCGAACCTAAACCCACGGCTTGTTGTGCTTCTGTCTTGATCTCTAACTTAGCATCAAGCTTGGTATCCATCTTGGCATCCGCGCCGCCTGCCGAAGCAAATGACGGCAAATTTTGCTGTAGTTCGGTTTTCTTTAGCTCGCTATTCGTTGATTCATTGATTGCTTGGCTTGTTGCCGCAGCTAACGCAACGGTTGATTTTTCAGCCGGCATTTCACCTGTAGCCTTGCTGGCTAATGTTTTGTCCAGTTGATCAATAATGGCCTTGAATTCATTATCTTGCCGCAGCACAGATGCAGGCGCTGGCGCTGACCCATTAGCTGACCCATTAGCTGACACACTCGCTGGCGCATTAGCAGACTTAGACGCAGCCTCAAAAGTCGACCCAGTAATCAGCGTCGAATTGGCTTCCAGTTCGCTCTCCTGCCCGGACAAAGATGGCACATCCTTCAGCAAAACCGCATCCGCTTGAGTTGCGGTGCGGGTGCGTTGCGCACTCAATTGCCCTTCAGTTGGCGGTGTGTTGATCTGTGTAGTTAAAGGTGGCAGCGAGCGCTCAGCCCCCACCGCATTGGCAAATGACAGCCGATCTTGCCGCGCCTCGCTTAAATTTGCCGCCGCATTACCCTCTGAACCCGTTATCTCTTTTGCCGCCAATGCGGCAGGAACCATTTTTAGCACTGCCGGGGTGAATGACTGTAAATCTTGGCGCAACTCAGCAGCCGTTGCGACTGGGCTTGATGCCGCTGTAATCGTTGCCGCTGTTCTCATTACTGCGTCAGCTTCCGGGTTTACTTTCGAGACTACTTCTGAGCCTACTTCTGCGCCTATTTCTGCGCCTGATTTTTTACCAAACATCTCATTAATAGACTCATTCTTTATTTCATTGACAGCCTTACTGGCTAGTGTTTTGGTCGGCTGATCAACAATTGCACTGAATTTATTATCTTGTTGCAGCGCAAATGCAGCCTCAACAACCGTCGCAGTTGACCGCGTTGAACTGGTTTCCAATTCGCCTGCCTGCGCAGACCAAGATGACGAACGCGTCGCTAAAACCACATCAGGCTTGGAAGCAGCTAGCGTCGATTCAGTCTCGACGCGTTGCGTTCCCAATTGGTTTTCCAATCGGCCCTCAAATCGGTCCCCAAATTGCACCCCAATGGGTGGCGTGTTGATCTGTGCAGTTAGAGGTGGCGTCAAACGCTCTTCAGCCGCCTCGTTTTCTAGCAGTTTATTGACCTTTTTATTCAACCCGGTTGCCAACGGCTCGCTCAACTTCGTCTCTAATTCTTTTTCTATCGTGAGCGGCGGCAAATTTTGCCGCGTCTCGGTAAAGTTTGCCGCTACATTGCCAACAGAATCGGTTGCCTTTTTATCAACCAACTCATGGATAAACAAAGAATGTTTAAGCGACGTATCTATCGCCGCATTCGATGTCGTCTCACCTTGACGCGGTGGTAGCTGATCGACCTTAACCCATGGCTGTTTCGACAAAGCAGAGGTATCACTGGTCACCTCCAACGCAGAAGCAGAAGCAGAAGCAGAAGCAGGAGCTGGGGCTATTTCAAACGCTGAAAGAGGGGCGGATTGATAAGGGGATTGCGACGTCGCCAAACCCACAGCTTGCTGCGCGTCTAACTTGTCCGCTAACTTGGCTCCAAATTGGGCTTCAAACTGAGTTTCAAACTCAGCCTCCACGCCACTTGCAGAAGCCAATGACGGCGAACTCCGGTGTGGTGCGGCAATTTCTGCCAATGCATTCGCTGCTTCGCCATTTGCCTCACCTGAAGTTAGGCCGGCACCCCCAGCTACGCTCAATTTTTCACCTGAAATTTCACCGGCTACATCACCAGCAATGTCACGAGCAATGTCACGGATTAGTCCGCTCTTTATTTCATTCGTAGCCTTACTGGCTAGCGTATTGTCTAGCGGTTTAATACCGGACGTCAGTCCAAAAATCGAACCCTCTGCGCCCTCTACCGCGGAACCCTCTGCCACCGACGCAGATAATTGCGCTCTCAATACGCCTAAAAAAGCACCGGCGGCCCCGCCCTCAGATGACGTGTTTTTATTACCCTGTTTAAAGGCACCGAGCACCTGCATAAAACTCGCCGACCTTGCCGCTAGAATTTCAGCCATGTGATTTCTCCAATCTACTGGCAGAAAAACTAGCAATAATCATGCCGAACCGCCCAACATCCCGTTGCACCCAACTAAACCGCGTTCATTCCCTACCGCCAACATGTTTGCGCAAGGCCGCCTCATCAGAAAGACGTTGATCGCGCTTTTCCTGGCGTAACACTTCCTGCTGAGCATGACGACTGGCCAACGTTTCGTAGGCTTTCACTTTCTGGCGCAAGGCAACCCAACTAACGTGAGCGGCGGCTAGATTAGCGCTGGCTTTGGCAAACTCGGCTTCCTGGTGGGCAATAGCCGTATCCAACTTCGCCATAAATACATAAAAATCACGCAACAGAATAATTTCCATGCCGGCCGCGCTCCCGCCCGACAATTTCGTCTGGTACTCCGCTTTATAGCCATGCAAAGCCTGCAACTGCTGATGTGCCGCATCTTCTTTACGCTTCAACATACGCAACAAACGCTCCGCGGCTTCCATGCGGTGGCGGGTATGATCCAACAAGGTCTGCAATGGAAAAACAGGCAAATCAAAACACCTTATTCAACGCACGCCATACAACCCAACGCACTTCAAACCTCTTCGGTTTCCGGCAAGCGACGCGCCTCATCAATCAACATAACCGGAATGCCTTCTCTAATGGGATAGGCCAAACGATCGGCTTTGCAAATCAACTCATGGCTTTCTTTGCGATGCAGCAAAGGGCCCTTGCACAGCGGGCAGACTAAAATTTCAAGTAATTTGGGATCCATCAGAAACTCTCTTTCGTTGTTGCAACACATTAAGGATTAAATCAACCAGACCCGCATCCAACACCGCATCTACCGCTAAAAACCAGAGATCACGCCGCATAGAGCACGATTCAAAGCTGTCCCACAGCTTGACACACTTCACCGCATCCTTTTCCGTCATCAACACCGGCCCCTCCGGCAAATCAGACTCGACATAAGCATGGTGATCCGCAAAAGCCCGCGTCTCTGCCTGAATTCCCATGTGGGCCAACTGATCAAAAAAACGCTGTGGATGCCCAATGCCGGCAATCGCCTGCACCGGTCCAGAGGCAAAGTAATCCGCACCGACTCGCCAATCCGGCTGCGCCAAATTAACAAAATACGTCCCGCTGATCTGCATCGAATATAAGGGGGCGAATAAGGGGACGACAGAGGCTAGCGCTGCCATGGCGGAATTCGGCCGCACACTCCCATTGACCACAACCGCATCAACCTGCGTCAAACGTGACAGCGGCTCGCGCAATGGCCCGGCTGGCAACAAGCGGCCATTGCCAAAGCCGCGCACCGCATCCACCACCACCAACTCAATATCTCGCGCCAGCGCCAGATGCTGCAAACCATCATCCGCAATCAACACATCCACTTCCGGATGAAAAGCCAGCAAATCACGCGCCGCCTCGGCACGCTGACGCCCAATCCAAAGCGGGCACTGGGCTCGACGCGCTAACAATACCGGTTCATCGCCGACCCAATCAGGCGAACTCTCCGCCGTCACCGGCATAGTCGAGCGGGCCCGACCACCATACCCACGGCTCACAATAGCGGGATGCCAGCCAACGTGTCGCAATGCCTGCACCAAGGCAAGCGTTAACGGCGTCTTGCCGGCCCCGCCCACATTCAAGTTACCCACCACAATCACTGGCACCGGCATGCGCTGTACTTTAAACGCGCCATAACGGTACAGCCGCCGCCGCAGCCACACCATGCCGGCAAACAACAAACTCAACGGCAGCAAAAACAACAGATAAACCGGACGAAACCACCCCGAACAGCGCGCGTACCAGCAGCGCAACAAGGCTGCCGTCAACGCAGACCTAATCACCGCGCTCTGCACGCTGCGTAACGAAAGTCACCCGCGGAAACCCCGCCCGCCGCGCCGCATCCATCACCCGAACCACCGCTTGATGAGTCGCGCCCGCGTCGGCGGAAATCACCACCATCGGATCTTTCTCACTGCCGGCCGCGGCACGCATAGCATCCATCAGCGACTCGACCGACTCCCCATCGACTGCGCTGTCATTAATGGCATAACTGCCTTGCGCATCAACGCCGACATTGACTTGCCGTGGCTCGACAGAAGGACTTTCGCCGGAGGCTTCGGGCAGATTAATCTGCAACTCAGAAAAACGCGCGTAGGTTGTGGTCACCATTAAAAAAATCAGCACCACCAACAGCACGTCAATCAAGGGAATCAAATTGATTTCCGGCTCATCACGCCGGCTGCGTCGAAATAACATCGCATTTACTTCCGTTCAGCGTAAATAATCTCAACCAAACGCACCGCCTGCTGCTCCATCTCGACCAAATAATCATCGACGCGGCCACGAAAATAACGATAAAAAATCATGCTGGGAATCGCCACAATCAAACCAAACGCCGTGTTGTAAAGCGCCACCGAAATACCGTGCGCCAACGCAGCCGGATTACCGCCGCCGGTCGGGGCTTGCGCGCCGAAAATTTCAACCATGCCCACCACCGTACCCAACAGCCCCATCAACGGTGCCACCGAAGCAATTGTCCCTAGCGTCATCAAATAACGCTCCAGGTCGTGCGCCACTTTGCGCCCGGATTCTTCCAGCGATTCCTTCATCATTTCACGACTCACACCCAAATTACGGATACCAGCCACCAAAACGCGGCCTAGCGGCGAACTTTCATAAAGAGCGCGCAGTAAATCGGGATTAGCCCCATGTTGCCGTAAATTGGTCAGCGCCTGATCGAGCAAATTAGCCGGCAAAACCAGCGAACGGCGCAAGGTATAAAGTCGCTCGAAAATAATCGCCAGCGCCAGCACAGAAGAAATAATAAGCGGCCAAATGGGCCAACCCGCAGCTTGTATAAGAGCTAACACTAAAATAATTCCTTGGGATAAAAATGAACCCGCTTCTTCAAGAATGTGAGCAGGTACGGGGAAAATCAAGCGCTAATGTAGCTTGCGAGGCCGCCATCGGCAAGCCAGACCGCCAAAACACCCATTCAACAAACTCAACGGCAGCCGGATTTATCTCGTCGGCGCGCCAGCATCCAACCACATGCTCAAAGCCAGCAAGAACTGATCGATTTCTTGCGCCAAGCTGGCAACTTGCGAAAAACACCACTCCAGCCGGCCCGTGCTTGCCGCTCTATTTCCCGCGATTTTTCTGTCAAATCATTCACTTGCACCACCGATGCCGCCCCGGCGAAGCTGTGCGTGACAAAACTCAATGCATTGAAATCGGCAGCAATCACCGCGTCAATCAATTTACCCGGCGTCTCTTGATGGCTCTTCAACAAGGTTTGCAACAACTTGACGACAAAACCATGCCGGCCGTTGTATTGCACCGGCCGTTGTATTGCACCATTACCGCCTCCCAATCCAGGAAAGGCTGCAGAGCGCGAAACAATTCAGCAGCACGATCATCCTGCGCCAAGCCAAACGGGTGTTCCGCCGAGGGATGCAACGAAGGTTGCAAACTGCTCTCGACTATCGCCTGTGGTTTTTCTGCCGCCATCTCAGTCACTTTAGCCGGCCGAGCATTGCGTAGAATCACCGCAAATAGCGATAAATTTGGCGTCATAGATTCAGTGTTTTATGGCGTTGAACGATTGCAGGACTCGAAAGATTTCAACCAGATAAAACCATTTTTCACCCTATTTTCGGCGACTGTTTTATTGTTTTCGCGCCACACGTAAAAAAAGTTACCCTACTGTTTCAAGTCGCTACCCACCCAGTCCCCAAAACAACTCGCGATGGCACGCGCGCAAAATCAACCCACGCCCGCGCGTGATAACATCGTGTTGCTGACATACATTTCGACCTGTTTTCATACCGTTCTAATACTTATGTCAGTTTTTTGTCATGCGCCCCCTAAATACGCATGACTATTTTTGGATTTTACACAGAGGTTTTTCATGGCTGTCTTGGAACTCAACGAACAAAACTTTGAAGAAGTTATCCTCAACAACGATTTCGTCATAATCGACTTCTGGGCACCATGGTGCGGCCCATGCAAGGGCTTCGCTCCGGTTTACGATGCCGCTTCAGAGAAACATGAAGGCATCGTTTTTGCCAAGGTAAATACTGAAGTCGAACAGGGCCTGGCCGGCCACTTTCAGATTCGCTCCATCCCGACGCTGGTCATTTTCCGCGAAAAAGTCATCATCTACGCCCAACCGGGTGCCATGCCCGCCAAGGGCCTGGATGATCTGATTGAACAAGCCAAAGGCGTTGACATGGCGCAAGTTCATGCTGAAATCGCCGCGGAAGCCGCTAAAGAAAGCACCTGATCTTTAGAAAGAGAGCGCCACTTGATGCACGACCCCGGCAACGGGTTCGTGTTTTATGCTAGCCGGCCAAGTCGCACTTACGGGGCGTTGCGTTCACCTTTCTGATTCAGTCGGCGACGATAAGGATGGCCCACTTTGGGGTGCCCCACTTTCCCGGCCTTGCCCTCAGCCCGCACTCCCTCTGCCCTCGCCCCTTCCGCCCTCACTCCCTCAGCCCGCACGCCGCCCGCGCGTGACGTTTCCGGTCTCGGCGCACTTTCCGCTTCATCCTGTTTGCGTTGTTCCACCGCATTTTTCAGCATGCCGCACCAGCGTTGCAGCGCTTCCACTTCGGCTTCCGGCAATTCTTCCTTCATGCCGCGTTTGAGACGCGGTGGCATGGCAATCGGCCCAAAACGGACACGAATCAAACGGCTGACAGTGAGACCCAAATGTTCCATTAAACGGCGCACTTCGCGGTTACGGCCTTCTTTGATAATCAAGTGATACCACTGATTAACGCCTTCCCCGCCGGCAGGCACGATCTGATCGACTTTAGCGAGCCCATCGTCCAACTCAACCCCAGTCAACAAGGCATTCATCTGAATGGCATCCAGCGCGCCAATCAAACGAACCGCGTATTCACGTTCGACTTCGTAGCGCGGGTGAGTGAGATGATTAGCCAGTTCGCCATCGGTGGTAAAGATCAGCAAACCTTCGGTATTGAAATCAAGCCGGCCGATGCTGATCCAGCGGCCGCTGCGCACCGAAGGCAGATTATCAAACACCGAAGGACGCCCTTCCGGGTCATCGCGCGAGACAATTTCGCCTTCCAATTTGTGATAAATCAGCACGCGCGGCGTTTGCTTGCGCCAGCCCAAACGCACCACTTTGCCATTTAACTTGACCAAATCGCCCTGCTTCACGCGATCACCGACTTTGGCGACAACGCCATTAATCGTGACGCGCCCCTCGGCGATCAGCGCTTCCATATCGCGGCGCGAGCCCATGCCGGCAGTCGCCAAGGCTTTATGCAACTTCTCACTACTATCTTCAATTTCATCGGGGCGCGCCTTCAACGGACGGCCCATATAAGAATAACGAGGCATTTGTTCTCTCTATGATTAATTAAGGTGACGCATAAAAACGCCTCACCGGGCGGCCGGCATTATCCGGCAAGCCCGGCGCGATGCGACTAAATATCTGCCGACGCTTATATTTGCCGACGCTTATCTGACAGACTGCCAGTAACCGGCTAGCCCACCCATTTGCGTGCGTTTCTGAACATGCGCAGCCAAGGACCGTCTTCACGCCATTCCTCTGGCCGCCAAGAATGTTGCACGGCCCGAAACAGCCGCTCCGGGTGCGGCATCATGATGCTGAAGCGGCCATCGGGCGTGGTCAGGCCGGTAATGCCTTTCGGCGATCCATTCGGATTCATCGGATACGTTTCCGTCTTGCGACCGCGGTTATCAACGTAGCGCAAACAAACTTCCGCCGCTTTGCGCTGCGCCTTGCCGTTCTTTGCGCCTTGGAATACCGCCCTGCCCTCGCCATGTGAAACGACGACCGGCATGCGGCTACCCGCCATACCGTCAAACAAAATAGAAGGGCTTGGCAACACTTCCACCATGACGAACCGCGCTTCAAATTGCGCCGACAGATTGCGTTCGAACCGCGGCCAATGCTCCGCGCCGGGGATGATGCTGGCTAAACGGCTCATCATCTGGCAGCCATTGCAAACGCCCAGCGCAAAACTATCGGCACGTTGGAAAAAGGTTTGAAATTCTTCCCGCGCACGCGAATTGTGCAAAATATTGGCCGCCCAGCCGCCGCCGGCCCCCAAAACATCGCCATAACTGAAGCCACCGCAGGCAGCCAGACCTTTGAAATCATTCAGACTGACACGGCCGGCGAGAATATCGCTCATGTGGACATCAACCGCGACGAAACCCGCACGGGCAAAGGCCGCCGCCATTTCCACTTCGCCGTTGACGCCTTGTTCACGCAAGATGGCAATTTTCGGTTGCGCCCGCTTTTTCTTTAAATACGGGGCGACGATGTTGTCGTTGACATCAAAGCTGAGTTCGACATGCAAGCCAGGATTTTTCTTGGCGCGCAGCCCATCAAATTCCTCGCGCGCGCAGGCTGGGTTATCGCGCAGTGCTTGCATTTGGTAGCTGGTTTCCGACCACGTTGCCAGCAGATCGGCGCGTTTGGCCTCAAACACCGGCACACCGTCGCGCAGAATGCGAATACGATCAGCACGATTAAGGCTGCCAATGACATAAAACTCATCGCGCAGGCCTGCTGCAAAGCAAGCATCCATGACGGCGCGCATATCGGCGCGGCGGACTTGCAACACCGCCCCCAGCTCCTCGTTGAACAGAATACCCAGCAAGCGATCGACCGCGCTCAAATCCGCCGCACCGGCCGACTGTTCGGCATCGGCAGCCTCGCCTTCGCTTAAATCATCATTCAAATCAGCGATAGCATCTTCCTGCAAACGGTGGAAACACAACTCGTCGATATCCAGATCCACCCCGCAGCGGCCGGCAAACGCCATTTCACTGATCGTGGTGAATAAGCCGCCATCGGCGCGATCGTGATAAGCCAGCAACTTGCCTTCCCGATTCAACCGCTGAATCAGACCAAAAAAGGCTTTCATGCGCGCCGGGTCATCCAGATCCGGGCAAACATCGCCTAATTCACCGTAAACCTGGCCCAAAATGCTGCCACCGAGACGATTTTTACCGCGCCCTAAATCCAGCAAAACCAAATCGCTTTCTTCGTCAAGCGGGCGCAACTGCGGCGTCAAGGTGCGGCTGGCATCGGCGCAGGGCGCGAAAGCCGTGATGATTAACGACAACGGCGACACCACCGCTTTTTGCCCGTCAGCGTCACGCCATTGCGTCCGCATCGACATGGAATCTTTGCCGACCGGAATGCTAATGCCCAATTCCGGACACAACGTCTTGCCCACTGCCTGCACGGTATCGAACAAGGCCGCATCTTCTCCAGGATGCCCGGCTGCCGCCATCCAATTGGCGGACAGGCGAATGTCGCCGATGTCATTCACCGCCGCGGCGGCCAGATTGGTCAGCGCCTCCCCCACCGCCATCCGCCCGGAAGCAGCGGGATTAATCAACGCAATCGGGCTGCGTTCGCCCAGCGCAAAAGCTTCGCCCAGCAGCGTGTCGTACCCCATGCTGGTCACCGCAACATCGGCCACCGGCATCTGCCACGGCCCGACAAACTGATCCCGCGCGGTATAACCGCCCACGCTGCGGTCGCCAATGGTGATAAGAAAACTTTTGCTGGCGACCGCCGGGTGCCGCAAAACGCGATTAACCGCCTCATCAAGATCAATATCCGCCGCGCTAAACGGCGTCAGCGTCGGGGCGACGTGCTCAACGTGCCGCGTCATGCGCGGCGGCTTACCCAGCAAGACCTCCATCTCCATATCGACCGGCAAATTATTGAAATGGCGATCGGTCACCTGCAAACGACCGTCATCGGTGGCAACGCCGACGACGGCAAACGGACAGCGCTCACGCTCACACAAGGCGCGGAACGTCGGCAAACTGTCGGGCGCAATCGCCAGGACATAACGCTCTTGCGCTTCGTTGCACCAAATTTCACGCGGCGACATGCCCGGCTCCAGGCTCAACACATCGCGCAATTCAAAGCGCGCGCCCAAACCGGCACCATGTGCCAATTCCGGCATGGCATTGGATAGCCCGCCCGCGCCGACGTCATGCACCGACAGAATGGGATTCGCCTCGCCCAGCGCCCAGCAGCGATCAATCACTTCTTGCGCGCGCCGTTGAATTTCCGGATTACCGCGTTGTACCGAATCAAAGTCGAGCGTTTCCATATTGGCACCGGCCCCCATGCTGGAAGCCGCACCGCCACCCAAACCAATCAACAAACCGGGACCGCCCAATTGAATCAATAAAGCACCGGCGGCAAACCTCTGCTTATGGATATGTTGTTCTTGCACATTGCCCACGCCCCCGGCCAACATGATCGGTTTGTGATAGCCGCGCACTTGCCCATCCGGGGTGCGCATTTCAAAGCTGCGAAAATAGCCGGTGAGATTAGGCCGACCGAATTCATTGTTGAACGCCGCGGAGCCAATCGGCCCGGCCAGCATAATGTGCAAAGCGGACACGATACGCCCCGGCTTACCGACGTTTGCCAGCGCGCTTGACACTTCCCATGGCTGTTCAAACGCAGGAATGCGCAAATTCGACACGCTGAAGCCAGCCAGGCCGGCCTTCGGTTTAGAGCCGCGCCCGACCGCACCTTCATCACGAATCTCACCGCCGGAACCGGTCGCCGCGCCAGCAAACGGCGCAATCGCGGTGGGATGATTATGCGTTTCCACCTTCATCAAAATATGCGTCGGCTCAACGTGAAAACGATAGACCTGATCTTGATCGGCATAAAAACGGCCGATGCTGGCCCCTTCAATCACCGAAGCGTTATCGGAATAAGCTGACAAGGTGCCCTGCGGCCGTTGGGCGTGCGTGTGACGAATCATGGCAAACAGCGATTCCGACTGCGCTTGGCCATCAATCACCCAATCGGCGTTAAAAATTTTGTGACGACAATGTTCAGAATTTGCCTGCGCAAACATCATCAATTCCACATCGGTCGGATTCCGCTGCACGCGCTGAAAATTTTCCGTCAGGTAATCAATTTCATCCGGCGATAACGCCAATCCCCAAGCGGCATTGGCCTCTTGCAGAGCTTGTTTGCCGCCGGCAAGCACATCCACCGTCGCCAACGCTTGCGGCGCAACGTGATGAAATAACTGCGCCGCTTGCCGTTCATCCAGCAAAACGCTCTCCGTCATGCGGTCATGCAAATACGGTAAAACGGCTTGCCATGAGGCTTTATCGTCGGCTTTATTGCCTTCTTGTTCACGCTGTAGTTGCCAAGCGACGCCGCATTCGATGCGTTTGATCGCCTGCAAGCCGCAATTAGTGACGATATCCGTCGCTTTCGATGACCACGGCGAGACGGTGCCCAGACGCGGCACCACCAAAATCACATTGTCTTCCGGTAGGTGTTCTTGTGCATGTAACAACTCAAACAGGAAGGCGAGGTCATCTGCACTCAAGCTGCCCGCCAGCTCGACAAAATAGCGCGGCTGCGCGGCGATCGCTTTAATGCCGAGCGGCGCGAGATCTTGTAATATTTTTTGCAGGCGGAATTCTGAAAAAGCAGGCGCACTGCCCCGCAAAGTAAGGATGGACGCTGAAGACTCAGTCAAGGACATGACACTGACCCGGTGAATAGGGAAAGCGGGCGATTTTAGCCGAAGGGCGCACGCTGGGGGCGCGATCATGGCAACACAACACGTCCACCGTCATCAGCACTTCCAGTTAGTCAGCGCCTCACTGTCCAGAGGCTGCACCGATCCAACTAGTGGTTATTCGGCTCCTGGTGCTTCTCGCGAATCTTGATGATGTCAGACAGACAGAACTCGAAGCTTGCGGCCACATCGGGATCAAAATGCGAGCCACTGTTATCGCGAATAAAATTCACTGCATCTTCAACTGACCAGGCTTTCTTGTACGGCCGGACAGACGTCAGCGCATCGAACACATCTGCCACCGCCACAATGCGGCCGGATTGTGGGATCGCTTCGTCAGCCAGCCCATTGGGATAACCGCTGCCGTCCCATTTCTCGTGGTGACTCAGCGCGATCTCGCGCGCCAGTCGCAGCAGGGCGGAATCGTCGCCGTCCAGCAATTCGCCGCCGATGGCGGCATGGGTCTTCATGATTTCCCATTCGGCCGGCTCGAACTTGCCCGGCTTGAGCAGGATGTGGTCGGGAATCCCGATCTTGCCGATGTCGTGCATCGGGCTTGCATTCAACATCAGCTCGGTATCGGCCTCGCTCCAACCGAGATTACGCGCCAGCAGGGCCGACATCTGGCTCATGCGGATGATGTGATAACCCGTTTCATTGTCGCGGTATTCCGCAGCACGACCGAGACGACGCACCACCTGCAGACGAGTCTGGTTGAGTTCCTCAGTCCGCGAATTCACCATTTTTTCCAGCACGTCCTTCTGCTGGTACACCAAGCGGTGACCCAGTTGCGCGTCAAGCAGATTGCGTACGCGCATCAGCAGTTCGGCACGGTCGAAAGGCTTGCTGATAAAGTCGCGCGCGCCCAGGGAAAGCGCTTTCAGTAAGTAATCGCGACCGTGCTGTGCGGTCAGAATAACAATGGGCGGCAGGCAAGGATCATTGAGCGCCTTGATCTGCTCCATCACCTGATAGCCGTCAAGATGCGGCATGTTGATGTCGAGCAGGATCAAGTCAGGGCGACCCTCCTTGTAATGATTGAGCACCTCACGCGGATCCTGAATCAACACGCGCTCCTGATAGCCCTGGCTGGCGAGCATCTTGTCAAGCAGCTTGAGGTTGGCCGGTTCGTCGTCGACGATCAGGATGCGGGCGTGGTCAAACAAATCGTCGGTATTCATTTGCACTCTCCTGAACGTTCTGGGTGGTGTTGCACTAGCAGTTCGGCGTCTTCGTCCAGTTCGCGATGACGCGACTGTTGGTCGAGGATTTGGTGTAGACGGGTGATGTTGATGGGCTTGGTCAGGTAGTCGGCAAAGCCGGCCGCCTTGCCGCGCTCAATATCGCGTTTCATGGCATTGGCGGTAATGGCCACCACCGGGATGGCGGCGGTTTCCGGCCAGGCCTGGAGTTGGGCGATGGCGGCAAAGCCGTCCATGCCGGGCAAATTGATGTCGAGCAGGATCAGATCGGGGCGCTCTCGGCGAGCAATCTCAAGGCCCAGTTCGGCATTCATGGCGTCGAGCAAGATGAACTCGGGGCGCAGGCCGATGATCTTCTTCACCAGCTTCAAATTAGCCGGGTTGTCTTCGATGTAGAGCACGTAGCGTTGCGCTTGGCTGGATGCAGGGGATGCCGGTACCACAAACGCCGTACCCGCTTCGGGGCATTTCATCTCGCCAGCGCCGACATTTACTGCGGGCTGGCTCGGTAGCATCGCAGTCGGTAGTGCAAACCAGAAGGTGCTGCCGACGCCTTC
>CAYWXO010000055.1:0-16080 GCA_964462255.1 uncultured Thiobacillus sp. | reverse complement strand
GGGTGGCTTCGAACATGGCGACCGAATCGGATAAATTCGCGCCGGGAGCGATGCCGATGCCGCCCACTTCCGCCGCCAGCGCATCAGACACATAGTCGCCGTTCAGATTGAGGGTGGCGATGACGTCGTATTCTTCCGGACGCAGCAGAATTTGTTGCAAGAAGGCGTCGGCGATGACGTCTTTGATGATGACGCCGCCTTTATCCGCCGGCAATTGCATCCACGGGCCTTGGTCGATCAGCGTGGCACCGAATTCGCGCGCAGCCAGTGCGTAGCCCCATTTTTTGAAGCCGCCTTCGGTGAACTTCATGATGTTGCCCTTATGCACCAAGGTGACCGAGCGGCGCTTGTTGTCGATGGCATATTGAATGGCGCGACGAATCAGGCGCTCAGAGCCGTCAACCGACACCGGCTTGATGCCGATAGCGGAGGTTTCGGGGAAGCGAATTTTGCTGACGCCCATTTCCTTTTGCAAAAATTCGATCACTTTCTTCACTTCGGGTGAGCCGGCTTCCCACTCCACGCCGGCATAGATGTCTTCGGTGTTTTCCCGGAAGATCACCATATCGACTTTTTCCGGCTGTTTGACCGGCGTCGGCACGCCCTCGAAGTAGCGCACCGGCCGCAGACAAACGTATAAATCCAGCATTTGACGCAGCGCCACATTGAGCGAACGAATACCGCCGGAAGTGGGCGTGGTCAGCGGGCCTTTGATGGACACCACATAATCGCGAATGGCGGCAACGGTTTCATCGGGTAGCCACGCGTCGGGCCCGTAAACTTGCGTCGCTTTCTCGCCGGCGAAAACTTCCATCCAGGCAATTTTGCGCTGGCCGCCATAGGCTTTGGCGACAGCGGCGTCGAGCACTTTGCGCATGACCGGTGTGATGTCGATGCCGGTGCCATCGCCTTCAATAAACGGGATAATCGGTTGATCCGGCACATTCAGCGATGCATCGGCATTGACGGTAATTTTTGCGCCTTCGGTTGGCGTCTGAATAGGGCTACTCACGTTAACTCCTGGTTAAAAAGAAAAAATCTGATGTCCCGCGTAATTTTGTTCAACAAACCCTATGGGGTCTTGAGTCAATTCAGTAGTGAAGATGGCCATACAGGACTCAAGGCCTATCTCGACATTCCCGGAGTCTACGCGGCTGGACGGCTGGATTCGGATAGTGAAGGCCTGTTGATTTTAACCGACGACGGTGCGCTGCAACATCGCCTCGCGGATCCACGCCATAAACAAGCAAAAACTTATTGGGCGCAGGTTGAAGGCGCGCCGACTGAGGTGGATTTAGCACCTTTGCGGCGGCCGATGGATTTGGGCGATTTTGTCACGCAAGCGGCGCAAGCCCGCTTGATCGCGCCGCCCGATAATTTGTGGCCGCGTGATCCACCGGTGCGCTTTCGTAAGGCGATTCCCACCACCTGGATTGAACTGGTGTTGAAGGAGGGAAAAAATCGCCAAGTACGGCGCATGACGGCGAAAGCGGGCTTTCCTACCTTGCGCTTGATTCGTGTGGCTATCGGCCATTACCACTTGGCGGGCTTGCAGCCGGGAGAGTGGTGCGAGGTGAGTGAATGTACTTAATTAACGTGGCCGTATCACTTTGCGCCAAACA
Source organism: uncultured Thiobacillus sp. (assembly GCA_964462255.1). Lineage (GTDB taxonomy): Bacteria > Pseudomonadota > Gammaproteobacteria > Burkholderiales > Thiobacillaceae > PFJX01. Next base: position 14,458 of record CAYWXO010000055.1, on the reverse strand, counting down.
TTCGCTTGACCTAACACTTCGCGGCTATTCAGGGTTTGACATTGACCTTCGATCAATACCGCTTTGCCGCCGATCCAAACGTGGCTAACTTGATCGCTGCCGGCGCTGTAAACCAATTGCGAGATTGGGTCGTAGCACGGTTGCGTGGCCGCTTGACTGAGGTCGACGGCGACAATATCCGCGTATTTGCCGACTTCCAGCGAACCGATGTTCGCGGCCAAGCCTAATGCTTGCGCGCCGGCCAGCGTGGCCATGTGCAAGGCTTGATGCGCCGGAATGGCGGCTGGGTCGTTGGATACGGCTTTGCCTAGCAAAGCGGTCAGACGCATTTCATCGAGCAAATCGAGGCGATTGTTGCTGGCGGCGCCATCGGTGCCGATGCCAACATTGACGCCGGCAGCGAGTAGTTTGCCGATAGGGGCAAAACCACTGGCCAGCTTCAGGTTAGAGCTAGGGCAATGCGCAACGTGACAACCCTGTTTGGCCAGCCAAGTGATTTCTTCTGCGTTCAAATGGATTGCGTGGACGGCGATCAAATTGGGCGTCAGCAGGCCCAGCGCTTTCAGCCGAGCCAGCGGGCGCACGCCATACGTTTCGATGCCCTGTTGAATTTCCGCTTCGGTTTCATGCAGGTGTATGTGGATCGGTAGATCAAGTTTTTCTGCATAGAGCGCCACTTTTTCCAAGCTGCGATCGCTGACCGTATAGGGGGCGTGCGGTGCCATGCAGAAAGAGACGAGCGGATGGTCGCTCCAGTGATCGCGCAATGCGAGTCCTTTTTGCAGATAGTCGTCGGGATCGGCCGCGTAAGGCGTGGGCGCATCGACCAGAATCAGCCCGGCGGCAACCCGAATGCCGGCTTCCACCGCGGCGGCGACAACGGCTTCCGAGAAAAAATACATATCGTTGAAGCAGGTGACGCCCGTTTTTAGCATTTCCAAACATGCCAGCCGGGTGCCGTCATGCACGAATTCGCTGGAGACATGCAATGTTTCCGCCGGCCAGATGTGTTCTTGCAGCCAGGTCATCAGCGGTAAATCATCGGCATAGCCACGCAGTAAGTTCATCGCGGCATGGGTATGCAGATTGATCAGGCCGGGAATCAGCACGTGCTCGGGCAGTGAGAGGCGCTCGCGACAAGTCCAGCTTGCGCTGGCATGCGTCGGTATCAGCGCCACAATGCGGCCGGCTTCGATTAACAGGCTATGCCCACTCAAGACGGTGTTCGCCGGTTGTATAGGCACGATCCAGCCGGCATCAATGCATAAATCGGCAGTTTTTACGGACATGGTGGGCATCCTTGCGGCACGGGGCAAAATGGAAAACAGCGATGTTAGCAGCGCGGGTAGCCGTGCGGGTCTCAGTAAGGGTCTCAGTGCGCTCGACTTGAAGAGAAGGGCGGTTTAAGCGCCAAAACGAGGCATTTTAATGCTAAAATCCGCTTCTTTTTCTTGTAAAAACATCACGCAAAAATCGTCACGCTATGCAGCGCGGATTTTTGTGATTGAGTTGTTTATCCTGTAGTTCACCCCGTCGAGACGCACCGCAATGGAAAATCAGTTCGCCAAAGAAACCCTGCCCGTCAGTCTGGAAGAGGAAATGCGCCGTTCTTACCTTGATTACGCCATGAGCGTGATTGTGGGACGTGCGCTGCCCGATGTTCGCGATGGCTTGAAACCCGTGCATCGCCGCGTGTTATTCGCCATGCATGAGCTGAATAACGATTGGAATAAGGCTTATAAAAAATCGGCGCGCGTGGTTGGCGACGTGATCGGTAAATACCATCCGCATGGTGATACCGCGGTGTATGACACCATCGTTCGGATGGCGCAGAATTTTTCGCTGCGCTACCCGCTGGTCGATGGCCAGGGCAACTTCGGTTCGGTGGATGGCGATAACGCGGCGGCGATGCGTTATACCGAAATCCGCATGGCGAAAATTGCGCACGAGTTGCTGGCCGATATCGACAAGGAAACGGTTGATTTTGGCCCGAACTACGATGGTTCCGAGCATGAACCGCTGATTCTGCCGGCCAAGTTCCCCAATTTATTGATTAATGGTTCCTCCGGTATTGCCGTCGGTATGGCTACCAATATTCCGCCGCATAATTTGAATGAAATTGTCGATGCGTGCTTGGCGGTGCTGCGTGATCCGCTGATATCCATCGAAGATTTGATCGAAATTGTGCCTGCGCCTGACTTTCCAACTGCCGGCATCATTTACGGCACGGTGGGCGTGAAAGAGGGTTATCGTACCGGCCGCGGCCGTGTCGTCATGCGGGCGAAAGTGCATTTCGAGGACATCGAAAAATCGGTTGGCCGCCAGGCGATCATCGTCGATGAGTTGCCCTATCAGGTGAACAAGGCGCATCTGTGCATCAAGATTGGCGAGTTGGTGCGCGAGAAGAAAATTGATGGCATCAGTGAGATTCGCGACGAGTCGGACAAGTCCGGCATGCGCATGGTGATCGAACTGAAGCGCGGCGAAGTACCGGAAGTGGTGCTGAATAATCTGTACAAGCAAACACAGATGCAAGACACCTTCGGCATGAATATGGTGGCGATTCTGGATGGTCAGCCGCGCCTGCTTAATCTCAAACAGATTTTGGATGCTTTCCTGCGTCATCGGCGTGAAGTTATTACCCGGCGCACGCAGTTTGAGCTGAAAAAAGCACGCGATCGCGGCCATATCCTCGAAGGTCTTGCCGTTGCCTTGGCCAATGTTGATGAAATCATCGCCTTGATTAAGGCCTCGGCTTCGCCGCCGGAAGCGAAAGCGGCGTTGTTGTCGAAGCCCTGGCGTTCGGGTGTAGTGGAAGAAATGCTGGCACGTGTCGCCGGCGATCTGCAAAGCACGGGTACCGAGTCGTTCCGGCCGCTTAATTTGGCGGCAGAGTTTGGTTTGCATGCCAACGGTTATTTCCTGACGGAAGTTCAGGCGCAAGCCATTCTCGATTTGCGTTTGCAGCGCTTGACCGGCCTGGAGCAGGACAAGATCGTCGGTGAATACGGTGAGGTGATGACACGTATTGCAGACTTACTGGATATTCTCGATACACCGGAGCGGGTGACTGAAATTATCGCGACCGAGTTGGCTGAAATCAAAGCGGCTTTCGGTGATAAGCGTCGTTCAGAAATTATTGCGCACGGTGCCGATATTTCGCTGGAAGACCTGATCACGCCGCAGGATATGGTGGTGACGCTGTCGAATACCGGTTACATGAAGGCGCAGCCGCTCGACGAATATCGCACGCAAAAGCGCGGTGGGCGCGGCAAGCAGGCGGCTAGCACGAAAGAAGAAGATTTTATTGAGAAGTTGTTCATCGCCAATACGCACGATTTCATTTTGTGCTTTACCAATCTCGGTCGCATGTTCTGGCTGAAGGTTTATGAAGTGCCACAAGGTGGACGCGGCGCGCGCGGCAAGCCGATTGTCAATTTGCTGAAGATGGAGCAGGAAGAGCGGATTAACGCGATTTTGCCGGTGAAAGAGTTTGATGAAAATCACTTCATTTTCATGGCGACTTCTTTGGGCATCGTCAAGAAAACGCCGTTGACCGATTTCTCGCGGCCACGCACGGCCGGTATTATTGCCGTAAATCTGGATGAGGGTGATTACCTGGTTGGTGTGGCGATTACCCACGGCAAAAATGATGTCATGCTATTTACCGATGACGGCAAGGCGAATCGTTTTGATGAAGAGGATGTGCGGGTGGTTGGCCGTGGCGCACGCGGTGTGCGCGGGATTCGTTTGGCGGAAGGCGCGCGCGTGATTGCCCTGCTGATCTCGGAAAATGATGAACAGAGTGTGATGACCGCCACCGAAAACGGTTTTGGCAAGCGTACACCGGTCGGGGAATACACGCGGCATAATCGCGGTGGTTTGGGCATGATCGCCATTTCAACCTCGGCGCGTAACGGCAAGGTTGTTGCCGCGACGCTGGTTGATGAAAGCGATGAAGTCATGTTGATTACCACCGGTGGTGTGTTGATTCGCACCCGCGTCAGTGAAATTCGTTCGCTGGGTCGTTCAACGCAGGGCGTGACACTAATTAATCTGGATGCCGGCGAGAAGCTGTCTGGCTTGCAGCGGATTGTGGATACCGATCGCGAGCTGGAGATTGAGGTTGGTGGAGAGGGGGAGGGCGGAGAGGGGAGTGATGGTGGAGAGGGCGAAGCTGCTGCAGCACCGGAATCGGATGAGGTTTAATTGCTATGTCCACCGCTATTTTCTTCTACGGACCGCTGTTGATTTTGCTGGTTTATGCCGTGTTCATTTACAACAGTTTGGTGCAGATCAAGCATAACGTTGCCAAGGCGTGGTCGAACATTGATGTTCTGCTCAAACAACGGCACGATGAATTGCCCAAGCTGGTAGAAACCTGTAAGCAATATAAGCAGTTTGAGCAGGCTACTTTGCGCCAGGTGACGGAAGCACGCAGCCGCGTGCAACAGGCCAGCGCAGTGGGCGATATTCCGGCTTTGGGTTTGGCGGAAGGGGCGTTGCGTATGGGCTTGGGGCAGATATTTGCCGTCGCTGAGGCTTATCCTGAATTGCGTGCCAACGAACATTTCGCCCAGTTGATGGCGCGCATTACTGGCCTGGAGGACGCCATCGCCGACCGTCGTGAGTTATATAACGAGCATGTCAATATCAATAATGCGCGTATTGAGCAGTTTCCTGATGTATTTATCGCCAATTTGTTCCGCTTTGCTGCCAAGCCTTTGTTGACCTTTAGCGCAGCAGAAAAGAAGGATGTTGATATCAAGGCTTTGTTTAGCTGATTATTATTGTTATGCAGCGCGGGCGTTGGTTGAAATTAGGGCGTAGTGCGATTAATCGGCAGACGCTGGCCCTTTTTCTGCAGGGGGTGTTGTTTGGTTTTGCATTTCACCTTAATGCGACATTAGTTTGGCAGGGCGTTTTTGTTGTCGCAGCATTAATCAATTTGTGGGCTTGGCTGTGGGCGTTGAGTTGGCGGCGTGCCATTGTTGATACCCCTACTTCTCGTATTGTTTCGGCGGCGCAGGGCTATACAGAATTGATTGGCGTTGGTCAGTACTTGGCTGCATCGCCTTTGTTCACTCCGTTTAGTCATTTGCCCTGCCTGTGGTATCGCTACACGCTGGAAGAACGTAAGAACGGTGAATGGCAACACGTTGAGCAGGATGAAAGCGAAGCGCGCTTCATTCTGGCGGATGCTTCCGGACGTTGTGAAATTGATCCTGTCGGCGCTGAAATTCTGACGACGCACAAAGAAACTCGTACACAAGGTGACCAGCGTTATACCGAATATCTGCTACTGCAGGGGGATCGCCTCTATGCGCTAGGAGATTTTGTGAGTCTTAATGGCTCGCATACTGCGCTGAATGTGCGGCGCGATGTTGGTGATTTACTGGCGGAATGGAAAGCCGATCAAGCGGCGTTACATGCGCGTTTTGATCTGGATCAAAGCGGGGTTATCGATGATCAGGAATGGCAATTGGCGCGTAATGCCGCCCAGCGCGAAGTCGAACGGCAGCATCAGGATATTCGTAAGCAACCCACTCAGCATTATTTGCGTAAACCCGCCTCGCGCAGACCTTATTTAATTGCGAATCATGCGCCGGAAAAACTCGGTCAACGCTACGCCTGGCTGGCCGCGGCGTATTTGTTTTTGTTGCTGGGATGTTTAGTGGGAATCGCTTGGGCGATGCGCTTGCCGGGGTAGAAGTTAATTCTCGGCTTCTTTTTAATCCACATGCATTTGCAGCCAATACTCCAGCAACGCCAAATGCCACAACTTGCTACCCTGAATGCGCGTGTGATGTTGTTCTGGAGCGGCGAGCAGTTTTTCAACATAGGCGCGTTGGTATAAGCCACGCTGCCGACAGGCTTGTGAATTAAGAATATCCGCCATGAAATTGAGAAAATCGCCGCGCACGTATTTCAGCGCCGGCATTGGGAAGTAGCCTTTACGCCGGTCGATGACGGCATCGGGCAGCAGGCCGCGCGCAATGCGTTTCAAAATAGATTTGCCGCCGGAAGCCAGTTTTAATTCTGGTGGCATGCGTGCCGCCAGTTCGACCAGTTCGTGATCAAGGAATGGGACGCGGGCTTCCAAACCCCACGCCATCGTCATGTTATCGACGCGTTTGACGGGGTCATCGGTAATGAGCATGGTGGTATCCAGGCGCAGCACCTGGTCGATGAAGCTGTCGGCATGGGGTTCACTGAGCCGCGCTGCAATGGTGTCGGCGGTGTAATCGGCACCATGATAGGCGGGGGCAATCATGTCGAGATATTCGGCATGATCGCGGTCGAAATAATGGCGGCGAAAACGCTCTAGTGGCGTGCCTTCCGTTTCCGCGTGCATGCGCGGATACCAGTAATAACCAGCAAAAACTTCATCGGCACCTTGGCCACTTTGCACCACTTTGACGTGGCGTGAAACCTGTTCGGAAAGCAGATAGAAGGCAACGGCATCTTGCCCAACCATGGGTTCCGCCATATTTGCAACCGCTTCCGGCAGGCGCGCAAGTACTTGATCGTTGGGAATGTGGAATTGGTGATGGCGCGTGGCGTAATGGGCGGCGACGGCGTCAGAATATTCGAATTCGTTGCCGCGCTCTTCTGGGTGATCTTCAAAGCCGACAGAAAAGGTCATTAAATCTTCGACGCCTTGTTCTGCCAGCAAAGCCACCAGCAGGCTGGAATCAAGGCCGCCAGAAAGCAGCACGCCGACTTTGACATCGGCAATTATCAAGCGTTTTTTGACGGCAGCGCGTAAGGCGCTATGAATGGCTTCGGTCCATTCGGCTTCATCCAGCGCTTTAGCAGGCCGGCGCGCATCAAGGTTCCAATAAATATGCGTTTGGCTGAAGCCCTGCGCATCAGTTTGCATGAAGGTGGCGGGCGGCAATTTGCGTATGCCGGCCAGCAACGTGCGTGGCGCGGGAACAACGGCATGCAGGCTGAAATGGTGGTGCAGCGCAATGGCGTCGATGCGGGTATCAATTGAGGTGCGTTCATCACGACCCGCTAATAAGGCTTGCGGCGTTGAAGCGAAGCGGATGCTGTGCGTATCTTGACTGAAATATAGTGGTTTAATGCCGAGCCGATCGCGCGCCAGTAGCAGGGATTGGATCCGCGCATCCCATAGCGCAAATGCGAAAGCACCATGCAGATGATGGATGCAGTCTTCACCCCATTCGGCGTACGCGCGCAAAATAACTTCGGTATCGCCATCAGAATGGAAAGTATGACCTTTACCGATCAGTTCGGCACGGAGTTGCGGATAGTTGTAGATCGTGCCGTTGAACACGAGTGCCAGGCCGAGCGTGCTATCAAGCATGGGTTGCTGCGAACGTTCGCTCAGGTCGATGATGGCTAAACGGCGATGCCCTAAGGCAATGGGGCCGTTGAGGTAAAGGCCTTCGCTATCCGGCCCGCGCCGTGCCAGCGTGGCCACCATGCTTTCTAATCTGGCCCGGCTTGGGGCTGTGCCATCAAATCGAAACTCGCCGGCTATACCACACATGTAACGGTTCCTCGCGCGGGTAGATTGATTAGATGGGCCATAATGGTTCTTCCTCCATTAGCGAAATTTGCTCACGTAGTTCAAGAATGCGGTCTTGCCAGTAATGCTGTGTGTTGAACCAGGGAAATGCGGCCGGGAAAGCAGGGTCATGCCAGCGGCGGGCAATCCAGGCGGCATAATGAATCAGGCGCAAGGTGCGCAAGGCTTCCAGTAGATAGAGTTCGCGTGGGTCGAATGCGTAAAAGTCTTCATAGCCTGCGAGAACGTCAGCAAGTTGCCGCGACATGCTGGCGCGATCACCGGAAAGGAGCATCCACAAATCTTGAATGGCTGGGCCCATGCGGCTGTCGTCGAAATCCACAAAATGGGGGCCGGCGTCAGTCCACAGTACGTTGCCGGCATGGCAGTCGCCGTGCAGTCGAATATTCTTGTAGCTGCCAGCACGTTTAAAACAGGCGTGGATGGCGGCAAGCGCTTGTTCTATAACGCTTTTCCATGCTGGCAATAAATCAGCCGGTAACCAGTTACCGTTTAAGAGAAAGGTGCGTGGCTCTTCGCCAAAACTGGCGATGTCTAAGGTGGGGCGTTGTGAAAATGGCTGTAATGCGCCAACCGCGTGAATGCGGCCGATAAAGCGCCCCATCCATTCCAATGTGTCGCTGCGCTCGAATTCTGGCATGCGTCCGCCGTGACGTGGATAAACGGCAAATCGGAAACCTTGATGTTGGTGTAACGTGGTGTTTTTAGCGAGTATTAGCGGCGGTACGACTGGAATTTCGCGGTTGGCTAGATCCAGTGTGAAGGCATGTTCTTCAAGGATGGCGGCATCAGACCAGCGATTCGGCCGATAGAACTTGGCGATAACTGGCTTCGAGTCTTCGAGGCCAATTTGAAATACACGATTTTCGTAACTATTCAGGGCCAACAAGCGGCCATCGGTGCGCAGGCCAATTTGGTCAAGCGCATCAAGTACTGTGTCGGGTGTGAGTTGGGCGTAGGGGGGGAGGGGAGACATACCCGTTATTGTATGTCACAAACAGACGGTCAATCAGGCAACAGTTTGGACTTGACGTTGTTGCGCACTTTCTTGCGCTTCAATTAATTGCAACGTGCCTTTGCCAGGAATTTGGTAGATCAAGATATTTTTGTTGTCAAAAACCTTGGTTACCCGCTGACCGTTTTCCATATCAAATTCGACGTTACCCGATTTTGAAGCGGGAGCCGCTCCCGTCCCTGCTTTCGGCGTGGCCTCGGTTTCAGCAATCGCTCTGGCTTGCGCGCTGAGTCTCTCAGTGCGCGCGCTTTGGGTGACTTGTGTTTCGTTGACGGCCTTACTATCGACAAGCCTCATCGCATCTCTAGTCAGTGCATCTCCGCTAACTGAAGCGCTCTGTTGGCGATTTATTTCGTTATTGCGTGTTTTGTTTGCTGTGCCAGCGCTGTCTTGCGGTGCGGCTGCTTCGCGCATCATCGGCCTCGCTGCCCGAGTTTCAGCGAACTGGGAAGGCATGAAGCTGAGAGAGGATGTGGCACCGATTTCCATGATATTTACATGGTTCTGTTAGCTATTTCCGCTGCTGAGTGCTGCAGTTTGTGTGTAGGACTCAAGCGCACGCGCGACTGATCTTGGGGCTGGCGTATCATTTTCACGCGAAGTGGATTGGGCTTGCCGAACTTGTTCGACACGATTTTCATCTTGGGGCTTGTAGGAGATGGCACTGCTTTCAGTGCTGCGCACAACACGCTCCGTCTCGCGCGCGGAAACTTGACGCGCAGCACCACTCAAGGTGACCTGATCGTTAGCCCGCGTCGCATCATCTCTTTCCCGCGTACTCCGCACGTTCCTGGCTTGCTGCTCCTGCGGCTGTTGGACGGGGGCTTGAGACGCAAAGGAACCTACAGCCATACTGGACTGAGAACCTACTGAAGATAATTCCATGATTCAACTCCTTAACAAAATCACGCCTTGCATTCTAAACCTACTAAGCGCAGGCAACTCGAAAGACGATTAATAATAACAACTTGACATAAGCATAGTCACGAATCCGTGATAAATAAAGCAAGTTTTTTAGATTTATGAGTGATGCGTCATCGATTCAAGTGGACGACGCGCTACGCTTTGGGATGTTCAAAAGATTGAATCAATCCGGGCAAGCGTTCGTAGTCGGGGTGTTCATGTTTGAGACGTTCCAAGGCGATGCGCGCGAAGGGTAGAAATTCATGCACGGCTTCGCCGTGTTGTCGGAGCACAACTACCGCAGAGATGATATTGGCTAGCAGCATGGGGGTGAGATCGACCGGCGTCTGGTCCATTAACAGCATAAACAGGTTGATTGCATCGCGGGTTTTTCCCTCGCGGAGCAGGTCAAGACCCTCCTTGATGCGAGTACGTGTTTTTTGCGTGGCTTGGCTGGCCGCTTGTAGTTGCCATTCCGAGTCGCCCATGCTTGCGGGAAGCGTATGCCCATCTGTCAGCGCGGCGACAGCAACTTTCATGGCTTGTTCATGCCGTCCGGTCATCATGTGCGCTTCGGCGATGAAGACCGCTTCGTCCGGCTGAGACTCCAGCGTGTCGAGCATCGCAGTCAAATCGTTGAGCCGAGTTTGTTTCTCTTCCAGCATGGCCATGCGACGCTCTTTGATGGTCGCAGGCAAAGTGTGCAATGTGGCCGTTTCTGCGGCGATCTGGGTGGCTAGTGTGTAGGCTTTGGCGGCTTGTACGCAGGCCGATTTCTTGATCTGCGGATTGTCAATTTCGAAACGTACCGCAGCGGCGACGGCTTTATCCACTTGCCCCGTTTTTACCAGGCCGCGCAGAAAACGCGCGTGATCGGTAAAATTTTGCACTAGAGCGAATTTGTTTGAATCAATGACTTTGCCGCCCCAACGAACCACGCGTTCATCGTCTCCTACTTGTTCGGCCAGTTTGGTGACTGAGCGCATGCGGCTGACAGTAGAAGAATTGGCGCAGGCGGTTTCGAGTACGGCTAAAGCTTTGTCTTGTTGTTTATTTTGTATGTAGGCTTCGGCGAGTACATCTGCAGCATGCACATATTTAGGTGTTTGCGCGACTAAGGTTTCTAGTTTGGCAATGGCCGATTGAGTTCGGCGCAATTTCAGTTGGATACGGGCTACGCCCAGCGCAGCCCACGCATAAGTGTCTTGCAAAGATTCAAAATAGTTTAAAGCAACGATGTAATCGCCTTTTTGCATGAGTGATTCAGCTTTAAGCCGGGCGGTGTCGGTATGTAATCCTTCTTTTTGCGTGTAGGCATCGACTAGCGCGACCACAACATCGAAACGACCTGCATCAAATTGATCATAAATGGGTTTTAGTCCCGGAGTTTTCTTGCCGAGCTTACGGATGCCCATTTTACGTTCAACCACCGGCTGTAAATGTTTGAGCAGTGTTTCGGCAGTGAATGGTTTGATCAGGTAAGCATCCGGCGAGTGTTCGGCCAATTGCGCGACGAGGCCGTAGCTTTTTTCTGCCGTCACCATCACGATGATTGCGCTACTGGGAACCATTTTTTCGCCACGAATGAGTTCGAGTAATTGTTGGCCATCGGTTGCGTCACCGAGGTAGTAATCAAGTAGGAGTAGATCGTGCTGATTGGCACGTAAGATTTCGATTGCTCCGGCGGCGCTAGGGCTGACTGAAACTTTGTTAACGCCAATGGTGGCCAGCTGTGTTTTCATCATACTGCGCATGGTGCCCATGTCATCCACCACCAGTGCGTTCAGATTGTATTCGTCGAGCATGTATTTCTCTATGCAGGCGTCGCATCATCGCGGGCGAGATGGTTAACCCAGTAATGTATTGGAATGAACAATCAAGCGCGTTGAGGCTCCGGGCTCTGTTCAAGCTTCCATTTTAACCCGTTTGACCGGTGAAATTCGGGTGTTTAGGGTTTGAGCCATTTTGAAATGACCGTGGCCAAATCATTCAGACTCACCGGTTTAGCAATAAAATCGTCCATGCCGACATCCATGCAGCGCTGGCGATCTTCTTCGAAGGCACCCGCGGTTAACGCGACGATGATATTGCGTGGTTTGCTGGTTTCCTTTGAGTTTTCCTTCGATTGTTCCTTCGAGTTTTCCTCCTCCCAGGCGCGAATCCGTTCGGTGGCTTCAAACCCATCCATCACCGGCATCTGGCAATCCATCAAAATCAGGTCGGGTTGTAAGCCCTGCATCACCGCGTCGAGTGCTTGCTGGCCGTTATGTACGCTTTCAACTTGCAGGCCTAATTTGGCTAGCAAAGATTCAATGACTTTGCGATTGGTCGGGTTGTCTTCAACGGTCAGAATTCGCTTGGACAAGCCTAAGGATTGAATATTTTTACGGGTGTTTTCTGAATCGCCAAAGACCTTCGGCGTGATTTTATTGGGGAGCGGCAGTTCCGCAGCAATTCTGAACCAGAAACGAGCCCCTTTTCCAAGTTCGCTGACGACGCCAACCTCGCCTCCCATTAGTTTAGCCAGATTATGCACGATGGAAAGTCCTAAGCCAGTGCCGCCATATTGGCGTGTATTCGTGCTATCGACTTGGGTGAAATGCTTGAATAAAAGAGATTGCTTTTCTAGTGGAATGCCAATGCCGCTATCGCTCACCGAAAATTCGAGAATTGCCTGGTTTTGCTTACGTTCAACTTCGCGGGATTCGATCTTAATGATCCCCTGCGCAGTAAATTTAATCGCATTGCTGATCAAGTTTGACAGCATTTGTCGGAGGCGGACCGGGTCGCACAGATAGAGTGAATGTTGCGCGCCGTACCATAGCGCTTCAATTTTCAGCCCCTTCGATTCGCTGGGCGCGGCGAAAATATTACCCATTTCGTCGATGATTAATTGGGGATCGCAAGGCGTGTACGCCAAGGCGAGTTTGCCAGCTTCAACTTTGGAAAGGTCAAGGATATCGTTCAGAAGTGTGAGTAAGGTTTGCCCGGAGCTTAAAATGGTTTTTATGTAGTCATCTCGATCTTGTGGTGTAAGACCAGACATTTGCAATAACTGCGCCATACCCAGAATGCCATTCATAGGCGTACGGATTTCGTGTGACATGGTGGCTAAAAACTGGCTCTTGGCCAAACTGGCCTGTTCTGCAGCTTGACGTGCTTCTATCAATTCAGCTTCGGTTTGTTTTTGGGCGGAAATATCAACGATAGCCCAGATGGAAGCCTCACTGCCAGCATGCAATTGCGCGCCCGAAATATCAAACCAACCGGGTGTTGAACCTTTGCGGGGGTATTGAATTTGCGTGCGGAAAACTTCGCCTGTTTTAATCACTGCATCTGCAGCCTTTTTAAACGCTAGGTAAGTTTCTTCACTTGTATAGAGTATTTTGGCGGGTTGATTGGTGAGTTCTGCCGTGGTGAAGCCAAACATGTGGGCGTAGGCGTGATTCACCCAGCTAATCGAATCGCCATTTAGCATGGCAATGCCAACCACCTCACTTTGCAGAATGGCTTGTTGTTCTTCAAACAAACGGGTGATTTTGGTTTCCATTGCACGACGTACGGAAATATCAGTGCAACTTCCGACGACACGTAGGGGGTTACCGTTTTCATCCCGTTCGGAAATGCCGCCGCGATCTTGTACCCAGATGGGCCCGTTTTTGCCGAGTAGCTGATGTTCGGATTGATAAACATCTGTTTCCCCCTTCAGCAAAGCCTCAAGTTCATGCATGACGGCTGCTTTATGGTCTGGGTGAATCAATTCCGCGAATGACTCTACTGTACTGCCTGTTTCTCCCTCTGTTAAACCTAGTATTTTGTACCATTGTGCGTTATGAATGATTTTGCCGGTGGGGAGGTGCCAATCCCAGATTCCTTCTTGCGTCACCCGCAGTACTTCTTGCAGGCGGTTTTCGCTTTCTTTGACTTTGGCTTGGCTGCGAATGACATCGGTAATGTCTTGCGCGATGATCAAAATTTGATTGATGCCGTTTGAGTCTTTGAACGGTTTTTTTATGGAACGGTAGTGACGAATCTCACCACTGACGGCATCCTGGCTGTCTTCAAAAATGATACTGGTTTCGCCTTTCGCCATGGTTGCCAGGACGGTTTGGCGAAAGACATCGGCCATTTCTTTCGGAACGCCAAAATCATCGTCGTGCTTGCCTTCCATTTGCGCTGGCGTGGTGTTGTAAAGGGTGGCCACCGCCTTGTTACAGAGCAGGAAATCGCCCTTGTAGTCCTTCAGAACAATGGGGTCGGGAAATTCATCAATGACAGTGCGCAGCAGGGTTTCTTTTTCGCGCAACGAAGTTTCAAGTTTTTTTGCCGCAGTAATGTCTTGCACCGTGCAGATAATTCCGTGCGGTTCACCGTTGTCTACGTTGTCTAACAGGGGGGAAAGCCAGCCGCCTTGCCAAACGGCCTCGCCATTGTCGCGCACGATCTGGCAGCGCCAACTTTGCGATTGACGCGATTGAGCCGTTGCGAGGTATAGGTCGCGAAAATGCGGCAGGGTCGCTTCAGGGAAAAATTCAAAGACGTTCATTCCAACGAGCTTATCCAGCGGTATTTCAGCGATGCGGACAAGCGCATCGTTGGCATAAATGATCCGATGCTGATTGTCGGATACCCAAACACCGTCTTGCATGCCCGTGATGATGCTGCGGAAAAAGTTTTCGTTCATAGGTGTGATTGCTGATCTGCTTGCGTGTTGCTCAATATTATCCGATAGGTTATCGGTAAATTTTCAGCGTTTGGACAGAAAATCATGCGGCCGCTGCGCAAGCCCGGCCGCCACGCACGCGCTAGGTGAATCTTTCGCCAGTCCTCGAAGAAGTATTCCTTCAGCAGCGGCGCGATACGGTGGCGGAATGTGTTGGCCAGGACCTCGAACCTTGCGGGCACTGGCCCACCAGCAGCAAGTCGCTTCCCTTGAGGGTGCTGGTGAAATTGGTGATGGTCGTTTCGTGACGGCACTGGCC
>CAYWXO010000054.1:0-16173 GCA_964462255.1 uncultured Thiobacillus sp. | reverse complement strand
GTGCCGCTGCATGATGAGCGCGCGATGTTCGAGTTTCTGATTCTTGAAGGTGCGCAAGCAGGTTTGTCCTGGTTGACCATCTTGAACAAGCGCGAGGGGTATCGACGCGCGTTTGATGATTTTGATGCTGAGCGTATTGCGCGCTATGACCAGGCGGATGTCGCGCGTTTGCTGGCCGATCCGGGCATTGTGCGGAATCGGCTGAAGGTGGCTGCGACGATCGTCAATGCGCAAGCGACGTTGGCGATCAGGGAACAGTTTGGTGGGTTGGATGCTTATTTTTGGCGCTTCGTAGATGGACAGCCAATTCAAAATACTTGGAACGAACTCGGCCAGTTACCTGCCAAAACAGCGCTTTCAGACCGCATCAGCAAAGACTTGAAGCAGCGTGGGTTCAAGTTTGTGGGTACCACCATCGTTTATGCATTCATGCAGGCCACCGGCATGGTCAATGACCATTTGGTGGATTGCTTCCGCTATCAGGCGCTGAGCCAAAGCTGAAGTTGTTTTCAGGAGAATGCTGTGAAGAACAGTACGAAGATGCAGTTGATGATGTTTGGTTAGTCCATCGGACAGATTCTCGAACAGAACGGCATCCGGTACACAGGTTCCAGAAAATACGGGTGTCCCACCAGGAATTCCAGGGTCGCTTGTTACGTTTTTTAGATTAATGATTCACCATTTAAGGTAAATGGCGTGTGTGCGATTTCCGCAGATATTGGAATAAGTAGGACTGCTATCGAAAATCCATCACGAAAAACACTGAGGTAAGCCTTGGCTTCCACCCGTCAGGCTGAGGTATCGATCAGGTTGCCCAGGTTGGGTGGGTTTGAGGAGGCTTGGCTGGAACCTTCCAGAAGCTGAAGAACGATTGCTGATTGGTTTTCGATTGATGACTTCAACATGGCCATATGCAAGTTGTTAACCAGCATCGATTTCTGAGCCATGATCGCGGTGCTGGCAAGGCCGGCTATGTCCATGGTTTACCTTTGATGATTGGGATTGGTTGGGATGCGGGCATTTGATTTGATCGGCATCGTTTGGTTGCGGGGCAGGTTTAACTTTAGGAAACAGCCGACTTGAGATCAAGGCGAATCTTGCTGATTACTTTCTGTCGTCTGTTCCAAAGTCGACTGCGGGTGGTGCGCTGATTGCTTGTTCGTTCTCGACAGTGATGCGGTTATCAGTGCCTTCGAGTTGCGCTTGCAGGTTATTGACTTCAGCTTTGGTTGAAGCAATATTCATTACCACCTTTGCCGCTACGTTGGTTCTTTCCATATTCAGTCGCGCGGCCTTGCCATTTTTGACGTTGTTCCGGGGTCAGTATTTGCATCATGGCGTGTTGATTTTGTGCTCGGAGTTGCATCATTTCTGAGCGGGCTTGTGCGCTGGTATCAGCAAGTGCTTTGGCACGTTCGGCGTCAAAAGTTTCGGCTTGCGCCAGTGCGCGCAGTTCTTGTTGAGCACTGCGTGCGAGTTTGGCTTTTTCGCGCATTTGCGGTGCTTGTGCGTGCTTCAAAGCAAATAACTGGTCACGTTGCGCTTCGCTTAAATTCAGGTTGCGCATGGCCCAGTGTGCGCCGTCGTATTTATGCATCGCTTTGTTCATTTGCATGGAGCGATCGCAATTGCCTTTTCCTTCCAACATGGGGCCCGCGTGAGCGCTGAGTGGAATGGCGATGGCCAGACCCATGGTGATGACGATTTTTTTCAATGTAAGCGCTTTCATTTCGTTCTCCTTCAGGTGATTGTGGGGGATTTCAACAGCGACGATGTTTTACGTTCTGTTGCTATGAAGTGTGGTTGAAGAGTCTGTAAAGCAGGGTTATGCGGACGTAAAGTTTGGTTAAGTAATGAGCAAGGAACGAGCAAGGAACGAGTACGAAATAACTTGGACTTTTCTGATTACTCGGTCGGCGTGCCTAAGTTGAGTTTCATTCCGTCACCGATGTGCTGCCGACCGCTATCATTCGTCGTCAAATTGAGCTACCCGGTGAAAGCGATGGCCCAGGTTTTGTTGGTGGATGACGATGTCGAACTGAGCGATATGCTCGCGGAGTATCTTGAAAATGAGGGCTATAGCGTAACCGTAGCGCATGATGGCGAAGCCGGGGTGGCTGCAGTATCAAGCCGCGTGCCGGACATTGTGGTGTTGGATGTGATGATGCCGCGCATGAATGGAATCGAAGCTTTGCGCCGCATCCGTCAAACCAGTCAGGTGCCGGTTTTGATGTTGACCGCGCGCGGCGATGATGTGGATCGGATTGTTGGCTTGGAATTGGGGGCCGATGACTATGTGCCGAAACCTTGCACACCACGTGAACTCGTCGCGCGTCTGCGCGCCATTTTGCGCCGGGTGCAAGTGCCGGCGATGAGTGAGGGCGATGATGGCGTGATTGATGTGCCGCCATTGTTGATCAAACCCGGTCAGCGCAGCGTCAGCCTGTACGGCCAGCCTTTGCAATTGACCAGTGCCGAATTCAATCTGATTGAAGTTTTGGCGCGCCATGTCGGACGTGTTGTTGGCAAGGCTGAACTTTCCGAACTGGGTCTGGGGCGGCCGTTGGCGCGGTTTGATCGTGCTATTGATGTCCACATGAGCAGCATCCGACATAAACTCGGCGTTCTTGCAGACGGACGTTCGCGAATTCAAACCGTGCGCGGCATGGGTTACCAGTTGATCAAGGATTGAGTTGGTACAGGGCATGGAGATTAAGGAATGAATACGAAATAATCTCAATATTTATTTAGATATTTATTTAGATATTTGTTTGGGTGTTTATGCCCATAATGACGAAAGAGTGGCTGTGCTAACAAACCCTTGCATTAATAAATTGAAATCTTACACTTGAACGTACCCAAAAATAGCATCTAGGATTAATCAAATGGGCCGTTTATTCTGGAAATTCTTCCTCGCTTTCTGGCTTGCGTTATTGCTGGCTGGCAGTGGCGTAGGCTTGGTGATGCGTTGGCAGGCCGAGACGGCGAAGGAACGAAGTGAGCTGATGGCAATGGGGCCGCGCAGTTTGTATTTGTTGGACACTGCAGCCACTCGGCTGAAGTATGGCGGCCTTAATGCGTTGACTGAATTACTGCATGAACATCGCGGCCGGCGTATGTCGAGTTTGTATGTAGTTGATCAGGCGGATCGGGTGCTGTTTGGTCGAGGTGCCGATCATGCTGCGATTGAACAGGCTCGTACCCAGGCTGCCAGGGATGATGAAGCCGCGCTGGCGCGCTATGTGTTGGCGCCTGATGGGCAAACCTACTTGCTGTTTCTGTCTGCTGATAGCCGCGCGCTGCGAGGCCGACCGCCGCGGCCTGAACCGTTGCCAGCGTGGGTGCCGGTGATCATCGGCTTGCTCTCAAGTATTGGTTTTAGTGCCTTGCTGGCCTGGTATTTGACACGCCCGGTGCGCCATTTGCGGCAAGCTTTGGCTGCTCTAGCGGCAGGTCGGATGCAGACCCGGGTCGGTGCTTTGATGGGGGGGCGGCGCGATGAAATTGCTGAGCTGGGCCATGATTTCGACCGCATGGCGCAACAGTTGCAGCAGTTAGTCAACGCCCAACGGCGCTTATTGCACGATGTCTCGCATGAATTACGTTCGCCACTGGCGCGTCTGCAAGCTGCCGTTGGCTTGGCGCGACAAGATCCGCGCAAGCTGGAATCAATGCTGGATCGTGTCGAACGGGAAACCATGCGTTTGGATGAATTGGTTGGCGGATTGTTGACGTTGTCTCGTCTGGAATCCGGCGCGGATGAACCGCCGCTGCAGCCTGTCGATTTGACCGAATTGGTTGCCGGTATCGTTGCCGATGCCGGTTTTGAAGCATACGCAGTGAATCGTGCGGTGAAATTTATCGCCAGCGAAGAAATCCGCATCACCGGCCGCTTGGAGCAGTTGCATCGGGCGATCGAGAATGTGATTCGTAATGCGGTGAAGTTCACCGCCGAAGGTAGCATTGTGGAGGTATCGCTGATGCGGGTTGAACCCAATGAAGTCAAAATCAGCGTGGCGGATCGGGGGCCGGGCGTGCAAGAAGCTGAGCTTGCCGCCATCTTTGAACCCTTTTGCCGTGTCGGTGATGCAGGCGCGCCCGGTTTCGGCCTTGGTCTAGCGATTGCTCGGCGCGCCATAGAAACTCAAGGAGGCCGCATTGTGGCCAGTAACCGCGCCGGTGGCGGTTTGTTGATGGAAATGACTCTGCCGATGACTTTGCCGATGAGCGTTTGAAACATGGAAACCTCATTGCATGATTTACGCATCGAAGCTGTGATGCGCCAATTGATTGAGTTTAGTTTAATTATTGTTTTTATTGGCAGGAGTGAAAAATGGATTTAATACATGTTATTTATTACAGCTCAGCAACGCATGATTTGAGCGGTGAAGAGTTAAAAGAAATTCATCTTTCCTCGATAAAACATAATACAAAAAACAATTTAACCGGCATGTTGCTTTATTACGCCGGTAATTTCATGCAAGTGCTTGAAGGCGCGACTGCCGCCGTGGACGAAACCATGGCACGTATTAATCAAGACGCACGCCACCACGATGTTTTTGTTATTGATCATGAGCCTATTCGGGAGCGTGAATTCAGTGCGTGGCAAATGGGCTTTCGCAAACTCGTCACCTCCGATTTAATGGATCAGCCCGACTATCTTGATGCCGCAAATAATCGTTTCAAAATTGACGCGTTTAGCACTAAACCAAGCTCGGCAATGGAGTTACTGCGCCACTTTAGCCGCAGCCATCAGGGCTGATTAATTAAACAACCTAAGCAGCCTAAACAATCCAGGGCGGGCAGGCTGCTAGAATGCAGCTCCCTGTTTGTGAGTCGGCGTGAGTCGGCTTCCACCTTGAAGTGGTGGCCAGATTCGAGCCCCGTTTCAACGTTTTAATCACGTTCAGCCGCCCATGTCTTACTTATATTCCTTGTTTAAGCGCATCCCGCTGCCGCCATTGGCACTCATGGCAACCCTTTTGTTGAGCTTTCTGGTCGCCACGCCGCTCTGGGCGGCGACAGAAACCTTGACCTTTGGCGTGTTTGCGTTTCGTCCCAAGCCGGTCATGCAAGCGCGTTATCAGCCGTTGGCGGATTATTTGAGCGCGCAATTGAAAGATGTCCACATCGAACTGCGCATTCTGGAGCAGAGCGAAATGGAGGTGGCGCTGGCGAATAATCAACTGGATTTGTTGATGACTAATCCCAGCCACTACTTGACGGTTCGCAGCATGAACAGCCTGACTGGCGCGCTGGCCACCCTGGTCACCCTTGAAGCTGGGCACGCAGTGAGCCAGTTAGGTGGC
Organism: uncultured Thiobacillus sp.; assembly: GCA_964462255.1. Lineage (GTDB taxonomy): Bacteria > Pseudomonadota > Gammaproteobacteria > Burkholderiales > Thiobacillaceae > PFJX01. Next base: position 10,864 of record CAYWXO010000054.1, on the reverse strand, counting down.
TGCATCATCACGGCTGCCAACCGCCAGGATATTGGTGGCCTTGAAGACTTGGCGGGGCTGCGCATTGCCGTGCCGGGCACTAAATATTTGGGCGGTTACCAAACGCAAGCCTATGAATTGGCGCAAGCAGGCGTTCATTTGCCGCAGGATGTCACGCTGATGGTGGTGGACAAGCACGACAACGTGGTCACCGCGGTGCTCGAAGGTCGCGCCGATGTCGGGTTTGTACGCACGGGTATCCTGGAAAGCTTGGTGGAAGAAGGCAAACTGGATCTAGCCCGGTTGAAATTGATTAATCCGCAACAGTTCGACGGCTTCCCGTTTTTGACCTCAACCCGGTTGTATCCGGAGTGGCCTTTTGTCGCCTTGCCGCACGTCGACCATAAAACCATGCGTCGCCTTGCCGCTGCCCTGTATTCGCTGGAGCCGGATCATCCCGCTGCTCAGGCCGCCAAAATCGCCGGCTTTGCGCCACCGAAAGATTATCTGCCGGTAGAAAACATGGCGCGCGCCTTGCGGATGGCACCGTTTAATCAGGTGCCTGAATTTACCTGGCAAGATGTCTGGGCCAAACATCGGTATTTATGGCTAGCCTTGTTGTTAGCCTTAGCGGCCATTGCCGTGCTACTGGCGCGGCTGGCGCAACGCAACCGCATGCTGCACTTAAAAGAAGAACGCCACCGGCTGGCGCAGGAAGCCACCGACGTGGGCATTTGGGATTGGGACATTCTTCGCGACCGCGTGATTTGGGACGCAGCCTGTTGGCAAATGTTGGGTTATCCGCCGCTGGCTGACCCGTCTGACCGTCGCGTATTGAGCTATGGCGAATGGAAAGCGCTGATTCATCCTGATGACCTTGCCCCAGCCGAAGGCGAAGTGCAAACCCGTTTGGCCAGTGGTGAGAAATTCGTCATTGAATTCAGGATGCGCACGGCCCATGGCGAGTGGTTATGGATCCAGGGGCGCGGACAAATTGTGCGGCACCAAGCCGATGGCTCCCCCGCGCGCATGATGGGCACTCATGCCAACATTCATGCCAGCAAGCTGGAACAGCAGCGGGTGGCGGAAATGTTTGCGCGTTTGCAGAAGATCGCCGCGCATGTGCCGGGCGTGGTGTATCAATTCCAACTGTGGCCGGATGGTCGATCCAGCCTGCCCTATGCCAGCGAGGGCTTGCGCGATATTTACGGCGTAGAACCGGAAGCGGTGCGGTGGGATGCGACGTCGGCGTTCAGCGCGCTGCATCCTGACGACTTCGCCCACGTTCAGGACTCCATTAGCCATTCAGCCGAACACCTGAGTATTTGGCATAGCCAACACCGTGTTCTGTTGCCGGGTGACAAATTGATCTGGGTAGAAGGCGAAGCCACGCCGGAGCGGCAAGAAGATGGCAGCACGCTTTGGCATGGTTACATTCGCGACATTACTGAGCGCAAGCAGCTGGAATTGGCCTTGCGCGAAGAACGGCTGCGCTTGGCCAATATCCTCTGGGGCACGGGCGTGGGCACCTGGGAATGGAATGTTCAAACCGGCGAGACGCATTTCAATGAGCGCTGGGCCGAATTGATCGGCTATCGCCTGGCTGAGCTCGCCCCCATCAGCATAGAAACCTGGCTCAAATACGCGCATCCCGACGACCTGAAAGCGTCTCAGGCGGCATTGAACCGTCATTTCAGCGGTGAAAGCGACACTTATGAGTGCGAATCTCGCATGCGCCATAAGGATGGCCATTGGATTTGGGTGCTGGACCGCGGCAAGGTAAACGCACGCACGGCAGCGGGTGAGCCGCTGTGGATGTCCGGCACGCATTTCGATATCTCCGAACGCAAAGCGAAGGAACAGGCCCTGGCTACCTTGACCGAACAATTACAACGCTCGAATACCGAGCTGGAACAATTTGCCTATGTTGCTTCGCATGATCTGCGCCAGCCCTTACGCATGGTCAGCAGTTACGTCAGCATGTTGGAAAAAATCCTGGCCGACAAATTGGATGAAGAAACACGGCAAATGATGTATTTCGCCATTGACGGCGCTAAACGCATGGATCAAATGCTGGTGTCCTTGCTGGAATACTCGCGCGTGGGCCGCAAAGGTGAGCCGATGGTGGCCCTGTCCAGCCGCGGCGCAGTCGAAGAAGCACTCAGCTTTTTGGCCCCGGCCATGCGTGAAAGTGGCGCACAGGTGCAGCTAACGGGTGAGTGGCCTGAGCTGCAGGCCAGTCGCGATGAATTCACCCGCTTATTTCAAAATCTGATTAGCAATGCGATCAAATATCGCGCCGCCGATCGCGTGCCGGCAATCGTCATCAGTGCGGAACGTGACCGGCGCGCTGAGGATGAAATCAGCGCGGAGGCCAACGTGGCGCACTGGCGTTTCTGCGTGACGGATAACGGCATTGGCATTGACCCCGCGCAATTTTCACGTTTATTCCGCGTGTTTCAGCGTTTGCATACGCGCGACAAATATGAGGGAAGCGGCATTGGTTTGGCAGTGGCACGCAAGATTGTTGAGCGTCATAACGGCAAAATAGGCGTTGAATCGCCGGTGGAGCAGGGGCAAGGCTGTCGTTTTTGTTTCAGCCTCCCCGTCCGGCAACAGCAAGATGAATTGTTGACTGCACTAATTAACTAGAGAGAACTATGAGTAATTTCAAGAAATTCACCATCCTGCTGGTGGAAGATGAGCCGGCAGATGCACATTTATTTCGTTTGGCATTGAAGGAGGCACACGTCATTGCCGACCTGCATCATGTTAACGATGGTGTTGAAGCGCTCGCCTTCTTGCGCAACGAAGCGAATTACCCGACCGCGCCGAAGCCGGACCTGATTTTGCTTGATCTCAATATGCCGCGCATGAATGGGCGGCAGTTTTTGCAGGCCATCAAACAAGATGCAGCATTACATGCGATTCCGGTCGTTATTCTGACCACTTCTGATGCAGAAAATGACTTGGTCACCAGTTATAACCACAATGCCGCAGGCTACATCGTTAAGCCGGTGGATATGGATGAGTTTGTGAATAAAATCCGCGGACTGGAGCAATACTGGGTCCACCTTGTGCGCTTGCCGGCATCGTGAAGCAAGCCCCTGTTGTCTTGCTCATTGAAGATGATCCGGGTGACGCCACCCTGATCCGTCTGCAATTGCTGCAGCGGAGCTCACAAGCCTTTGAAGTGCATACTGTCAATTCGCTGACCGCCGCGAAAACCCTGATAGATGTTGACAAGATCGAGCCCGACGTTGTGTTGCTTGATCTCAATCTGCCTGATTCAAGCGGCAACGAAAGTGTCAACCGCTGTCGCGCGCTGACGGAAGCGCCCATTGTGGTGTTGACCGGCCTGGACGATTTGAGCGTGACGCAAGCGTCCATCGAGGCGGGGGCAGAAGATTATCTGGCCAAGGGCGGCGATGCCTCCGTCTTGCGCCGTGCCATTCGCTACGCCATCCTGCGCCATACCCGCGATGCGGACGCGCGCTTGGCCGCTACGGTGTTCAGCCATGCCCGTGAAGGGGTCATCATTGCTGACCCGCTAGGCAATATGATCGACGTGAATCAAACCTTTACGCGGATTACCGGCTTTTCTCGCGAGGAAGCGATTGGGTGCAATCCACGCATTCTCAAGTCGGGCAAGCACCCGCTCGAGTTTTATCAGGCGCTCTGGCAGGAATTGCTCGATAGCGGCAATTGGTATGGCGAAGTTTGGAATCGGCGCAAAAACGGTGAGGTGTTTGCCGAGCTGCTAACCCTCAGTGTGGTGCGTGATGTGCGCGGCAGAGTCAGCCATATCGTTGGTTTGTTTTCCGACATTACCATGCAGAAGGAACACCAAAAACAACTGGAACGGATTGCGCATTACGATGCACTCACCGATTTGCCGAATCGCGTGTTGGTGGCTGATCGGATGCAACAGGCGATGGCGCGCTCTAAACGCAACGGGCGCTGGCTGGCGTTAGCCTACATTGACCTCGATGGATTCAAGGCGATCAACGATACGCACGGCCACCCAATCGGCGATCAACTGTTGATGACCATTGCCGATCGCATGCGCGAATCGACGCGGGAAGGCGATACCATCGCGCGATTGGGCGGCGATGAATTTGTCGCCGTTCTCTCTGATTTGGAGGATTACACCGCCAGCTTGACGCTGATTCAGCGTTTGCTTGAAGTGATCTCCAAACCCGTGCATGTGCAAGGAATCACCCTGCAAGTTTCAGCTAGCATCGGCATCAGTTTTTATTCGCAAAGCAATTTGGCGGAAGCCGAACAATTGCTCCGCCAAGCCGATCAAGCGATGTATCAGGCCAAATTGGCCGGCAAGAATCGCTATCACGTGTTTGATGTTGAGCTAGACCGCAGCGTGCGCGGCCACCATGAAAGCATCGAACGAATTCGGCAAGGTCTGCAACAGCACGAATTTGTCTTGCACTATCAGCCCAAGGTCAATATGCGGACGGGGGTGGTGGTGGGCGTGGAGGCGCTCATCCGTTGGCAGCATCCGCAACGTGGTTTGCTGCTGCCGGCCGATTTTCTGCATCTGATCGAAAAACACGCGCTGGATATCGAGATTGGTACTTGGGTGCTCAATACCGCACTCGCGCAAATTGATTGCTGGCAAAAACAGGGGGTCACTTTGCCGGTCAGCATCAACATCTCGGCGCACCATCTGCAACAGCCGGATTTTGTCGAGCGTCTGCACGCTTTATTGGCGGCGCATCCGGATGTTTCTCCCAAGCTGGTTGAGCTGGAAGTGCTGGAAAACAATGCGCTCGCCGATTTGGCGCATGCCTCACGCGTGATTCGTGCCTGTAACGCCCTCGGCGTCGGTTTTGCTTTGGATGATTTTGGTACCGGTTATTCCTCGCTGACTTACCTGAAGCAATTGCCGGCCGGCGTGCTGAAAATAGACCAAAGTTTTGTCGGCAATATGCTGCACGATCCAGAAGATTTGGCCATCTTGGAAGGCGTTTTGGGCTTGGCCAACGCGTTTCGCCGCTTACCGATTGCCGAAGGCGTTGAAACGATTGCGCACGGTGAGTTGCTTCTGCGACTGGGCTGCGAGTTGGCGCAGGGTTTCGGCATTGCGCATCCGATGCCGGCCGATGCGATGACAGACTGGATCAGCCAGTGGCGGCCGAATGAGGCTTGGTCTAGCAGCAAACGGCTGCGTCATGAAGAGTTGCCGGTGCTGTACGCCGGGGTAGAGCATCGCGCCTGGATTCAATCTATCGTCGATTTTCTTGCCGAAAAACGCGGCGTTCCGCCCGCCTTGTCAGTACACCAATGTCGCTTTGGGCGTTGGCTGGATGACATGACACCGCAGTACGCCGCCAGTGCGCAGGAACAATTTGAACAAATCCGCCTGCAACATGAGCAAGTTCACACCCTGGCCAGTGAATTAATTGAATTGCACGTTAGCCAGCAGGCTGACGCGGCACGCGCCAAACTGCCCCAGTTGTTCGAGTTACGCGATCAGTTGCTGGCTTCACTGTGGGGGTTGAATTGCAAACTTTGAAACAAACTACCGCTCGATCGGCGCTAACGGGTCCGCGCCGATCGTGCCGATGAATTCGCGCCACGCCTCCGGTTGACTTAAGGTGTTAAAGCGGGATTGCGCGTAGGTACGTCGCGTTTGCAAACCTAAGCGGCGCGCTTCGTCAATATTGTGTGAATTCTGCAGAAAGACATCCAATGCGCGCAGATTGCGTTGCCAGAGGGCAAGATCACGCTCGCGTTTGACTTGCAAACGCTGCTGATACCAGGCCGAAGCCAGCAATGCTTCACGGGTAAACAATTGACGAATAGCGGCTGCATGCACATCCATGCCCTGATAGTGGCCATAGGCCATGATGGCGAGCAGTGCTTTCAGCGGTGGGCAAGCGTCTTCAATGCTGCCATCTTCAAAATACTGCTTGGCGACGCGCTCTTGTGCTTCGACGATGTTGTTCACGCCATCGGCGAAATCCGCCAGATTCTGCGTTTCGGGTTTGAGGGTGCTTTCCGGGAAAACGGCGCGCGGGTTGTCGAAAATCTTGCCGAGGAAGTGCGCGACAAAACGTTCGTTGATGCGGTAGCCGAGCCGACTGGCCAGCACACGTTGACCGGCGTAATCAAAATCGGTCAACGCTTCCAGATAGCCATGTTCAATCAGCCAGGCCGCTTTGCGTTCTTCCGGTTTTAGCCGCACCCAAATTTCCGGTGCCAGCAGGCTGATGTCGTGATCGACGCGCACATGCGGGCCAACATGGCCGGCGGAAGTGGAGAAGCCATCGTGCCCGGTCAGAATCAGCGAAACGAGTGCGTTATTCAGATCAATCGTCGGCCGCAGCGCATTGAACGGCCCTTTGGTCAGCGCGCCTTCTGAACCGGCACCGGTGGTGGAGGGGGATTTACCGGTCAATGAACAAATATAGTCCATAAACAACTCAGGCAAATCCTGGTAGTGAATGGGGTTGTAAACCGCCAGTGAACGGATGCCACTATCCGGTGGATTATTGCGGCGGCCCGACAGCACGGCATCTACTGTGACGCAAACCGGCGCATCGGCCGGCAATTTGCGATGGAAGCGCATACCCATTTCGGCGGCGTATTTGCGCATAGGATTGGCGATGTCCGGCCGAATTTGCAAATAACGCGGGTTTTTCGAGGGCTTGCCGTTGACCAAACGCGGTTGCGCAGAAGAAACGACTGCTTGGCCGGCCCGCGCCGCACCAACCAGCAAATCACGCATTGGTGCGGTGTAAGTGTGTAGCCGCATGACGTTGTTCACTTCCATGGCCAGGGACGTGCCACTCAGCGGTTCAAAGTTGGCGATGAAATTGCCCGGTTGCGCCATGTCAAATTCGGTTTGCTTATCGTACCCTGGCGTAATGGCATCATCGGGCCGTTGGAACAGCCGCCGTTCGCAGTTGCGCGTCAATTTAACGCTGGCGCTGCTGTCCAGCTCCGGCTTGCAGCCTATCAGTTGTGCCACCGGCGCAACGACGGAGGCGGTAATGTCATCCTCCATCTGCACTTTTTCCGCGGGGATGAAGTCTTGCCGCAGTTTGAAGGTGCGCCAATGCTCGTCGCTGTCAAAACCGACGCGCAAATAACTCGCCACAATCCGCCGCCCAAACATTTTAAGTTCATGCCCCGGTGCGCCATCGACTACGTCCACGCTGAGTTCTTCGTGCCAATTGTCGCACCATTCTGGTCGGTAGAAACGCTTGATGAGAAACACTAATGCCAAAATGCGCGGGGGAATGCTGTCCAACCAAGCGTTATAGGCTTCGGTATAGCTGGAGGAAGGGGTGAGCAATTTGATCACCGAGCCCAGACTGCGCTCCATGCATAAGGGTTTGCGCGCGGCGTCGCGGTCTTCATGCTCAAAGCCGGCACGGAAGCGCTGGCTGTAGTCATGTTCGAAAATTGCCCGCACCCGCGCTAGATCACGCTCCAGGTTGTCGATGAATAACGGCCCGTAAATCACCGCATCTTCCAGCGATTTGGAGATTTCAGATTTTCCACCGCCAGAAACAGTACAGGGTTTGTGGCAGAACGTGCCTTCTGGGTCCATGCCAACCAAGCGCCACGACGGCGCACCGGGATGCCGCCGCATCTCCAGTTTGTAGCCATTCGGCTGCATGTAAATTTTGTCCGGCATCAGGCGAATTTGATGTTGCTGGCCGTCGCGTTGCCACGAAATCGTTTGCGCGTTGAGGTCAAAACGGACCGCTTGCGGTACATAAATGATGTCTGGATAGTGGATGTCGATGGCGTGACCTTCCGGCATCTGCTGCATAAATTTGCCGTAGTTCTGCAACATGTCCTGGAACCAATAGCCTTCTTCGCGCGTGCGGCTGTCCACCCCATATTCTTCGCCGTGATTACGACATTGAAACAAGAGCGCACCGCCGGAATGTTCCTCTTCCGCCAGGCCGTATAAATTGGCGGCAAAACTGATCTGCGTTTTGACTTCTTTTTTGCAATAGCCAAAGTAGTTGTCCGCCAGGATAGTCACCATAACGCCGCTGGCATCGCGGGCGGTGAGCTTGAAGGCTTGGCCATTGTTATAGCGTTCATCGGCTTGTTGCCAGCACATGCCTTCGCGCCGCTGACGTGCGTTGGCATCATTCCAATGCGGTAATCCGAGTTCTTGCTTGGTCAGCGTCACCAGATGCGGTGCCAATACCACGCAGCCAGTATGTCCGCTCCAGTGTTCGACATCTAAGCTGGCGTCGTATTCCGGCAGCGAGGGATTGCCGCCATTGCCAAAAATACTTTCCACAAAATCAAGATTGCTGACCAAATTGCCCGGTGCGAAGAAGCGGATTTCCATGCTCTTTTCCGGCGCAACACCGGGTATTTCCGGGCAAATAATCGGGCGCAGCAGCAGCGAAACAAACATGCGCGCCGGTTCGGGCTGATTCGCGGTGTAAGGCAAGGTCAGCAATGCATCTGGCGGATTGAAAGCATGCGTCAACATGCGGGCAAAAACTTCACGTGGCACGGCTTTTTTGTCGCCTGGAATAGGCAAGCCCCCTTCGCTAACGTGGAATAATCCTTGCGTAGTGCGCCGGTCGCTAGACGGGTTGTGCAGCACGCCCTGCCGCACGCGGTAGCTGGAGACGATGTCTGAATTGAAGGTGTCCGCATCGACCGGCAACGATAATTCGCGCGCAACCCCTGCGTGGTCGAGGATGAAGGTTTGCGGCGGCAAGCGCGGCAGCATTTCCACGCCGGCCAAATAGCGTTCGAGAAAATCTTGAATACGCTGGTCCGGCGGGCTCAGATAGTCGGACAACAACCAGTTCTTGGCACGATAGGCCATCAACAGATCATGGGCGACATCCATAAATTCGTCGCTTTCCTGGCCGCGCACGGGAATCTGGCCGGAAGAAGCCAATTTGAGGTTGATATAAAGGCGCAAATTGTTTTGCTCGCGTTGCATTGCTTGGGTTGGGATCGGCACGAAATCGTTAAGCGTGTTCATGAATTTTCCTGGTTGTTGCCTAGCTAATGTGGGATAGCTGCGGTGGGCTGCAAAAGTGGATGATGATAACGAGGGTGACGCTAATGGCGAAAATCAAAGCAATCTTGATGCCAATTTGGCAAGTCATTGGGTAAATCGTTGGGCAAGTCGTTGGGTACATCGCTAAACAATTGCATGGCATGGGGCATCAGAATGAGGCGCAGCCCCCGAATTTAAGCGGCGGGGCGCTTATTTTCAATGATTGTTTGCACGTTTCTGGCAAGCCATGCACCAAAAAGGCACATTGCTGCATGCCGCTTGCCCTGCAGGCTATCGCGCGAGAAGCGCTCCAGAGTGCAGCAAGTTCCTGTAAAATCGGCCGCTTCGGTTTTATATTTCCTTTTTTTCTTTATCTCCCCTTGCCCCATTCCAGCATGACGCGAAAAGTTTTCATCCGCACCTTCGGTTGCCAGATGAATGAGTACGACTCCGACAAAATGGCCGATGTTTTGGCTTCGGCCGGTGTGACGGGCGAAGTTTACGAACAGACCGATAGCCCCGATGATGCTGATCTCATCTTGTTCAATACCTGTTCCGTGCGTGAAAAAGCACAAGAAAAAGTGTTCACTGATCTCGGCATGGTGCGGCATCTCAAGCAGAAAAATCCGAATCTGATCATTGGCGTCGGCGGCTGTGTCGCTAGCCAGGAAGGGGCGGCCATTGTGCAGCGCGCGCCTTATGTCGATTTGGTGTTTGGCCCGCAGACCTTGCATCGTTTGCCGCAGATGATGGAGAAGCGGCGCAGCTCCGGGCGGCCGCAAGTGGATATTTCCTTCCCTGAAATTGAAAAGTTTGATCATTTGCCGCCCGCGCGGGTGGATGGCGCGACGGCCTTCGTGTCGATCATGGAAGGCTGTAGCAAATACTGTACGTTCTGCGTGGTGCCTTATACGCGCGGTGAAGAAGTGTCGCGTCCGCTGGACGACGTGCTGGCTGAAGTGGCCGGGCTGGCGGCGCAGGGCGTCAAGGAAGTGTCGCTGCTGGGGCAGAACGTCAATGCTTATCGGGGTGCCATGGGCGGGGAAGTCATGGAGGGCGGCAGCCATGCGGAGGGAGAAATCGCTGATTTCGCCTTGCTGCTTGAATTGGTCGCTGAAATTCCCGGTATTGAGCGCGTGCGCTACACCACGTCACATCCGCGCGAATTTACCCAGCGTTTGATTGATGTGCATGCGCGCTTGCCGAAGCTGGTGTCGCATTTGCATTTGCCGGTGCAATCCGGTTCTGATCGCATTTTGGCGGCGATGAAGCGCGGTTATTCGGTGCTGGAATACAAATCCATCGTGCGTAAATTAAAGGCGGCGCGGCCGGATCTGTGCCTGGCGAGCGACTTCATCGTCGGCTTCCCCGGTGAAACGGAAGAAGATTTCGCGGCGACGATGAAATTGATTGACGAAGTTGGTTTCGATTTTTCCTTCAGCTTTATTTACAGCGCCCGCCCGGGCACGCCAGCGGCCAATTATCCTGACGACACGCCGCAAGAGGTAAAAATGCAGCGCTTATACCGCTTGCAGGCGCGGCTAAATGAACTCGGTGCCGCGATTAGCGCCGGCATGGTCGGTAGCGTGCAGAAAGTGTTGGTGGAAGGGCCGTCGAAGAAAGATCCGACTGAGCTGGCGGGGCGCACTGAAAACAATCGCGTGGTTAATTTCGCTGTGCCGCCGCATCGCTTTAACGCGCTGATCGGCCGCATGCTGGATATCCGCATCGTCGCCGCCAAACCGCACAGTTTGCGCGGTGAAATTGTCCGCACTGCCGAAATTGTCCGCACTGCCGAATAAGCGCACATGAAAAAATCCATGGAATTGGTGTCTTTTCTGCCGGTAGATAACGTGCGTCTGGCCAATTTATGCG
>CAYWXO010000053.1:0-16318 GCA_964462255.1 uncultured Thiobacillus sp. | reverse complement strand
GTGGTGAATTACTTCTTCTTCGTTGCGGAAGAAGCGCGTGAATTGATGGCGCAAATGGGCATTCGTCAGTTTGCCGATTTGATCGGTCGCACCGATTTGCTTGATACGCAAAGCGGCATCACGCACTGGAAAGCCAGCGGCCTTGATTTCAGCAGGATTTTCTATCAGCCGAAAGTGGTGGCAGGAGTCGCACGCAGTCATTGCGAAACACAAGATCACGGCCTGGAACGCGCCCTTGATAACGTATTGATTCAACAAGCCTTACCCGCTTTGGAACAGGGTGAGAAGGTGCTGATTGAAACACCGATCAGCAACGTTAATCGCACGGTCGGGGCCATGTTGTCGAACCAAGTCGCCAGCCGTTACGGCCAGCAAGGCCTGCCGAACGACACGATTACGGTCAAACTGACTGGTACTGCCGGGCAGAGTTTTGCCGCCTTCCTGACGCAGGGCATCACTTTTGAATTGATCGGCGAAGGCAATGATTACGTCGGTAAAGGCTTGTGCGGTGGCCGCATCGTCATCAAGCCGCCGAGTACTTTTAACGCCAAGCCGTCGGAAAATATCATCGTTGGCAATACGGTCATGTACGGTGCCACCACTGGCGAAAGCTACTTCCGCGGCGTTGCCGGCGAACGCTTCTGTGTGCGCAACTCCGGTGCTAGCGCGGTGGTGGAAGGTGTCGGTGATCACGGTTGTGAATACATGACCGGCGGTACGGTTGTCGTGCTAGGCCAAACCGGGCGCAACTTCGCCGCCGGTATGTCGGGTGGCGTTGCCTATGTGCTGGATGAAGATGGCTTGTTCGGCAAGCGCTGCAATCTGGCCATGGTGACACTGGAAAAAGTCGAGCCGGCAGAAAGCGTGCGCAATGTCGCCGCGCAGCACAAAGGGCAAGCGGACGAAACACTCTTGCAAGCTTTACTTGAAAAACATGCTGCCTATACCGGCAGTGAAAGCGCCAGGAATATCCTCGCGCATTGGGCTGATTATCGCGCTAGGTTCGTCAAGGTGATGCCGAACGAATACAAGCGCGCTCTCATTGAAATGTCGGTTGAAAAGTCCGCACAAAAAACGCTGGAGGCTGCGTAATGGGTAAGATTACTGGGTTTCTTGAGTACCCGCGCTTATCGGAAGCCAATTTGCCGGTGGCTGAGCGCCTGACCAATTATCAGGAATTCGTGCTGCATCTCAGTGACGAAGACGCGAAGCAGCAAGGCGCGCGCTGCATGGATTGTGGTATTCCGTTCTGCATGAGCGGCTGCCCGGTCAACAACATCATTCCAGACTGGAATGATTTAGTGTTCAAGCAAGATTGGCGACAAGCCATTGAGGTGTTGCATTCCACCAATAACTTCCCGGAGTTTACCGGCCGTATTTGTCCGGCACCGTGTGAAGCGGCGTGTACCTTGAACATCAATAACGATGCCGTGGGCATTAAATCAATCGAACACGCGATCATCGACAAAGCGTGGCAAATGGGCTGGGTGTTGCCGCAGCCTGCCGCGCAGAAAACCGGCAAGAAAGTCGCCGTAGTCGGCTCTGGCCCGGCTGGCCTAGCGGCGGCGCAGCAATTGGCGCGCGCCGGTCATAGCGTCGTTTTGCTGGAAAAGAATGATCGTATCGGCGGGCTGTTGCGTTATGGCATTCCAGATTTCAAGTTTGAGAAAAGTCATATCGACCGTCGCATGGCGCAGATGGCGGCAGAAGGCGTTGAATTCCGCGTCAATCAACCGGTCGGCGACACCGTCAAAGCTGAGGCGTTGCTGGCGGAATTCGATGCCGTCATCCTCGCTGCCGGCGCTGAACAGCCGCGTGATTTGCCGGTTCCCGGCCGCGATTTGGCCGGCGTGCATTTCGCCATGGAGTTTCTCGCGCAGCAGAATAAAGTGGTCGCCGGCGATGTATTGCCTGCGCAGCTGAAAGCCACTGGCAAGCATGTGGTGGTGATTGGCGGCGGCGATACCGGCTCCGATTGCGTCGGTACATCGAATCGGCAAGGTGCCGCCTCGGTCAGCCAATTTGAGTTGATGCCACAACCGCCTAAACAAGAAAATCGCCCGCTGACCTGGCCGAATTGGCCACTGAAATTGCGCACTTCCAGCTCGCATGAAGAAGGTTGCGCGCGCGATTGGTCGGTTGCGACGCAGTCATTCGTCGGCAAGGACGGCAAAGTCACCGCTTTGAAAGCGGTGCGACTGGCATGGCAAGACGGCAAGATGAGTGAAATTGCTGGCTCGGAATTTGAAATGAAGGCCGACCTGGTGTTGCTGGCGATGGGCTTTGTCAGCCCGCAGCAAAAACTGCTGGCGGCATTCGGCGTCGAGAAAGACGCGCGCGGCAATGCCAAGGCCGCCACCGAAGGCGGGCACGCTTACGCGACCAGTCAGGCAAAAGTCTTTGCAGCTGGCGATGTGCGGCGGGGTCAATCGCTGGTGGTCTGGGCGATCCGTGAAGGGCGTCAATGCGCGCGTGCTGTCGATGAATTTTTGATGGGTAGCAGCACTTTGCCTCGGTAGGCACGCGTGTCGGATCGGTGAGTTGGGAAAGTAATAAGGCCACGAACTCGACTTGCCGACCTAAATTTGCTGTTAGGTCAGTTTTTTATTCCGTTTCATAAAATATATTGATGTTGCTCAAAGTTTCCGCTGCGTTGATTTGGTACATATGAAGTTCTTATCCATATCACCAAAGGGGTAGTCATGCAGCGTCCTGTTTTACTTGTCCTTGCCAGTTTACTGATCGCTGGATGCGCCACGCAGGCATCTAGTCCGCAACAAACTTCCGGCGTGCGGTTTTCTGAAGCAGAACGGACGACAATCACGCGTTTTTATACACCGGCTGCCGGACGTTTGCCTTCCGACAAGGCACCCAAGCAGCTCGCGAAGGTGGGTGATGTCCTTGATTCTGGTCAGCGGCCGAATAAGTTACCGATTGATCTGGCTAAGTTATTACCTGATTTGCCGCCGCCCTATACCCGTTTGAGCCTGGGCGCAGATGTGGTGTTAGTGAATCGTGATACCCACGCCATTGTTGATGTCATTCCACAAGTGGCGTACTGATGTTGCGTGCTGATGTGGCATACCCAATGCGCTCAGCGCGTTTTTTAATAGTACGGCTGTTCTGACAAGCGCTTTTTTGTCTGCATCATGAGGTCCATGCGCGGCAATAGAAATTGCCGCGCATGCTAAACTCAACAACATTTAATTTCCCCGAACCGGCAACTAAAGATTTCCCAGCGAATTTTCCATTCGATGGAAATACTTTAACCGGCCCTTTCGATGGCTGAAGACAGCGATCTTGAACGCACAGAACCTGCCTCAGCGCGAAAGCTGGAGCAGGCGCGCGAACGCGGACAAGTGCCCCGCTCACGCGAGTTGGCGACGCTAGCCGTCATGTTAGCCAGCGTCGGCATCCTCTTCGCCCTGAGCGTTTTCATGTATGAAGGGCTGAGCAATCTTTTGCGTAACGCGCTTGATTTTGGCCGTGCTGATGTACTCGATGTCAGCATGATGGGCCGTAATCTATTGGAATTCAGCATGAGCGGTTTAATCGTTTACTTGCCCATGGCGCTGGCGGTGGTCGTAGCTGCCGTCGGTGCCAATGTCATGCTGTCTGGCTGGGTAATGTCAGCGGAAGCTTTGGAACCCGACTTTAGCAAAATGAATCCCCTATCCGGCATTGCGCGCATGTTTTCACGCACTGCATTGGCTGAGCTATTGAAGGCTTTATTGAAAGGTGGACTTATCGCCGGGGTGGCTGGCTGGATGATTTGGCAGCAACACGACGGCATTTTAGGGTTGATGAATGAACCTCTTGATGCGGCAGTGATCCATTTCGGCCAAATCGCATTAATGACACTTATCGCCTCAATTGCCGCATTTGCCTTGGTTGTTTTAATTGATGTTCCCTATCAAATTTGGGATTACCACCACGGTTTACGCATGACCAAAGAAGAATTGCGCCAGGAATCGCGCGAAATAGAAGGCGACCCGCAACTGAAAGCGCGGATTCGTGCCTTGCAGCGCGAATCCGCGCGTCGCCGCATGATGCAATCCATCCCGCAAGCCGATGTGGTGGTCACCAATCCCTTGCATTTTGCGGTGGCACTAAAATATGACGAAAAAGCCATGGCGGCACCGGTGGTATTAGCGAAGGGTTCACAATTAGTGGCGGAACGCATTAAGGAGCTGGCGCGTGAACATCGAATTCCCGTGGTAGAAGCGCCGCCGCTAGCGCGCGCGTTGCATCGCCATGTTGAAATTGGCTCCCCTATACCCGATAAGTTGTTTACTGCTGTTGCGCAAGTTTTGGCTTACGTTTATCAAGTCAATAAATCGATGGCTCCCACCTTGCCGAACGATTGGCAAGTGCCGTCTGATCTCGACCCCGGTGTGCCGGTTGAGGCGATCTGATGGCGGAGGCAACCCTGCCGCTGGGCAACGTTTGGCTAAAGATGGCCGCGCCTATTCTGGTCATCCTGGTGCTGTCGATGATGGTGCTGCCCTTACCGCCCTTCCTGCTGGATTTGCTCTTCACCTTCAATATCGCCTTGTCGATGATTGTGTTGTTGATCAGTTTGTACACCCGCAAAGCACTCGAATTTTCGGTATTCCCGACCGTATTATTGATCACCACCTTAATGCGCTTGTCGTTGAACGTCGCCTCAACCCGTATCGTGCTAATGGAAGGCCATACCGGCCCTGATGCCGCCGGCAAGGTGATTGAAGCGTTCGGCCAATTTTTGGTCGGCGGAAACTACGCCGTCGGTATGGTGGTTTTTGTCATCCTGGTTATCATTAATTTCATGGTAATCACCAAGGGTGCTGGGCGTATTGCCGAGGTGTCGGCACGTTTTACTTTGGATGCGATGCCCGGCAAGCAGATGGCGATTGATGCCGACCTTAATGCCGGCTTGATTTCCGAAGATGAAGCACGCAAACGCCGCGAGGAGATTTCGCAAGAAGCCAATTTCTTTGGCTCCATGGATGGTGCGTCCAAATTTGTGCGTGGTGACGCGATCGCCGGTATCATCATTACCTTAATTAATATCATCGGCGGCTTGATTATTGGCGTCGTGCAACATGACCTCAGTTTTGCCGTTGCTGCCGAAACCTACACCTTGCTGGCGATCGGTGATGGATTGGTCGCACAGATTCCGGCTTTGGTCATTTCCACTGCGGCCGGTATTGTGGTGTCGCGTGTTTCTACCGACCAAGACTTAAGCGAGCAAATGACCGGCCAATTATTCGGTCGGCCACAGACGTTGTTTCTCACTGCGGGCATTCTGTTTTTAATGGGCATCATCCCGGGCATGCCGCATGTATCTTTTTTCTTGATTGCCAGTGTGCTGACCGCCATTGGTTACTTTCTGCTTGCACGCACCAAGGCGACGGAACAGGCGGCCAAGGTGGAAGTGCCCCCCACTAAACCGGAAGAGCCGGTCGATGTGGGTTGGCATGATGTAGCGGCGGTGGATCGACTCGGCTTGGAAGTGGGCTATCGCTTGGTGCCGCTGGTCGATAAAAATCAGGATGGCGATTTACTGCGTCGTATCCGCGGCATACGCAAGAAAATCGCGCAAGATTTAGGGTTTTTGGTGCCTGCCGTGCATATTCGCGATAACTTGCAGCTTAAGCCGAATGCTTATCGCGTGACGCTAAAAGGCGTCAGTGTGGCGGAAGGTGAGGCGATTGCCGGCAAGTTTCTCGCCATCAACCCGGGGCGCGTGCTCGGCACCGTCAATGGTCAGGCGGCGACTGATCCGGCGTATGGTTTGCCGGCGATCTGGATTGAATCGGCTTTACGCGACCAAGCACAAACTTACGGTTATACCGTGGTGGATGCAGGCACGGTGGTGGCGACGCATCTCACCAAAATCATTAATGAACATGCGCCAGAATTGTTGGGCCGCGAAGAAACGCAGCAATTGCTCGACCACGTTGCCAAACAACATAGCAAGCTGGTGGAAGATCTGACACCTAAACAATTGTCGATAGCGACCGTACAGAAAGTGCTGCAAAACTTGCTGGAAGAACAGGTGCATATTCGCGATATGCGCACTATTCTGGAAACATTAGCGGAGCACGCCATCCGCACGCAAGATGCCGATGATCTAACTGCATCGGTTAGAACCGCATTGGGCCGTGCTATTATCCACGAAACCTTTGGCGGTGCGCAGGAGTTGCAGGTGATGGCTTTAGAGCCAAACTTGGAGCATATCCTGACTCAGGCTTTGGCTTCACGCAACGAATCGGGTGTCGGGCTTGAACCAGGGTTGGCGGAAAGGTTGGTTCGGGAGACCGTTCAAGCCGTTGAGCGGCAAGAAAACGCGGGGCAGCCTGCGGTGTTGTTGTCGCCGCCCGCCATTCGCCCCGTGTTGGCGCGGTTTTTACGTCGTTCTGCGCCGGGTCTTAAGGTGTTGTCTCACGCTGAGGTTCCGGATGGAAAAACCATTCGTATTGTCACATTGATCGGTAGCGGTACATGATCAACTCATGATCAAGAAATTCCATGCCCCCACCACGCGTGACGCGCTGCGTCAGGTGCGCGATGCGCTGGGTGCCGAAGCGTTGATTTTAGCCAACCGGAAAGTGACGGGTGGCGTGGAAATCATTGCCGTGGCAAACATGGATATGGCCGCAATTTCCGCCCAAGCCGTGTCGGCATCCAAACATCATCTGCCCGACGAGCCGGCCAAATCGCAGCACGTTCCACCGCCGCCTGATCCGTTTGATAACCCGCTGCCGCCACATTCTTCGCCGCCCAATTATTCATCGTCGCGCGGCAGCCTGACGTTGGATGAAGCCAAACCGCAACTGGTCACCCTGGCCGAATATTTGGCGGAACGCGAATCTTCGCTGATTAAACCTTCGCCTAGCCGGCAGGCGGCTGGGGCGGCCAGATCTGCGCCTTCGCCCAGTAGCGCCACGCGCAACCCCACGTTCCCGCCCGCTGCGCCGCCCTCCGCCGACCAAGCCGCATGGAAAAAGCAGAGCGAGGCCCATCGCAAAGAAAGCCATCGAGAAGACCCGCGCCATGGCGAGCGTGCTAAAAACGAAAGCAACAAGGCCGATTCAGTCGATGAATTAGCACGCGAATTGCGTTTATTACGCGGCATGGTGGAAGGCCAATTGGCCGGCTTTGCCTGGAGTGATTTGACGCGGCGCGACCCCGTCCGGCTGGAAATTATGAAACGTTTGCTGGCGGCAGGATTTTCCGCCGCCTTTGCGCGCATGCTGCTTGAACGCATGCCGGCCAATGAATCGGATATCACGCGCGCCTTCAAATGGATTAAGACCACGATTGCGCACAACCTGAAATTGGCCCCGCATGCCGACGACATCATTGAGCGGGGCGGCATTTACGCGCTCGTTGGCCCGACTGGCGTTGGCAAAACGACGACGGTCGCCAAGCTGGCCGCGCGTGCGGTATTGCGTCATGGTGCGTCGAAAGTCGCGTTGGTGACTTCAGACACCTATCGAATTGGCGCGCAGGATCAATTGCGCATTTATGGTCGTATTTTGGGCACGCCGGTGTTTGCCGTGCGTGATGAAAATGATCTGGAAATGACCTTATCTGACTTGTCTGGTCGGCATTTGGTCTTTATTGATACGGTGGGCATGAGTCAACGTGACAAGCGGCTGGCCGAGCAAGTCGCGCTGTTGTGTGGTGAGCAGCGCGATGTAAAACGCATTCTGTTATTGAGCGCGCCGAGCCAGGGCGTGACGCTGGAAGAAGTGGCGCGCGCTTATAGTGGCCCCGGTTTGATCGGCTGCATTGTGACCAAGATTGATGAAGCACTCACTTACGGGCCGGTGCTTGACGTTGCTATTCGGCATGAAATGCCCGTGCATTACATTACAAATGGTCAGCGTGTGCCGGAAGACCTGCACTTGGCGAATGCCGTTTATCTGGCGGATCGTGCTTTCCGCGTTAATCAGCAGGAATCGCCGTTTACGCAGGACGAAAACGATTACCCCATTTTGATGGCGGCGGCGATGCAGTCGGCCACCTTACCGGATTTTGATGAGAGCGCTGAAATGATGGGAGGTCTGAGTGCGGCTCGCTGATCCATTTGATCAAGCCAGTGGTTTACGGCGCTTGTTTGCCCCCGAACCGGCCTTTCAGGCCTTGGGTGTTTTGGGGGCCGATGTACGATGTACGGCGCGGGCATGTACTGCCTTGGCGCTGGGTTTTAGGCGCAAGGGTTATCGCGTCATGGTGATGGATGAAACGCCGGTGCCGCACAATGTGGCCAGTTTGCTGGGGATTTTGCCGCGCTATGGCTTGGTCGATGCACCGCGACGTGGTTTGGCTACCGTCGTGCGGCCTGCGCTGGAAGGCTTGATGTTGCTAGCTGCGCAGAACGGATTGAACACTTTGGCCGGTTTGTCAGAAAATACGCTGCTTGATATGGCAGAAGATTGGCGCGTTCGCGCTGATGCGCCGGAGTGGCTGTTGCATAACGGTGGCGATGGCCCCATTCAATGCAATGGTTTGGCGGCGACGGCTAATTTACGCGTCTTGGTTTTATCGGCCAAACGTGCTGCCTTGGCCGAGGCTTATGCCGTCATGAAAACTGCGCACAGTGCGCGCTCCGGCAATAATTGGTTTGTGCTGGTTGAGGGAGTCGATAAGGATACGGCGTTGAATGTGTTTGCGTCGGTGAATGAAACCGCACAACGTTTTCTTGATGTAAGACCTGTTTTTCTCGGTTGTGTTACGCAAGAAAAACCAGGTATTGCGCCGGATGCTGTTGATGTCCATGTCATCGATAAATTGAGCAAGGCGGGGGGGCGTGAAGCAAAAATGGGACGCATCGACTTTGAACAATATTGGCAGCGCATGTGGTTGTATAGCCGGATGAGTTCAGAAGCGGCGATCAAAAAAGCGCAGGATGGTTGGCAGCGTGCCGGATAACGCAAAAGATGCGTTAGTGCGTGGCCATCTGCCCATGGTTAAGCGGATTGCTTACCACATGATGACGCGCCTGCCCGCCTGCGTTGAAGTCGATGACCTCATTCAGGCTGGCTTGATGGGTCTGCTGGATGCGCTTGATCGCTTCAACGACGAACAAGGCGCGCACTTCGAGACCTATGCCACCCAGCGCATCCGCGGTGCCATGCTGGATGAGTTGCGCGAAGCCGATTGGGCGACGCGCAATGTGCGGCGCGTCGGGCGGCAAATTGAAGCAACAATCAATATTTTGCAGCAACGTTTACATCGGCAACCGTCCGAGCAGGAGATTGCTACCGAAATGGGCTTGGAGATTCAAGCGTATTTTGAGGTGCTGAATGATGCGCGCGGTGCCCAATTGGTTTACTTGGAAGACCTGCACAACACGGATGGTGATGATTTTCTCGATCGTTTTGCTGATGGTCGCAATTTGGCCCCGTTCGATATACTCGCTTCACAGCATTTCAAGGGTGCGCTGACCAAGGCGATTGGCGGCTTGCCGGAAAGAGAAAAGCAGCTCATGAGTATGTATTACGAACAAGATATGAATCTTAAAGAAATTGGCGCTGTGTTGGGCGTGACTGAATCGCGCGTTTGCCAGTTGCACAGCCAAGCCATCACACGTTTACGCGCACGTTTGCATGACTGGACTCAAAAACGCTGAATAAGCGGCTTGATTATGGACATTATCAGCATCATCGGCATTCTGCTAAGCCTGACCGCAATCCTGCTCGGGCAATATCTGGAAGGTGGGCATATTGGTTCCTTGCTCCAATTCACGGCATTTATGATTGTGCTGGGGGGCACGTTAGGCGCAGTGATGTTGCAAACCAGTTTGCGCGTCTTTTTGGATGGTCTGAATATGCTTAAGTGGGTGCTGCAACCGCCCAAAATTGCTAATCAAGACACCTTGAACATGTTGCTGGACTGGAGCCAGAAAGCGCGGCGCGGCGGATTGTTGGCGTTGGAGCCATATATTGAACAAGAACAAAATTTGTTTCATCGACGTGGTCTGCAAATGTTGGTGGATGGTGCCGAGCCGCAAGTGCTGCGCGACACGTTGGAGCTCGATTTGCAAGCCTTTGAGCAGCAGCATCTGGATGCTACGCGCGTTTGGCAAGCCGCCGGCGGTTATTCCCCCACCATCGGCATTTTGGGCGCTGTTTTGGGCTTGATTCATGTGATGGAAAATTTGTCTGATCCTTCCAAACTGGGCTCAGGCATTGCGGTTGCTTTCGTGGCAACTATTTACGGAGTTGGCATTGCTAACCTGTTTTTTCTACCGGTTGCCGGCAAGCTGCGCTATTGGGTGGGACGCCTGGTATTGAACCGAGAGTTGTTCATTGAAGGCATCGTCGCCATTGCCAATGGCGAGAATCCACGTACGATAGAAGTGAAGCTGCAAGGTTATTTGGCTTAAGTATTTTTATTCTGTATTTTCTAGGGCTCTTACCGATTATCACCATGCCGCGCCGCAAAAAACCGCAGGAAGAACATGAAAATATGGAACGTTGGCTCGTTTCATACGCAGATTTCATCACGTTGCTGTTTGCGTTTTTTGTGGTGATGTACGCCATATCTTCCGTTAACGAGGGTAAATATCGCGTGATGTCGGACTCTTTGGTCAGTGCATTCAAGGAGACCTCCGGCGGCGACAAAATGATCTTGTTGGACAGCAAAAAGGGTGAAATTTTGCCGGGTACGGGCAAGCCAATTGGCACGGCCCAGCCAGATAATCCCGAGCGCCAACAAGCGGCCGAACGCATGAAGAAGGTGGCCAAAAGTGTGCTGCAGACCATGCAACCCCTGATTCAAAATGGGCAGGTTCGCGTCACCCAATCGCCGCGCGGCATTACGGTGGAAATTAATGCCAGCGTCCTCTTCAAGAGCGGTGAAGCTGTTTTGCAGCCGCAATCGTCCGAAGCGTTGTCGGCTGTGGCGCAGGTGTTGGCGCAAGTTGATAACCCGATTCAGGTGGAAGGGCATACCGACAACATTCCAATCAATAGCCCGAATTTTCCGTCCAATTGGGAGTTGTCCTCCGCGCGTGCCGGCAGCGTTGTGCGACTTTTTACTGAACGTGGCGTGCCGGCTGCCCGCATGATGGCCATCGGCTATGCCGATAATCGGCCAGTGGATACCAACGCCACAACCGACGGCCGCAGCCGCAATCGTCGCGTTAACATTTTGATTTTGAATGAAATGGGCGGTGTGGCGAGTGAAATTACATTGCATGACGACGGCAGCATCGTGCAAAGCGGCAGCTTGCCGCTGGCGTTGCCGCCGAGTTTGAAATGACTAGAGATTGCCTTTCGTTTTCCCCGGCTGCATTTTGAAGCGAAACACTTCAATACTCGGCGTTGATTCAATACGCTGTTCAATCAACATCAATTGTTTGCCCTTGGGTGTTTGAACTTCCGCTGCCATATTAGGGGCGAAACAGCCAGGTAAGGTCAGCAACATGGGGACTTCGTGCGTATTGGGCGTTGGTCGCAGCAGCAGGCTGGGCCATTGGCGGCCGCTATCTGGCCGAATAATTTGTACTGCCAGCGCATGCGGTGCCAGCAATTGAATGCCAAAAAAGACTTCATTCTGTTTCGGCACGCGAAACCAGCGCACCAAACCGACGCACCAATCGACCCTGCTTTGAGTGCTGCTTTGCGCGCTTTTTTGCGCGCTGTTTTGTCTAATCACGACAATATCGCCGACGCGAATCTGGATGGTTGCTTCGCCACTTTTCGCCAGTGCTAAGCCTCCCATGCTGTTATTAATGGTTTTGCAATGGACGGTAACCGGAGCCGTGCCCTTGCTGTCTTTGTTGCTCTTGTTATCTGCCGGCATTAGCAACTGATGCGCGGCTTTAAAACCAAAACCCACTTCAAAATCCTGTTCACCAATCTGCTTTCTGCGTTGCGATTGTCGTTGCAGTGATGCACTCCAGTTCTTTTTCAAGCGCTGCAACAGGGTGAAGTAGGCGGGATTGAGCGCCACCTCGGGTAAACCCATTTTATCGAGCGGCTCTTTGTTTTCCAGATTAACGCACAGGCGGGCGAGATGCTTGGCTAATTCAGTAGTATTAATTAATAAATCGCGATCGGGGTGTAAGGGTTGCGCATCACGCAGGATGGGCATCGGCGGCTTATCAGTATTGACCTCAACGACAAACAAATTGGATTGGCTTTTGACGGCGGCATTGGCCAGCGACAGCGTCGCATATTGCGTAAAACGCGCGATGATGTCCTTCACCCAAGGTAATTCAGCTTGCGGAAGACGATAGGGGTCGGCCATCGCCAGCAACAGAGTGGCTTTATAAATCTGCCCAATGGAGACTAATTTCGCCCCTTCTTCCGGGATAACGCCTTGCAAATTGTTTCGCAAGGCATAGTAATAGGTTTGATGAAACTCCACCCAAACGCCTTCTGGCACGGGGTCATGCGTTTCAAAACTGATTTCCAGTATGGACTGCAAGGTCAGCAATATCTGTTGCAGATATAAGGCGACTGGGTTGCCGCCAAATAAATGGAAACGTTGTTTTAGTCGGTCCAGTAACAACGATTTGTAGCTATCCGCCAATTCATGCAACAAACGCCGCGCCAGATCTGCGTAGCGTTGCTGTTTTGGTAAAAGTGGCAACGGCGCGGAGCCATATTGCGCATAAAGCTCGGCCACATTATCTTGCGCAACCGGCGTGAGACGTTTGACGATAGCGCCGCGCACATCAAAATCGACATCGCTGCGATTGAGTGCAAACAGATAATCGGTCAAGCTTTCCGCGGTTTCAAACGGATTCGCAAGCGGTAAACGATTGATCCAAGCTTCAACTTGCTTCGGCTTGGTGGCAAAGTTTATATTGCGTCCCGACTCGCGGGGGGGCAGAACATATTTGGGTAGCATGGTTTACCTTGATTCCTCCGTGCGGCATTCTACCCGCCTGACAATTCGCGGCAATGGTTGAACACAGGTTGAACTCTTGCCCAACAAGCTGGCTCACAATTCGTTTATTTTAAAGACTCGACATGATGAAACGCGCATTTTTAATGATTTCTTTGCTGATATTTGGCTTGGCTTCTGGCTTTGCTTCCCATTCTGCGCAGGCTTTTACGCTGGTTGATAGCAAGGGAAAGAAACACTCTTTGGCGCAATACAAGGGCAAATGGGTGTTAGTTAATTTCTGGGCGACTTGGTGTCCACCCTGTCTGGAAGAAATCCCTGATCTTGTTGCGCTGCATGAAAACAAGAAAAACAACTTAATCGTATTAGGCGTGGCCATGGATTATCAGGATGGCAAGGCAGTTTTGCAGTTTTCCGATCAAATGAGGGTGACTTATCCAATTATTTTGGGTGATCAAAAATCGGCCGCTCAAATCGGTGCCATTCCGGGATTGCCGACGACTTATCTCTACAACCCGCAAGGCAAGGTGGTGGCTTACAACGTCGGTGCGCTGACGCGGTCTGCCGTCGAACGTTATATCCATGACAAGAAATAAGGCGGCAAAATCATGCGCTGGCTAATCGTCTTTTTACTGTTTTTATCCCTGCCCACCTTCGCCGAGGTGCGCGACCCGCAAACCCATTTCTTCATGGCCAACCTGGGCGATTTCAAAGAGGAGCTGGTCAGCGCGAAATCGGAGGGAAAGCGGGGTGTTTTGATTATGTTCGAAATGGATGAATGTCCGTTTTGTACACGTATGAAGGTGAATATATTAAGTCAAAGTGCGGTACAAGATTATTTCCGGCAATATTTTTTGATCTATGCCGTTGATGTCAAAGGCGATGCACCGTTAATCGATTTCAAAGGGCAGGAAACTACGGAAAAAGGCTTTGCTTTGACCCATCGTGCGCGTGCAACCCCTGTTTTTATGTTCTTTGACCTGGAAGGTAATGCCATCACGCGTTTCACCGGTGCCACACAAACGGTTGATGAGTTCATGTTGCTAGGGCGTTATGTGGTGGAAGGCGCATATCAATCGACGCCCTTCAACGTTTATAAACGTCAAGCCAAAACTCAATAATGTGTTCCGTCGCGTGTTCTGTAGTGCGTCTTATGGTGCGTCTTAAGGTGCGTTCAATTAGCGCTATTTTTACCTTTGCTTTCATTGGGCTAGCGGGTGCGGTCGCGCCGGTAGCCGCTGCAGCGTTGACGTTGGAGGCCGTCTTGGCGCATGCCGATTCGAATCACCCCGAGCTGGCATCGGCGCAGGCGCAGTCAGATTTGGCACAGGCTGAGTGGCAATGGGCACACAGCCTGAATGATTTTCGTGTGACGCTGGATGCCTCGTTACGCTCAGGGCGAAACCCAGTGTTTAACGATGCGTTTCAGCCGGATCACTGGCTCAAGCTTAATGCCCGTAAAACACTGTATGACTTTGGTCGGCAAAGTGCGAAGGTAGAAGCCGCTGATCTGGAACGCGCTGCCCGCGACCTGCAGTTGCTGGACGCGCGCGCGCAACGCCGAATCGGCCTGATGGCGCGTTACTTTGATGTATTGCTGGCCGATATGCAGGACGCGGCCGAAACCGAAGCAATGGCCGTCGCTTATGTGAATTGGGATAACGCCAAAGATCGCTTAGCGCTAGGGCAAATTGCGCCGTGGGAACTGGCAGAGCTGGAAGCGCGCCAGTTAGAAGCCGTCACGCGGCGCAATGATGTTCGCCGCGGCTTGCGGGCGAAGCGGATGGCGCTGGCGGCGGCGATGAATTTACCCACTATGGTGCTGGATAATCTGTTGGACCCTAAGCTGTCAGATAACGACCGTACCTTGCTGGAATATGATGAATTGCTCGCCAAAATGCTTGCGACTAATCCGCGATTATTAGCGCAAAAGCAACGTTTGGCAGCAGCAAGCCAGCACCTGAATAGCGTTAGAGCCGATGAGCGGCCCAATGTGGAATTTGAAGCAGAAACGGCTGCTTGGCGCCGCGATTCAACAACACGCGATAACGTCCGCGCAGGGTTCAATATTGTCTGGCCTCTCTGGCAGGGTGGACGTCAGGATGCCCGTCTTCGCCGTGAGCAGGCGCATTTTCATGCCTTACAGGCGGAGCATGACAAGCTGCTGATTGAGCTGCGTGAGTCTTTATTGGCCGCGCGTGAAGAAATTCATTTTCTACGTGGCAGCGCACGGCGCACCGCGGAACTCAACGCAACGTATCGAGAGGTCGCCTTGGAAAAGGCGCGCGCGGAATACGAGATGGAATTGAAAACAAATCTCGGCAGTAGCATGGCCGAAACGCAATTTGCGCAATTACGCCGCCGTGGTATTGAGTATCGACTGGCGTTAGCTTGGGCGCGAATGGATGCTTTGCTGGGTGAAATATCCGCACCGCCCCCTGCCACACTGCCCCCGATGGAGCTTAAAAAATGATGTGCTTGATGTGTTTGGGAAATTCTTTCATTCTTCGCGCGCTTGGCAAACGAAGGGCACCGGCTGTGATGTTGGCGTTGTCAGCTTGCTCTGTTGTGAGCGTGTCGTTGCATAGCGCCCCTTTGTATGCGGCAGAGTATCCGGCTGAATTGAATTGGTCAGGCCGAGTAACCTTGACCATGCCGGTGTCCGGCGTGGTGGAAAGTATTGCCGTTCAGGCCGGCCAGAAAGTTAAAAAGGGCGCATTGCTGGCTCACTTGGACGCCAGTGTTTATAAGGCTGGCGTGGCAGAAACCCGCGCCGATATGGACCGACTGGCGGAGGAACAGGCCGATGCAAAATTGGATCTGGAGCGGGTGCAAGAGCTTTATGCGCGCACCGTGGCTTCAACCACCGAGTTGAACGCGGCAAAACTGCGTTTCGCCCGCGCCAACGCTGGCTTGGCCGCTGCCCAAGCGCGGGTCGAACGTGCGCGCCATTTGTTAGCGGAAACAGAATTGCGCGCGCCCTTTGATGCGCTGATTTTGCAACGCCATGCCGAACCTGGCACGGTCATTGCCGGCCAATGTCAGCCGGCCCCGATATTGACCATTGCGCAGGCCGATCAACTGGTCGCACGCGCTCTGCTTGACGGCAAACAAGCCGCTTCAGTCCGCTGGGGAAGCGCTGCGGAAGTTCTGTTGCCCGGTGCCGTTTTGCCGGCCAAGGTGCATGCCCTCGTAGCCGGCCCTGATCAGCGCTATAGCCTGGAAGTTGCAATCCCGGCCTCGGACGCGGTGTACAGCGGACAAGCGGTGCATATTCGTCTGCCGTAATGGGGTGAAGAGGCGCGTGTCATTGCGTGTTCATTTCAGTGCGCTCAAGTCATTGACATAATCGCCACCGCTTACTATAGTGCGCCCTCTTTTCCAGCGGTGATGTAGCTCAGACGGTTAGAGCGGTGGATTCATAACCCACAGGTCGGCGGTTCGATTCCGCCCATCACCACCATAGAAT
>CAYWXO010000052.1:0-16406 GCA_964462255.1 uncultured Thiobacillus sp. | reverse complement strand
TGCATGGCGGTATCTGGTCGGAAACGGCACCGGCTTTCAATGGCTTAACGCCAGATTTGCCCGGCTATGGTCGGGTTGCGTCGGCAGAGCCTTATTCAGCGGAATCGCTGGCCGATGCGCTCGCTGCCACGTTGCCGGACAGTGTTGATCTCTGTGGCTGGTCGATGGGCGGGATGGTGGCGCTGGCGTTAGCGGCGCGGCATCCACACAAGGTCGCGCGGTTGATTTTATTGGCCACAACGCCGGTGTTTGTTCAGCGCGCAGATTGGCCTTACGGTATGCAGCCGGAGGTTTTAGCTGAATTTGCGCGTGCTTTGCAACAAGACTACCAAGCGACATTGCTGCGATTTCTCTCGCTGCAAGCGCGCGGCGGCGAGCAAGCGCGAGCGGTGGTTGAACGGTTGCGCGCACGCGTATTTGAACGCGGTGAACCGCGTCTGACCACATTGGCTGCTGGCTTGGAATTGCTGCGCCAGGTTGATTTACGCGCGGTAGTAAATCAAGTGCAGTGCCCGGTGTTAATCATGCATGGTGCTTACGATACTTTATGTTGCGTTGAAAGTGGCCATTGGCTGGCAGAACACTTGCCTGCGGCCCAATTGCGGGTGCATGCACGCGCGGCACATGCGCCATTTTTGTCGCACCCTGACTGGTTTGCCAGCGAGTTGCAGTCGTTTTTGCAGACATGACCCGTTTCAAACAATGAGCTTTAAACAATGAATTTTGTCATCAAGCAGGCCATTAAGCGCTCTTTTGAGCGGGCGGCAGCGCATTACGATGCCGCAGCAGATTTGCAGCAGGAAGTGGCACGGCGTCTCGACGATCATCTGGATGGCGTCAAAATTGACCCGCAACGCATTTTGGATGCCGGTTGCGGCACCGGCTATGGCACGCATTTGTTGCGCAGTCGTTTCCCGCGCGCTGATCTGGTTGGGCTGGATTTGGCTGAAGCCATGCTGCAACGGGCGACGCGGCGACTGCGTGGCAATGCTTGGCAGCAACTCCGTCAGCGTTTACCTTTTTCATTTGCATCGCATGCAAGGTTTTATCCGCTGTGCGGTGACCTTGAACAATTGCCATTAGCGCGCGCCGCGTTTGACATGGCTTGGTCTAGCCTGGCCCTGCAATGGGTGGGGGGTGGCATTGCCGGTTTACAGGCTAGTTTCCAGCAAATGCATCGCGTTTTGCGCCCGGGGGGCTTGTTCATCTTTAGCAGTTTTGGGCCGGATACGTTGCAAGAGTTGCGCGCCGCATCGGCCGGCCTGGATGGTCATCAACATGTCAATCGATTCATTGATATGCATGATGTTGGCGATGCGCTGGTGCATGCCGGATTCAGCCATCCGGTCATGGAAATGGAGCGGATCACCCTGACTTATGGCGACTTGCCAGCGTTATTGCGTGACTTAAAAAATATCGGCGCGCATACCGTGTTGGAAGGGCGGCGTGAAGGCTTGATGGGCAAATCGGTTTGGCGACAATTGCAGCAAAATTATGAAAAATATCGCCAGACCGGACGCTTGCCGGCCACTTATGAAGTGGTGTATGGCCATGCCTGGGCTGAACGGGCGCAGAAGATGGCCGATGGGCGGCAGATTATTGAATTTCAGCGCAATCGCGTGCGTGGTGCAGGAGAATTCAGGTGACGGCGCAAGGTTTTTTTGTTACTGGGACGGATACCAACGTTGGTAAAACGCGCTTTAGCGCCGCTTTGTTGCAGGCTTTGGCTGGTTTGGGGATGCGTGTTATCGGTATGAAGCCGGTCGCCGCGGGTGCTGAACAGGTGGACGGTGTTTGGCTTAATGAGGATGTTGTTCAATTACAAGCGGCCGCGAATGTGCTTGCTGATGCGAGTTGGGTAAACCCGTACCTGTTACGCATGCCGATTGCGCCGCACATTGCGGCAGATTTTCAAGGGGTCTCGCTTGAATTACCGCGTATTCGCGATGCTTATGAGCAGTTGACCGCGTTGGCCGATGTGGTGGTGGTTGAAGGCGCGGGAGGGTTCAAAGTGCCGCTATCTGCGCATAAAGACAGCGCCGATTTAGCGCAAATGCTCGGCTTGCCGATCATCTTGGTCGTTGGTATGCGTTTGGGGTGTATCAACCACGCCTTGCTTACCGCAGAGGCCATTCGTGCGCGCGGTTTGACGTTGGCTGCTTGGGTGGCAAACCAAATTGACGCTGACATGCCTGCGTATGAGGCCAATTTGACGGCATTGCGCAGTCGTTTGGCGTGTCCGCTGCTGGCTGAATTCCCGTTTTCTCCGCACGCAGAGGTACGTCACTCAGCCGCCTTGATTGCACCGAAAAAATTACTGACTTTGTTGGACGTGGCGCGGTGGTAAAGATGAAACCAGGAAATAAATTGGTGTATTAGTGAATATCCCGGCTATTGAGTGCTTTTAACAGCATGGTGTACAGCGCATCGGGTGGGACGGGTTTGGTGATGAAATCATTCATGCCGGCCGCTAGGCAGCGCACCCGGTCTTCACTGAAGGCATTGGCGGTCATGGCGATGATTGGGGTGTCGGCATAGTGAGGTAGTTGACGGATGCTGCGGGTAGCGTCCAGGCCGTCCATATTGGGCATTTGCATATCCATCAGAATCAGGTCGTAGGGAGTGTGGGTCGCCATCTTTACAGCTTCAAGGCCATCTTCTGCCGTGAATACCGTTAAGCCAACATCCTCTAGCATAAAGGTGGTGATTTCTCGATTGACCGGTTCATCTTCGGCCACCAAAACCTGATAACCAGCATATTTTTGTTTGAGCACCGTTTCTGCCGATTCGGTTGTGGACGGCTGCTCTGCTTGCGCAAGTGCATCGCTCTTCAGCAAGCGCACGGTGAACCAGAACGTGCTGCCGACACCAGGTTCGCTTTCTGCGCCGGCCTCGCCCCCCATTAATTGCGCAATTTTTTGGGTAATGGCCAGTCCGAGGCCGGTACCACCATATTTGCGCGTCGTTGAGTTGTCGGCCTGTTCAAAGCTGCTGAATAAACGCGGGAGTGCGTTTTCCGCAATGCCGATACCGTTATCAATGACTTCAAACCGAATGAGCGCAGATTCATCGTTTTCTTCCAAGGTAAATACGCAAATAATGATGCTTCCGGTTTCGGTGAATTTAATGGCATTACTGGCGTAATTGAGTAAGGCTTGCTGTAAGCGCGTGGCATCGCCGATGAAGTGGCAGGTGTACGGCTGCACCATGCTGACTAGCGCAAGCCCTTTGTCGGTGGCACGATCATTTAGCATGGCGATGACATTAGTGACAATGGTCTCCAAGCGCAGCGGGGCAGATTCCAGGGTGAATTTGCCCGCTTCAATTTTGGATAAATCGAGAATGTCATTGATGATGCTGAGCAGGTGCAGGCCACCCGTAATGATTTTTTCTTGGTTTTCAATCACTTTCGGGTCTTGAGAGTGTTTGCTGGTTAAGTGCGCAAAACCGATGATGGCATTCATAGGCGTGCGAATTTCGTGGCTCATATTGGCCAGGAAGCTGCTTTTTGCCACCGACGCAATTTCGGCTGCCGCCTTGGTCTCGCGCAATTCAATTTCAATTTGTTTGCGGATCGTTAGATCGACATGAGTGCCAACCGCCCGTAATGGATGACCCTCGCTATCCCAAGTTACCACTTTACCGCGACTTAAAATCCACTTGTAGCTTCCGTCTTTGCAGCGCAGACGGAATTCCATTTCATGGCCACCCTCTGTTTCAAGTAAGTGTTTTGTCTGTTCCAAGAGGGACTTTTGGTCTTCGGGGGGCAGTAAATCAACAAATTGGGTCTGCGCGCTGCTGCCCAGTTCGCCGGGGCTAAAGCCCAGCATTTTGCTGTAGGCAGCATTGATATAGCTGAAATCGGTTTGAAGGTTCCAATCCCAGATGCCGTCATTGGTCGCCTCAAGCGCAAATTCAAAGCGTTCATCGCTCATTCTGATGCGCTCCATGGCTAATGCCAGCGAACGGGTGCGTTCTTCAATGCGTTCTTCTAGGTGAATGCGATAGCGTTCAAGTTCTGCTTCCGCTTGCTTGCGCTCGGTTAGGTCAACATCAATGCTGAATATCTCGGTGCCGCCGTTTCCGGTTTGCAGGGCAAAGGTGGAAAATGTTGAAACAAGTGAACCATCTTTACGCTTCAGGGTTAACTCTTTTGAGGGAATTGCTGGGCCATCTTGCAGCCAATCATTAATTGATGCAATGGTTTCTTGTCGCACTTCTTCGGGTAGGATTAAATCTTCTAACTGCCGTCCCATCGCCTCATCATTGGTGTAGCCGTACAAGATTTCGCTGGCCTTGTTCCAAAAGATGACGCGACGCTGGCTATCATAGCCTTGTACCGCTACGTTCGGCGCATCTTCAAACAGCGAGCGGAAGCGCTGTTCGTTCACCGCCAAGGTGTGTTGATACTGATGCGCCAGGTGGATAATAAAGTAGGAGATCAACAGCCAACTCAGTAAGAAACTGAATGAAAGGAGAATCGTCATGCGTGCGGCCGGCCACCAACGTCGCTCAAGGATGTCCTGCTCTGAGAAGTCAATATGCACCGTCAGGTCTGCGCCCATGACGTTGACTTCAACGGCGGTCATCGCTGAACTATTTGCGCTATTTGAATTAAGGGTATATTTGTGTATATCCAACGAGCTCAACAGGATATGACCCCGGTTATCATTGATTTTGAAGCTGGCGGTGGGGCTTAAACTGCGCAGTTTTTGATCCAGGACGCGCCTAAAATTATCTTGCAACAGAAACAGCCAGAGCGTGTCGCCATTCATTTTGAGCTGCCGTGAATAAACCAAGGCTGCATTCGTAGGGCATTGCGCTATGCGTTGCGGTGAATAGGTAAATAGTTTATCTGTATGGTTTTGTTTGTGATGGGGGATCAGTGCGGCGCAATAGATGCTGAGATCCACATGGGCAAGGATGGAATTGGAGGTGGCCACCACGCTGCCTTGTCGGTCAATCAGTAAAAGTTCGATAGCGCTAGGGAAAAGATTGCGAAAATTGCGCAGTAAATCGTGAATGCTGAGGTCTTGATGATCGTGCAGCCGGTGTTTTACATTGAGTTGCAGTTCTAATTGCGTAAGAATAGCTTCGGTGTTGCTAAGGTTTTCGCCGAGTAATAAGGCTTGTTCGTGCGCCATGTTGCGTGCATCTTGAACCGCGGATTCGATGGCGTGTTGACGACTTTGCAGCAAGTAGCCACTCACACTGATCAGCACGCTGATAAAAACGATAAGGCTGAACAGCAACAGGATGCGGCTAGAGGTTGCGTTGAATGT
Source organism: uncultured Thiobacillus sp. (assembly GCA_964462255.1). Classification (GTDB taxonomy): domain Bacteria; phylum Pseudomonadota; class Gammaproteobacteria; order Burkholderiales; family Thiobacillaceae; genus PFJX01. The sequence goes on along the minus strand of CAYWXO010000052.1, from coordinate 11,124 downwards.
TTTTTTGATGAGGGGATTGCGCCAGTTGGCCATCAACGTAGTGCTCTAATTTTGTCGAGAATGAGAAAGCCCTCCTTACCGGCTAGGGATTTAGCGGTGTTATCCACGATTTCACGTATCCCTTTCCGGTCAAATTGGATGAATGTCATATTGCCATTGTTGATGAGCCAGGTGAGGTCCCGCCGTTGCGCTGCTGCGGCCTCTGCTGTTGCCCAACGGGAGGCTTCGGCTGCCGCGTGGCGGAGTAATGCGCGCTGGTCTGCGGGCAATTTATTCCAGAAGGCGGCCCCCGCGAGAAACATTTGTCTTTGCGGCATGTGATTGGTGTCAATAAGGTATTTTTGATGTAGGTAAAGCTGGTTGGCACGAATAAAGTTTGGCGGGTTTTCTTGCGCATCGACACGACCTTGTTTTAATGCAGTGGCCAGCTCGGTGAATTGCACTTGCTTAATGTCAGCCCCCAGGGCTTGCCATGTGGTGATGGATGCGCTGTCTTGCGGAAGGCGCAGCCGTAATCCTTTCAGGTCATTCGCATTACGAATGGGTTTTTGGGCGGTTAGCATCCGTGTTCCCACATAGTGCCAAGAGAGGGCTTCTATGCCTTCATTTTTAAGATTGTTACGGATGGTGTTGCCTAGTGAACTTTCATAGGCTTGTAAGGCGTGTTGCGCATCGCGATAGATAAATGGCATATTAATCACGCGATAGTGGTCACCAATATTGCTGATAATGATGTCGCCAGTGACCGAAAAATTCAGTACGCCTTTACGGAGCTGGGCGACGTTTTCGCGTTCGTCACCTAGCATGCCTTCGGGCGTAATCAAGATTTGCACGGCACCTTTGCTCTGGGCGGCAACCCTTTCTGCGAATTTGTTGGCCGCCTGATCCGAGAGGCTGCCACGGGCGAACATGTGCGCCAATTGATAGGTGTGTTCGGCTGCGGCGGTAACGGGAGATAATCCGAATACAATGCACAGGATCAAGCCTGATAGCCAGCTTAGGTGGGCGGTGTTGACCAGCATGGTTTTTCTTTAAATCATGAAAAAAGAGGGTGTTAAGCGGCGGCTACATCGACGGGGATTGGAGGGGATCGGTGGGTTTGTGTTTGAGCGGCGAGATTATCTCCGAAATGCGCCGCTTTCGTCAGGTTCGTGTTTTGCGTTATGCTGAGCTGTAGCAGCCTGCCATCGGGATATTTAAGGAGACGTCATGTTTGAATCCGCGGAAATTGGTCACAAAATTGATAAAGCCACCTACGACGAGCAGGTTCCCGTTTTGCGTGAAGCTTTGCTGGATGCGCAATATGACTTGATTAGCGCAAGGGCTTTTCCAGTTATTATTTTGGTCGGTGGCGTTGATGGTGCCGGCCGAAGTGAGTCGGTAGGTTTGCTGAACCAGTGGCTTGATCCGCGCCATGTTGAAACGCATGGCATGGGCGACCCTTCCGATGAAGAGCGTGATCGTCCGATTATGTGGCGCTTCTGGCGGGCTTTGCCGCCCAAAGGCAAAACCGCGGTATTTCAAGGTTCATGGTATAGCTTGCCGTTGTTAGATCGGGTTTATGGTCGTTGCAAGACATCGGCGCTGGATAACGCGATTGCGCGCAATGTGCGGTTTGAGCGCATGTTGGTGGATGAAGGGGCCTTGGTGATTAAATTCTGGTTCCATCTTTCCAAAGATCGACAGGAAAAGCGGCTGAAGACTCTGCAAAAAGATTCGCATACCCGCTGGCGCGTGACCGAGCGAGATTGGGAGCATTTTGCACGTTACGACAAGTTTTTTCAGATCAGTTCACATGTTTTGCGGCTGAGTAGTACGGCGCAAGCCCCTTGGTACATTATTGAGGGGGAAGATGAGCGTTTTCGTAGCCTGACTTTTGGCCGTATTCTGTTGGAAAGTATCCGTAAGCGTTTAGCGCAGCAGGCGGCACCGGTGCATTCATTACCTGTCGCGCCCTTGCCGCCGGCTGTCGATAATTTGCATCTGCTGAAGGCGTTGAGACTCTCCGTCAGCCTCGATAAAGCCCACTATCAAGCTCAGTTGGAAGCCTTGCAAGGGCGTTTGAATTTGCTGACACGGCATGCGCGCTTTGGTGAGATTTCGGTGGTGTGTGTGTTTGAGGGTAATGATGCGGCGGGTAAAGGCGGCAGTATTCGGCGTATTGCTGGTGCGCTGGATGCACGTCGTTATCAGATTATTCCGATTGCTGCGCCGACCGATGAGGAAAAGGCGCAACCCTATTTATGGCGTTTCTGGCGTCATATTCCACGCCGTGGCCGCTTGGCGTTGTTTGATCGGTCTTGGTATGGTCGTGTATTGGTGGAAAGGGTTGAAGGGTATTGCGCTGAATATGATTGGATGCGCGCCTACAGTGAAATCAATGATTTCGAAACGCAACTTGCCGAACATCACGTGGTGTTGGTGAAATTCTGGTTGGCAATCAGCCAGGAAGAGCAGTTAAAGCGTTTTCAGGAACGTGAAAATACGGGCTTCAAGCGTTACAAAATTACGCCGGATGACTGGCGTAATCGGGAAAAATGGCCGCAATACGAGCAAGCGGTTTGCGATATGGTGGACCGCACCAGCACGGAAATTTCACCGTGGACACTGGTGCCGGCCAATGACAAGAATTACGCTCGCATTAAAATTTTGCAAACTTTGTGCGATCGGATTGAGGCCGGGCTGAAAGGATTAAAAGAGGTAAAGGATGTAAAAGGTTCAAAAGGCCAGGAAAAAGCTTAGTCTTTATTGGCTGGGCAGGTGTTGATGCCCAGCAGCGGATAAAGCGCACAAAACTTGACTAAGCCGGTGGCCAGCGGCACCACGCCGACCCAAGCCCAAACCGGGCCACCCAGCACGGCCGCCCACAAGATGAGTGCAACGCCAATAACGATGCGTAAAATTCGGTCAATGCCGCCTACATTTGCTTTCATGGTCAGTCTCCATACAACGGTTTTAGAAGCAGGTGAAGCGGGTGATTGGGTAACGATTACCGATTACCCGCTCCGGGAAGTTCAGTTAGTCGGCAGGATCAGGTGTTTTGAATGACGATGCTGGGGAACTTGGATGAGTGGTCAACGGCAAGATCGCCCACTTTGACCGCAACGCGGCGGGCAATTTGCCGGTAAATTTCAGCGATGCGAGATTCCGGTTCCGCTACGACGGTGGGTTTGCCGGAGTCGGTTTCTTCGCGGATGCGAATGTCCAGCGGCAGTGCGCCGAGGAATTCGTTGCCGTAGTCTTTACACATGCGTTCGCCGCCGCCTTCGCCGAAGATGCGCTCTTCATGGCCGCAATTGGAGCAAATGTGCAGGCTCATGTTTTCCACCACGCCCAAAATGGGCACGCCGACTTTCTCAAACATTTTCAAGCCCTTACGTGCATCAATTAGGGCGATGTCTTGCGGTGTGGTGACGATGACTGCGCCGGTCACCGGGACGCGTTGCGCGAGTGTGAGTTGGATATCGCCGGTGCCGGGCGGTAAGTCAATCACCAGATAGTCGAGGTCTTTCCATTTGGTGTTGTTGAGTAGTTGCTCCAGCGCTTGCGTGACCATGGGGCCGCGCCAGACCATCGGCGTTTCTACGTCAATCAAGAAGCCAATCGACATGGCTTGCAGGCCGTGGCCCATCATTGGTTCGAGATTTTGTCCGTCCGGAGATTCGGGGCGGCCGTGTATGCCGAGCATGGTCGGTTGTGACGGGCCGTAGATATCAGCGTCCAGCATGCCGACATTGGCGCCTTCTGCCGATAAGGCGAGCGCGAGGTTGACGGCGGTGGTGGATTTGCCGACGCCGCCCTTGCCGGATGCGACCGCGATGATGTTCTTGACGCCGGGAATCAGCTTGACGCCTTTCTGTACGCTATGTGCAACGATTTTCCAGGAAACATTGGCTTGCACGCTTTCAACGCCGGCAATGGCTTGGATTTTGGCTTCAATCATTTTGCCAATTTCGCTCATCACCATTTTGGCGGGATAGGGCAACACCACATCAAGGCTGACTTTGCCGCCGTCAGCTTTGATGTTGCGCGCTGATTTGGTGGCCATGAAATCTTTCTGGGTGTTGGGATCAATAAGTTCTTTTAGTGCAGCCTGCACTTGCTCGACGGAAACCGACATGAAAATGCCCTCTTGGTTGTGAAAATGAATGGGTTGTTGTTGAATACTTGATAATTTTACTCGGGATACGGCCCGGACGGTGCCTACCCGGATGGGTAATCTGATCGGCAGGGGGTGGTGTTGTGGCGCGATTGCGGCAACGCTTATGGACAAACATCAAGAATGCCGTCTTTCCAGCACAGCTTACGCAGCTTGTTGACGGTTTTAGGGGCGAGATTTTTGCTGGCGGCACGGCTGACCCGCGCTCTTTTAACGGGAACGGTTTCAGCAGGAGCGGTTTCAGCAGGCACAGTTTCAACCGCTTCGTGACCTTCGTTGGGTGTGATTTCGGCTGGCACGATGGATGCTTGTACGACCGGTGCAGCCGTAGGTTCAACCACAGCCCCCGGCGATTGCTGCGCGTGGGCAGCCGGCAGGAGGCAAGCTGAAACCAGCAGCGCAGCCATCAGCGGAGGGGTAAACATGACATTCCCGAAGTGTTAAGCGAAGGAGTAAGCGTCAACGTGCAATCCTTATCTTGTTTGCCGTTCATGTGCTTACGCTTACGTTCATTTGCCAAGCTCAGCGCCCAGTTCGGCGAAGGTGCCGGCCGCGCCAATCGTCTCAACCTGCATGCCGAGTTGCCGGCTGATTTGCGAGATGGAAAACATGCCGCGCAGCATTTGGCTTTGGTCGTGGGTGCGGTCAACTACCAAAGCGTGTTGGCGGCCATGCGTTTTCAGGGTGGCGATAATGTCGCCGACCCGCGCTTTTTGCAGTTCTTTCATGCAGAGCACTTCGAGTTTTTCGCGCGGGGTCATGATGTCTTTCACCATGACATCAGAATGACGGATGCCTTGTGTTTGCACCACTTGCATCGGCTTTTCGCTGGATAAATCGGAAGAAGTGATCAAGCCCATAATGTGGTTCAGGTCGTCAACCACCAGCAGCATTCGCACCCCGCGATGAATCATTTTGGCGCGCGCGGCTTCAATGGTTTCGAGCGGAAAAATGGTATAGGCGGTGATAACGGAGAAATCGGTCATCACGTTAATGGCTGCATCATCCAGTTGGACTCGCTCAGCCAGCTTTTGTGATGGTTTATGAAAAGTCGCCCCTTTTTGCAGTGGGGTGGTTGGAATCACTTGATAAGTTCTACTCACAATAAAGCTCGCTTTTTGTAGCGCCAGCATCCTGTTTTTGAAGCTGGCGGAAAGTCATAAAAATGAAGTTCAGGTTAATTTCAATGCCGGCCAAGCCCATGCAAGCGCATGGCAAGCATGTACGGATGACACACGCGCTGATGTTCTGCGCCTATACTCAAATACCGTTCCAGTTCACTTAATGCCGTACGATAAACTTCGCGTTTAAATTCAACCACATCCTCCGCGGGAGCCCAATATTCGTGCCAACGCCAAGCGTCGAATTCTGGATGGTTGGATGCACGTAATTTCACGTCGCATTCACGTCCGACCAGACGCAATAAAAACCAAATTTGTTTTTGACCACGATAATGCCCGCGTAACTCGCGTTTCATCCAGTCGCGCGGCACATCGTAGCGCATCCAGTGGCGGGTTCTGCCTAGGATGCGGACATGTTCGTGCGCCAAACCTACTTCTTCCATCAATTCGCGATACATAGCCTGTTCGGGGCTTTCACCATACTTGATGCCACCCTGGGGAAACTGCCAAGAATTCTGGCGAATACGTTTGCCCCAAAAAACTTCATTGCGCGCATTACAGATGATGATGCCCACGTTCGGCCGGTAACCGTCCTTGTCGATCATGGCCGCCTCGAATAAATACTTAACTGCCTGCAATTTTCCCATCCTTCAACCGGTATGGAAAGCGTCACCCTGATGCCTTGATGGGGTTGGGTGTTTATTTATGGTGACGCATTTCACACGATCAAGCGGTCGGTCGAGGCTGTGTTGTATTGCTGCATGCGGCTGACGAAGGCGGCAAATTCCAGCCCTAATTCTTCCTCTAACTGCGCCGCCCTGCGCAACAGCGCTTGCATGCCGACGGCCGGCAACGGTTTGCGGAAAGCAAAAATGATGATGTTGCCCTTCTTTTCAGCCGGAAGTTGCAGGACATGTTCGCCGAAAGCGCGCGAAATGCGATCGAAATAGCGCGGAAAATATTCGTCTGATCCCCACAGATTAAAGACGGCGACGCCACCGGCGCGCAGCATTTCTCTGCAGGCGCGATAAAACTCCGGGCTGGCAAGGGCATCGACAATGCGTTTCGCATCGTAGCCGTCCACCAGTAAAACATCCTGGCTATCCGGGTTGGCGTAAACAAAGGCGGCACCATCGCCGGTAACGACCGCAAGCCGCTCATCGTCTGGTGGCAGCATGAAATAGGCGCGGGCAGCGGCCACCACTTCCGGGTTGATTTCCAGCGCGGTCAAGTGGCTTGCCGGCAAGTGGCGATGAATATATTTGGCGATCGAACCGCCGCCCAAGCCAATTAAAGTGACTGCCTTCGCTTCGCGTTGAAACAGCAGAAAAGCCATCATGGCGCGGGTGTATTCCAGGTCTAACGCAAACGGTTCTTTGATGCGCATAGCGCTTTGCACGGCTGGCCCGCCCAGATGGAGAAAGCGAATTTCATTGCGTTCGCTGATTTCAACGGGGGCATGGCCGGGGCTGCGGCGACGAGAAAAGAGGTTCATGGTGTTTTATCGAGATTCAGTAACGGCTATAGTAACCAACTGCAGATAAATAAGAAGCCGCCCAGCCGGCACTGTTTGCATTGTGGGGCGGTAGTGGGTTCACAACGGGTTCACAACGGGTTCACAACGGGTTCACAAGTGGCCCACAATCAGCCAAAAATTATTCCACCAAGGGAGTTCGGCTAAAATGCCGGGCAATTTCAAATCTCATTGAGTAAATAGACGATGGACTACGAACAAGCGCGATTCAATATGGTGGAGCAGCAGATTCGGCCGTGGGATGTGTTGGATCCCAAAGTGTTGGATCTGCTTATGCAGGTCAAACGCGAAGATTATGTGCCGCAGGTGTATCGCTCGCTGGCCTTTGTCGATATGGAAATTCCGCTGGGCGAAGGCGAGTTGATGTGGCCGCCGCGCATTGAAGCGCGCGCTTTGCAGGCTTTACAACTGAAAGGCCATGAGCGGGTTCTTGAAGTGGGCACCGGCAGTGGATATTTCACGGCCTTGCTGGCGCAGCAAGCGGGCGTGGTGGTCACGGTCGAGTTGCGCGCTGATCTTAAAAACGAAGCCGAGCGCAAATTCAAAGCACACGGCCTGAGCAATATTCAATCCCGGCAGGGCGATGCGGCCTGCGATTGGGCTGACGATGGCGGCTTTGATGCCATTGTGTTGACCGGTTCGCTGCCCTTGTTGCCGCAAACTTATCTGGCCAAACGCTTGAGTCCGGGCGGGCGGCTGTTCGCGATTGTGGGTGAAGGTGACGCGATGCAAGCGACGTTAGTGACCTGTTTATCCGCCGGCACCTTCCGCACCGAACGCTTGTTTGAAACCGCGGTGGCGGCGTTGAAGAATGCGCCACAGCCAGAACGGTTTGTTTTCTGATGCAGCAATTGCGTCCTGCCGAGTTAAAGGCTTGGCTTGAAGATCCTGATCGCGCACCGCCGGTGTTGCTGGATGTGCGCGAAACGTGGGAATTTGAGCGTTGCCATATTGATGGGGCGATTTTGCTGCCAATGAGCCAAATTCAAACGACTTTTGGTCAATTGGAGCGGGATCAGCAAACGGTGGTGATTTGTCATCATGGCGTGCGGAGTTTTCATGTCGCCCGTTTTCTAGAACATAACGGCTTTGTCAACGTGATCAATTTGACCGGTGGGGTGGATGCCTGGGCGAAAGAAGTTGATCGCAGCATGCCTCTTTATTGAATCGAGTTTTATCATGCGTATGAAACTGCTTGTAGCGCTTCTCGCTTCGGTCACCGCGAGTAGTGGTGTTTTTGCCGCCAATCTGACCGATGTTTATCAACTTGCGCGCGTTAATGATGCGCAGTTTTCTGCCGCGCAGGCGACTTATCAAGCCAATCTTGAAAAGTTGCCGCAGGGCAAGGCGTTGATGCGGCCCAGCATCGGTTTCGCGGCCAATTTGCGTGAAAACGATAGCAATAACGCCAGCGCGTTTAGCTCGCATCAATACGGCGTGACGTTGACGCAGCCGCTTTACCGCAAGCAAAATCTGGAAATTATTGAACAAGCCAAGCTGCAAGTTTTGCTGGCTGAGCAGGCGTTAAAAGGGGCCGAGCAAAGTTTGAAACTGCGCGTTGCCCAAGCTTATTTTGCCGTGTTGCAAGCGCAAGATGTGCTGGCAACTGCGCAAGCACAGAAGCAGGCGTTGGCCGAACAGTTGGCGCAAGCACGTAAAAGTTTCGAAGTCGGTGTGGTTACTATTACCGATGCGCATGAAGCGCAAGCCCGTTTTGACTTGACCAGCGCGCAAGAAATCGCCGCGCAAAATGATCTGGAAGTGAAGCGGCGCGGCCTGGAAAAAATCATCAATGCCGATAGCCCGACCTTGGCGCGCTTGCATGAGGGCGTTAAGTTAGCCTTGCCAGAGCCCAACAATATGGATGCATGGGTCAAACAGGCGGAAGCCGATAACGTTTTGGTGTCGATGGGCCAAACTGCGCAAGAGGCGGCACGGCGAGAAGTGAATAAACAACGTGCTGGCCATCAGCCAACGCTGGATTTAGGGGCCAATTTTAGTGGCAGCCGCAATACCGCGGCGGCGGGAAATCGCACCGCCGGCTATCTCGGGCTTGAGTTTGCCGTGCCGCTTTATCAGGGCGGCGCAACAGAATCGCGCATCCGGGAGGCGGTTGCCATGCAAGAAAAAGCGCGCTTCGATCTGGAAGATGCGCGGCGTCAGGCGCGCTTGGATGCACGGCAGGGTTTTTTAGGGGTGCTTTCTGGCGAAGCGCAAGCGAGAGCGTTGGAACAGGCGCAGGTTTCGAGTGAAGCCCAATTGCGTTCAACCACCTTGGGGCTGGAAGTTGGCGTGCGCACCCGTGTGGATGTGTTGAATGCGCAGCAGCAGTTGTACACCACCCGCCGCGATCTATCCGCCGCGCGCTATCAAACACTGCTGGCCGGTTTGCAGCTCAAAGCCGCTGCCGGCGCGTTGAATGAAGACGACTTAAAGGCGGTCGATGCGTTGCTGAAGTAAGGGGCTGAACTTATTTTTTTACCGCGGCGAGTTGTTGCCGCATATAAGTTTTGCCTTCCTCGAAGCCGCGTTTAAATTCTTCTGCCGCGGCAGCCGTGTCAAAATTTTCTAGGGTTTTGCCTTTGGCGAATTGACGTAAGAAAATGTGACCGACGGTATGGGTAATGGCCCCGGAGAGCAGGGGGCGCACCGCCAAGGTGCCGAGAAAAGCCAGCCCAGGCAACAAGAAGGTTGTCACCCCCATGACAAAGTAAGTGATCCACTGCGTATGCGCTCCGCCTAACACGGCAACGAGCGTCGCCTTAATGCGATATTTCGGCGTCGGCACTTGGTAAATCTGACCTAAATCGTAAATCATCTTGCCACACAGCGCGCCAACGGTGATTTGATCAAATAAGGGCACTGGCACAAAGCCGACACCGCCGGCACTCAATGCGTAACGTTGAATCAGCGCGCGCGCTTGCTGTTCGGCGTCGGCTGCCTCGGCCGCTGCAGCCGCCTGGGTTGCGTCGGCGTTCTCTATCCTTTCTGCAACGCCGATGTTGTCGTCATCGTCAGTGGTGATGCTTGTGCTGCTGATCGCGGGCAAAGTCGCGCTGAGGGTCATGATTGGGCTCCGAAGGGGCTGGGGGGAAGGGGAAATTCGTGGAAAAGTCGGTGGAAAAGTCGGTCGAAATGCCAGCCGAAATGCCGGCATTTTAAAGGGATAACATGTTTTTTGCGAAGTTAATGCGGGCGGTGGGGCGCGGTTAGGTGTGGGAGTGTTGGTGGGGGTGTGGGTGGGGTTTGTGTTGCGCCGCTAAGGAACAGAGGCCGTCAATTTGGTGGCGCGAAATGATATGGCCGCTGGCGGCTGCTTTTGAAAGCCACATAATGCCCATATCCACATTCTGAGCTAAACCTTTACCTTCAATATAACAGCGCCCCAGCCAGTGCATGGCATCGGCATGACCTTGTTTAGCTGCCAGTTCCAGCCAATATATCGCGCCTTCCGGTTTGCCGTTGGCGAGAAAAAGCAGTGCCAATTCATTTTGTGCTTCGATGCAATCTTCGCTGCTAGTCTTTTCCCTTCCTCCTTCCCCCCCCCCCCCCGCCCGCATGCTGGCATCGGCCTTCTCGATCAGGGCAAAGTCTTTCGCTTGAATTGGCGGTATCAGGTAAGGCTTGATTGAGTCGAGATCAAGCATCGCCTTGCCGTCACTGCTGTCGTTGCTGCGTTTGATGGCTCCTTCAGCAAGTAAACGCCACAAGGTGCGTTTGCTGCGTTCAGTCAGGGCCATGGCCGTTGCGAGGCTAATTGCGATCATCAATAACTCCTTGTCACTGTGTTAAGTGTGCAGCACGGGTCGGAAAATTTGACCTGTCACAGCGCAACCTGTGCCAACAGCGGGCGGGTGGTGGGGTGAAAAATGCGGTAATTTGGAGTTTTTCATCATATCTCGTTGTTTATATTAGTTAATTTTAGATTTGTCGCGGTGACTTTGAAAGTTGGCAAGGGGATTGCAAGTACCAGCACGTGTACCGGCGAATTAAGTTTCCTGTTCCAGGAAATCTCAACGGCCACAGTACTTCTCTCCGTTGTTAAATTTTAAAGGAAATTATCATGAAAAAGACTCAACAAGGCTTCACGCTGATCGAACTGTTAATTGTGATCGCGATTATTGGTATTTTGGCGGCAGTGGCAGTGCCTGCTTATCAGGGTTACACGACAAAAGCCAAATATTCTGAAATCAATTCTCTTGCTGGAGGCATAAGAACAGCGATGGAAATTTGTTTGCAGCAAAATAATGCCGATGTTAAGTTGTGTGATACAGCGGCTGAACTTGGTATTACATTGCCAACATCAAAAT
>CAYWXO010000051.1:696-16567 GCA_964462255.1 uncultured Thiobacillus sp. | reverse complement strand
AGCGCCAATGATAGTAGGCCTCGCGCCCGCGAAAGTAGGTCATCGCCAGACACCCAAATGTTGTACTAAGTCTCAAACATGAACGCCCCATCACAGATGGGGCGTTTTGCTTTGTAAAAGGGGTAATAAATATCCTTATTGAGCTGTTGGGTCATCAATCGTATAATCAGCCAACACAAATTCAGCGGGATTGACATAAGTCTGTCCCGTTTTTCATATCTGGACCAGGGGTTATCTTGTCTGCGTTCTTACCAGCTATTTTAGTTTTAAGCGACGGCACAGAATTCCGGGGTTATGGAATTGGTGCGACGGGTGTCGGTGTCGGGGAAGTTGTTTTTAATACTTCGATGACAGGTTATCAGGAAATCCTGACCGACCCATCCTACTGCCGTCAAATGGTGGCTCTCACCTATCCTCATATCGGCAATGTTGGCGTGAATCAGGAAGATGAAGAGTCTGGCCAAATTCATGCAACCGGCTTGATTGTTCGCGATTTGCCCATTTTGGCAAGCAACTTTCGCATGCAGCAAACATTGACTGAATACTTAACGCAAAGGGGTGTTGTTGCCATTGCAGGCATAGATACCCGCAAATTAACGCGTTTGTTGCGTGAAAAAGGGGCGCAAAACGGCTGCATCATGGTGGGTGAGTTGGATTCAGCCGCTGCGTTAAAACACGCGCAAAATTGCGCAAGCATGGCGGGGCAAGATTTGGCAAAAGTAGTCACCTGCCATAGCCCACATGAATGGCAAGAGGGTGAATGGCGTTTAGGTAAAGGTTTTGCCCAGCAAAGTACGCTCCAAATTGAAGCTAAATTCCATGTGGTTGCTTATGATTTTGGTGTTAAGCGCAACATTCTGCGCATGTTAGCAAGCCGCGGTTGCAAAGTAACTGTGGTGCCTGCGCAAACGTCAGCGGTGGAAGTGATTGCCATGAAACCAGATGGCGTATTTCTGTCAAACGGGCCGGGCGATCCCGAACCGTGTGATTACGCCATTTCAGCTATTCAAGACATTCTTGCCGCCCGCATCCCAACTTATGGTATTTGTTTAGGTCATCAATTGCTTGGCCTCGCTTCCGGTGCGCGTACGGTCAAAATGAAGTTTGGCCATCATGGTGGCAACCATCCTGTGCAAGACATTGATAGCAAACGCGTGATGATTACTAGCCAAAATCATGGTTTTGCGGTGGATATGGCGACGTTACCGCCGAATCTTCGCGTAACGCATGTTTCATTATTTGATGGCTCATTACAGGGAATTGCACGCACGGATGTGCCTGCGTTCAGTTTTCAAGGGCATCCGGAAGCCAGTCCGGGGCCGCATGATGTGAGTTATCTTTTTGATCGTTTCATTAATTTGATGCAAGAAAGCAGGGCTAAAGATGCCTAAGCGTAGCGATCTACATTCCATACTGATTATTGGTGCCGGACCGATTGTGATCGGTCAAGCGTGTGAGTTTGATTATTCGGGCGCGCAGGCCTGCAAGGCGCTCAGAGAAGAAGGGTTTCGCGTCATATTGGTCAATTCGAACCCGGCCACCATTATGACTGACCCCGAGATGGCTGATGCAACTTACATCGAACCCATCAACTGGCAAACTGTTGAGCGTATTATTGAAAAAGAGCGTCCCGACGCGATTCTGCCTACCATGGGCGGCCAAACCGCGTTGAACTGCGCGCTTGATCTAGCCAAGTTCGGCATTTTAGAGAAATACCAAGTTGAATTGATTGGTGCTTCGCGTGAAGCCATTGATAAGGCTGAGGATCGCGAAAAATTCAAACATGCCATGTCGCGTATTGGCCTGGCTAATCCGCGTTCGTCGTTGGCGCACAGTTTGGAAGAAGCGGTGCAGATACAAGCCGGTATCGGCTTCCCGACCATCATCCGTCCCTCATTTACCATGGGGGGTAGCGGCGGTGGCATTGCTTACAACATGGAAGAATTTCTCATCATTTGTGAGGGTGGTCTGGAAGCGTCGCCGACGCGCGAATTGCTGATTGAAGAATCGCTGATCGGCTGGAAAGAATTTGAGATGGAAGTGGTGCGCGATAGCGCCGACAACTGCATCATCATTTGCTCCATTGAAAATCTGGATCCCATGGGCGTGCATACTGGCGATTCCATTACTGTCGCGCCGGCACAAACATTGACCGATCGCGAATACCAGCTTTTACGTAATGCCTCGATTGCGGTATTGCGCGAAATTGGTGTGGATACCGGCGGTTCAAATGTTCAATTCGCCATTAATCCGGCTGATGGGCGCATTGTGGTCATTGAGATGAATCCGCGCGTATCGCGCTCATCGGCGTTGGCGTCGAAGGCGACGGGCTTCCCGATAGCGAAGGTGGCCGCTAAGTTGGCGGTCGGTTACACCCTGGATGAGCTCAAGAACGACATTACCGGTGGCGCAACGCCGGCCTCGTTTGAGCCTTCTATTGATTATGTCGTTACGAAAATACCGCGTTTTGCGTTTGAAAAGTTTCCGCAGGCGAATGATCGTTTGACTACGCAAATGAAATCGGTCGGCGAAGTGATGGCGATCGGTCGCACTATGCAGGAATCCTTGCAAAAAGCGCTGCGAGGGCTGGAAACCGGTGTGGACGGTCTGGATGAAAAATCCACCGATGACGATGAAATCAAGGCGGAGATGGGTAATCCTGGTGCGGAACGGCTTTGGTATGTGGCCGATGCCTTCCGGATCGGCATGAGCTTCGAAGAGATTCAACGGGCCAGCAAAATTGATCCCTGGTTCCTCGCGCAGATTGAAGATTTGATCAAACAAGAGCAGGCGATAAAAGGGCGCGAACTGGCCAGCCTCAGTCACGCTGAATTATTCGCGCTCAAGCGCAATGGTTTTTCTGATCGTCGCCTTGCGAAACTGTGTGGTACCGACCAGCATGCGGTTCGTGCGCGGCGCTGGGAATTGGCAATCCACCCGGTTTATAAGCGGGTGGATACGTGTGCGGCGGAATTTGCTACTTCCACGGCTTACCTGTATTCAACCTACGAAGAAGAGTGTGAATCGCACCCGTCGGATCGAAAGAAGATCATGGTGTTGGGCGGCGGGCCTAATCGCATTGGTCAAGGCATTGAATTTGACTATTGTTGCGTGCATGCCGCGCTGGCCATGCGGGAAGATGGTTACGAAACCATCATGGTTAATTGCAATCCTGAAACAGTCTCCACCGATTACGACACCTCTGATCGGCTCTATTTTGAGCCGCTGACCTTGGAGGATGTGCTGGAAGTTGTCCGCATTGAAAAACCGGTTGGGGTCATTGTGCAATATGGCGGTCAAACGCCGCTGAAGTTGGCACGCGATTTGGAAAAGAACGGTGTGCCGATCATCGGCACCACGCCGGATGCGATTGACCGGGCAGAAGACCGTGAACGCTTCCAGAAGATGATTCAGGAGCTCGGTTTGTTGCAGCCGCCTAATCGCACTGCACGGGCTGAAGATGAAGCGATTCGTCTGGCGGCCGAAATTGGTTATCCGCTGGTTGTGCGTCCCTCCTATGTGCTGGGTGGCCGCGCCATGGAAATTGTGCGCGAAGAAGCCGATTTACAGCGCTACATGCGCGAAGCGGTTAAAGTTTCTAATGATTCACCGGTGTTGCTTGATCGCTTCCTGAACGACGCCATTGAGGTGGACGTTGATGCGCTCTGTGATGGGGAAGAGGTTTTGCTCGGTGGCATCATGGAACATATCGAGCAAGCCGGTGTGCATTCTGGTGATTCAGCGTGTTCGCTGCCGCCGTATAGCTTGTCGGCCGGCATACAAGATGTTTTGCGTCAGCAAACGGTCGCCATGGCGAAAGCGCTCGGCGTTGTGGGCTTGATGAATGTGCAGTTTGCCATCAAGGGGCACGGCGATTCGGCGGAAGTTTATGTGCTGGAAGTCAATCCGCGCGCCTCACGGACTGTGCCTTATGTGTCAAAAGCATCGGGGCGTCAGTTGGCAAAAATTGCGGCGCGTTGCATGGTGGGGCAGTCATTGAAATCGCAAGGTGCGGTGAAAGAAATCATTCCACCGTATTTTTCGGTGAAGGAAGCGGTTTTCCCGTTCCGGAAATTTCCTGGCGTTGATCCGCTGCTGGGCCCTGAAATGAAATCGACCGGTGAAGTGATGGGCGTTGGCGAAAGTTTCGGCGAAGCCTTCCTTAAATCGCAATATGCCGCCAGCGTCAAATTGCCGCGTCAGGGCAATGTGTTTATTTCGGTGCGTAACCCGGAGCATCCGCAGGTGGCGGAAATTGCGCAGCGTTTGCACGATCTCGGCTTCAAATTGTTTGCTACGCGTGGCACCGGCAAAGCAATTGAAGCGGCGGGCGTGCCTTTGACGCGGGTCAATAAAGTGGCAGAAGGTCGGCCGCATATTGTCGATATGATCAAAAATCGTGAGATTCAATTGATCATCAATGTGGTTGAGGATAAACGTGCGGTAAAAGATTCATTTGCCATCCGCGCGGCAGCCTTAACGCAAAATATTCCCTATTTCACGACGTTGGCCGGTGGTAGGGCGGCGTGTTTAGGTATGCTGGAAAGACGAGAGATAACAGTCTATTCATTACAAGAACTGCATAAGCGTTTGCATTAAGTATTTGCAACAAAGCGTCTGCATTTATTCAAGGTTAAGATCAATGATTAAAGTCCCCCTAACGGTGGTTGGCGCAGAAAAATTGCGCTTGGAGTTACAACGTCTGAAAAGTGTGGAGCGTCCCTTGGTGATTGCTGCCATTGCTGAAGCACGCTCACATGGCGATCTTTCAGAAAATGCGGAGTACGACGCGGCGAAAGAGAAACAAGGATTTATTGAGGGCCGCATCAAAGACCTGGAGGGCAAGCTGGCTAACGCTCAGATCATAGACCCGCAAAGCCTTGATGTTGAAGGACGGGTGGTGTTTGCCGCCACAGTTGAATTGGTCGATGCAGACACCGGCGATGAAGTGCGCTATCAAATCGTGGGGGATGATGAAGCCGACATCAAGGAGGGAAAAATTTCCGTGAGTTCGCCGATTGCGCGTGCGCTCATTGGTAAATATGCCGGTGATGTGGCCGATGTGCATGCGCCGGGCGGGTTACGGCATTATGAAATTGTCGAAGTTCACTACATTTAACCTGCTGCTAAAAAGTGAAACGCCTACCTGATCTTCTTGCCGCCTGGGCTTTGGTGTTCTGGGTGGGCGGCCTCTGGGCTATTGGTTATCTTGCCGCGCCCTTACTGTTCTACACCTTGGATGACCGCATGTTGGCCGGCATGCTGGCCGGCAAAATGTTCGCCGCCATGGCTTGGGTTAGCATCGTCTGCGCAGTTTGGTTGATGCTGTTTCGTTTTACGCGTTATGGCGCTGATGCACTCAAGCAAGGGTTTTTCTGGATTGTGCTGCTGATGTTGCTGATGACCCTGGCAGGCCACTTTGGTCTGCAACCCATTCTGGCTCAACTGAAAGAAGCCGCATTGCCGAAAGATGTCATGGAATCTTTGTTTCGTGATCGATTTGCCACCTGGCACGGCGTTTCCAGCATTGTTTATTTGATTCAAAGTCTGCTTGGCCTCGTGCTGGTGGCTAAACAACACTCAAGGTAGCTGTAATTTTGGTTTCACAGCGGGTCGATAAATCACAAGCAATTTACCAATATGTTGCACCGGCGCGGCATTCAAAGCCGCACAAATTTTTTCAAGATAGGCTTCACGTGCCTCGCGTTCGCCAGATTGGACGCGTATCTTGATCAGTTCATGCACGGCAAGCGCGCATTCCGCTTCCTTGATGACCGCATCGCTTAAACCGTGCGCGCCTATCATCACCACTGGTTTCAAAGAATGGGCTTGCGCCTTGAGATATTTCCGTTGTTCTACATTTAATTCGAGCATTCGCTTTCCTGTTCTCGCTGAAAGAGCGGTTGAGTGGATAAAAAAAGGGGGCGATAGTAGTCCATGAAAGGTTATCCGTGAAACGTCAGGCCAAATCGCGTGTCTGGCATCAACGTCATGTGAATGATTTTTACGTCAAACAGTCGGTGGAACAGGGGTATCGTTCACGTTCGGCTTACAAGTTGATGGAAATTGATGATCGTGATCGACTCCTGAAAGCGGGTTCCAGTTTGGTTGATTTGGGCTGCGCGCCTGGTGGCTGGTGCCAAGTGGCATTGGAGCGCATGAAAGGTCAGGGGCGCATCATCGGCATTGATCTGCTGGAAATGACCGGCTTGAATGGCGTCGATTTTTTGCACGGCGACTTTACCGAAGCCAGTACGCTAAACGCCTTGGTTGATCGCTTGAAAGGTCAGAAAGCGGATCTTGTTTTAAGTGATATGTCGCCCAATATCACCGGCGTTATCGTGTCAGATCAAGCGCGAATCTATTACTTAGCGGAACTGGGTTTGACGTTTGCGGCTCAATGGCTGCAGCCTGAAGGGGTGTTTTTGGTCAAGGTTTTTCAGGGGGCCGGATTTGAAGACTACATGAAGCAAATGCGGTCAATATTCAAATCGGTGGTGGTGCGCAAGCCAAAAGCTTCGCGTGATAGTAGTCGAGAAGTTTATTTGCTGGGTCGGGGCTTAAAGGTGATGCACTCGATTGAACAAGAGACGAAATTGGGCTAATTTCGGCTAACTGCGGCAGTGGCGCTGCAAAGGAGTTAAATTGAACAATCTTTTCAAAAATGTCGGTATCTGGTTAATCATTGCGCTTGTTCTGATGACCGTGTTTAACCAATTCAACACGCGTCAAACCGTGCAATCCCAGATCGACTATTCCACGTTTATCGAACAGGTGCGTCTAGGCCAGGTGGCCAAGGTGACTATCGAGAATCACGTGTTGCGCGGCGTTGGTGTTGATGGTCGCCGTTTCACCACTTATTCACCGTCTGATCCGTGGCTGGTATCCGATTTGCTCAAAGCGGGCGTACAGGTGGAAGCGCGGCCGGAAGAGCAACCCTCCATGCTGATGAGCATTTTTGTTTCCTGGTTTCCCATGCTGTTGCTGATTGGCGTTTGGGTGTTTTTCATGCGCCAGATGCAGGGCGGCGGCAAGGGTGGGGCTTTTTCTTTCGGCAAAAGCAAAGCGCGCTTACTCGACCAGGACAGCAATTTGGTTACTTTTGCTGATGTGGCCGGCTGTGACGAGGCTAAAGAAGAAGTCGGTGAATTGGTTGAGTTTCTGCGTGATCCGTCCCGCTTCCAGAAATTGGGCGGTCGTATTCCGCGCGGCGTGTTGATGGTCGGTTCGCCGGGTACCGGTAAAACGCTGCTGGCCAAGTCCATCGCCGGCGAAGCAAAGGTGCCGTTCTTCTCGATTTCCGGCTCTGATTTCGTCGAGATGTTTGTCGGCGTTGGTGCGGCGCGGGTGCGTGACATGTTTGAGCAGGCGAAGAAACAATCGCCTTGCATCATCTTCATTGACGAAATTGATGCGGTAGGACGTCAGCGCGGTGCCGGTATGGGCGGCGGTAATGACGAACGCGAGCAAACTTTGAATCAGTTGTTGGTGGAAATGGATGGCTTTGAACCCTCCGTCGGCGTCATTGTGATTGCCGCGACTAATCGTCCCGATGTGCTTGACCCCGCTTTATTGCGCCCCGGCCGTTTCGACCGGCAAGTGGTGGTGCCGTTGCCGGATATTCGCGGTCGTGAACAGATCTTGTTTGTTCACATGCGCAAGGTGCCGATGTCACCCGATGTTAAACCCGACATTATTGCGCGTGGCACGCCGGGGTTCTCTGGGGCTGATTTGGCCAACCTGGTCAATGAAGCCGCCTTGTTTGCTGCCCGTTCCAACAAACGTTCTGTCGATATGGACGACTTTGAGCGCGCTAAAGACAAGATCATGATGGGTGCTGAGCGTCGTTCCATGATCATGCCGGAGGAAGAGCGCAAGAATACGGCTTATCACGAATCCGGCCACGCTGTGGTGGCTAAATTGATGCCGAAGACCGATCCGGTGCATAAAGTCACCATTATTCCGCGCGGTCGTGCGTTGGGCGTCACCATGCAATTGCCGACTGAAGACCGTTACAGTCAGGATCGCATTCGTTTGATGTCCACCATTGCCGTGCTGTTTGGTGGACGTATCGCCGAAGAGTTGTTCATGAATCAAATGACCACCGGCGCATCGAACGACTTCCAGCGTGCCACTGATTT
This sequence comes from uncultured Thiobacillus sp., assembly GCA_964462255.1. Taxonomy (GTDB): domain Bacteria; phylum Pseudomonadota; class Gammaproteobacteria; order Burkholderiales; family Thiobacillaceae; genus PFJX01. Next base: position 8,426 of record CAYWXO010000051.1, on the reverse strand, counting down.
GGCGCGTCGCATGGTGACGCAATGGGGCATGTCGGATGCGCTAGGCCCGATGGTTTATGGGGAAGAAGAAGGCGAAATCTTCCTCGGCCGGTCGGTGACTACGCACAAGACTGTTTCTGAAGAAACCATGCGTAAAGTCGATGAAGAAGTTCGTCGCATCATTGATCAGCAATATGCGCTAGCGCGTAAATTGCTGGAAGAAAACCGCGATAAAGTCGAGCGCATGACGCGCGCGCTGCTGGAGTGGGAGACCATTGATGCAGAGCAGATTGATGACATCATGCTGGGCAAAGAGCCGCATCCGCCGAAGCCGGTGATGCCGCCGATTAGTACGGTGACGCCGCCGCCGGCCGATAATCCGCCGACCGCGCCGGAACCCACCATTACACCGGCAGAAGAAGCTTGATAGTCCGCAGGATCTGACTGACGCAGTGTGCGTGAAGTAGGGCGGCATTGCCGCCCTATGTTTTTTAGTCTCAAGTTTTTTTAGTCCCCAAGTTTTTTTAGTTCCAAATCTCATGGCCCTGTTTATCTGTGGACGTTATCACTTTGACCTGACGCAGCCGCTGGTGATGGGCATCGTCAATGTCACGCCCGATTCATTCTCGGATGGGGGCCGCTACTTCTCGGCAGCACGGGCGATTGAACACGGCTTGCAGTTGCGCGATGAAGGGGCGCACATCCTGGATATTGGCGGCGAATCGACCCGTCCAGGCAGCGCAGCGGTGAGTGTGGAAGAAGAATTGGCGCGCGTCATGCCGGTGCTGGCTGGCTTGCGTGATGCCAATATCGCCCTATCCGTCGATAGCATGAAGCCGGCGGTGATGGCGGCAGCGCTTTCTGCCGGTGCCGACCTAATCAATGATGTACGCGCATTTGAAGCGCCGGGCGCGTTGGAAATTATCGCCCAGCACGGCCAAAGCGCAGCCCCGTGCGGAATTTGTCTGATGCACATGCGCGGCATGCCGGCCAGCATGCAAAACAATCCCACCTATACCGATGTGGTCAACGAAGTGGCCGGCTATTTAAGGCAGCGGCTCACCTTGGCGCAGCAGGCCGGAATTGCGCCGGAACGTATCCTGATTGATCCTGGTTTTGGCTTCGGAAAAACCTTGCAACACAATATCGCTCTGTTTAACCGCCTAGCCGATTTCAGGCAAATTGCACCACTGCTGGTGGGGCTATCGCGTAAATCGTTTCTCGGTGCGCTGACTGGGCGGACGATTGCCGAGCGTTTATTGCCCAGCGTGCTGAGTGCTGTGTTGGCGTTGCAAGCGGGGGCGAATGTCGTGCGTGTGCATGATGTCAAGGAAACTGTTGAAGCTATACAACTCTGGCAACACTTAAATAGTAAAAACTAACCTGAAATGGACGGTGAATCATGACAAGAAAGTATTTTGGTACCGATGGCGTGCGCGGCAAAGTGGGTGAAGATCCGATTACGCCTGAATTTGCCATGCGCTTGGGCTATGCCGCCGGCAAAGTGCTGGTCGCAGCAGAACACGACGCCTTGCACGGCGAACATCCCGCCGTGTTGATTGGCAAAGACACGCGTATTTCCGGTTACATGCTGGAATCTGCTTTGCAAGCCGGCTTCACCGCGGCCGGGGTCGATGTGCGTTTGACCGGGCCGATGCCGACGCCCGGCATTGCCTACCTGACGCGCGCATTGCGTTTGCAGGCTGGCGTGGTCATTTCCGCCTCGCATAATGGTTACGAAGATAACGGTATTAAATTCTTCTCCGCGCGCGGCACCAAGTTGCCGGACGACATCGAATTAGCGATTGAAGCCGCCTTGGAATTGCCGATGAAGACGGCGGCCTCGAAGCAATTGGGCCGCGTTAAACGGGTGGATGATGCGGCCGGCCGTTACATAGAATTTTGCAAAAGCACGTTTCCTACCGATATGGATTTGCGCGGCATGCGCATCGTGGTCGATTGTGCTAACGGGGCCGGCTATCACATTGCGCCGCACGTTTTTCATGAGTTGGGTGCCGATGTCATCGCCATTGGGAATGAACCGAACGGCATGAATATCAACAAGGAATGCGGTGCCACCCATACTGATGCCTTGTCACGCGCAGTCCGTCAACATCGTGCCGATGTCGGCGTAGCGCTGGATGGCGATGGCGACCGTTTGATGATGACTGATGCTGCCGGACAGGTCATGGATGGCGATAAGCTGATTTACGCCATTGCGCGTTATCGTCAGGAAAGCGGCCAGCAACTGGGCGGTGTGGCCGGCACGTTGATGACCAATTTGGGCGCTGAATTGGCGTTGAAGGCGCTCGGCTGTGACTTCAAGCGGGCCAAAGTGGGCGATCGTTATGTGCTGGAATTACTCCAGCAGAATGGTTGGCTGCTGGGCGGCGAAGCGTCTGGCCATATTCTTTGTCTGGATAAACATACGACAGGTGATGCCATTGTTTCCGCATTGCAGGTGCTGGCGGCGTTGCGCGGTGCGCAGCGTTCCTTGTCCGATTACACGCGCGATTGCCCGACCTATCCGCAAGTCCTGATCAATATTCGGGTTGATAAAGGTTTTAAGCTGGATGCGCATGAATCGGTGAAACAAGCGGTAGCGGCGGTAGAAGCCGAGCTGGCTGACTCGGGGCGTGTTGTGTTGCGAGCTTCGGGCACCGAGCCGCTGATTCGTGTCATGGTGGAAGGGCGCGACGAAAATCAGGTGCGACGTACGGCCGATTTCATTGCCGATGCTGTGCGAGAAGCCGCCGGCTGAGCAATTGTCATAAGTTTGTAATCTTCGCTGTGTAGGATGCTTTCATATGAACGCGACTTGTGTCGCTGTTCTAACAAAGTTCCCCTCGATACAGGAGTTTCAAACATGTACATGAAAAAAATCATCGTGGCGCTTGGCTTGGTTGCCAGTTCCGCTTTCGTCGCTCAAGGCGCTTTGGCGCAAGCTGTTCAGGTTGACCCGGCACTGCCGAACTACACCAAATCCAGTGGCGTTTCCGGCAACTTCACCAGCGTTGGTTCGGATACCCTGAACAACCTGATGACGCTGTGGGCCGAGACCTACAAGCGCAACTACCCTAACGTGAACATCCAGATTCAAGGTGCCGGTTCCTCCACCGCGCCGCCGGCCCTGATCGAAGGCGCCGCCAACTTCGGCCCGATGAGCCGCATGATGAACGCCAAGGAAATCGAAGCGTTCGAGAAGAAATTCGGCTACAAGCCCACCCCGGTTCCCGCCGCCATCGACGCGCTGGCTGTGTATGTCAACAAGGACAACCCGATCCCCGGTCTGTCGATTCCCCAGATTGATGCCATGATGTCGGCAACCCGCAAGTGCGGCGGCAAGGAAGACATCACCCGTTGGGGGCAGCTCGGCATGACCGGCGACTGGGCGAATCGTCCGATCGCGATGTACGGCCGTAACTCCGTCTCCGGCACCTACGGTTACTTCAAGGAAAGAGCGCTGTGCAAGGGTGACTTCAAGCGCAACGTCGCCGAGCAGCCGGGTTCCGCCTCGGTGGTGCAGAGCGCCAGCGGCCAGATCGGCGCGATTGGTTACTCCGGTATCGGTTACAAGACTTCCGGCGTGCGTGCCCTGCCCTTGTCCAAGAAGGATGGCGAGCCGTTTGTTGAAGCCGAAGCCGATAACGCCATCGATGGTTCCTACCCGCTGTCACGCGTACTGTACTTTTACGTGAACAAGCGTCCGAATCAGCCGCTGGCCCCGTTGGAGCGCGAATTCATCAAGCTGGTGCTGTCCAAGCAAGGTCAGCAGGTCGTGGTCAAGGACGGTTTCGTGCCGTTGCCTGCCAAATTGGCTGCCAAAGCCCTGAGTGATCTGGGTATCAACTAATACCGCCACCTTGCCCAGTTTCGGCGTCCCGTATCGGAGCGCAGATCTGGGCGACAATCAGATGGAGTAATGAGCATGAAAAATACCCAGCAAAAGCGTCTGCCCTACGTATTGAGCGCCGTACTAGCTCTGATGGCCTTCAGCGGATGTGCAACCAGCCAGAACGCCACTGCCCCTAAAGCGGATGCCAAACCAGCAGTTGCCGCCAGTGCGCCAGTCGCGGTGCCAACTCAGTATTATTTCCTGGTGTTTCATGAGAACGAGCGTATCTACCCGATCGCCGATGTCAAAAATTACCTCGCGTTCATGGATGTCGATGAACTGATCTACACCCGCTCCCGTGTTGGAGAAGGTCCGGACGGCGCAACGCTAGTGTTCGGCATTGAGAAGAAGGAATCGGATGACCTGAACAAGCCCTCCAAAGCGGAATTGATCTACGACGGCAAACTGGAGCCGACCGATCCCTTCTATGCCGAGGTAGTCAAGGATGGACGCTTTCATGTGTTCGGTAATGCGCAAGACTTCAAAGATTATCTTGTGAACAAAGAGATCACTTACACCTTTACCGAGGTTGGAACTGGCCCTAAGGGTGAAACGGTGATTTATGCGATGAACAAGAAAACTAGCGAAGCTGGTCGTCCGGTCAAGTTGATTGAGACATTCCACGCGCTGCGCCAAATGAAGTAAATTGAAGTAAATTGAAGTAAATTTATTCGGCTGAACTCATCCGTTCAGCCGTCGTATTCAAAGACACTAACTCAAAAACACTCACTTAATTAAGTATGCATTCGCTAACGCTCGCGGCTGCATGTTAAGTGGGCGTGCTGACATTTCAAGAGTGTGATTAAACCTGGTGACTCATGGAAAAGATTGAAGCGGATATCACCAAAGCGGGCGGCTATACCGGCCGGCGCATGGCGAAAGACAAATTGTTCAAGCACGTCATGACCTTTGGCGGGCTCAGCGTGATCATCGCAATCAGCCTGATCTTTGTGTATCTCGCCAGTGTTGTCGTGCCGTTGTTTATGCCGGCGACCATGGACAAGCTGACCAGCTTCCCCGCGGTCGGTGTGCAGCAGGAAAGCACGGTGCATTTGACCGCCGAGGAGCAGGCGGAAATCGGCGTGCGTTTTGCCAATCAAGGCAGCGTCGCTTTCTTTGATATGCGCAATGGCAAGGTGATGGCCGAAGAAAAGGTTGCCTTACCGGAAGGGGCCACGGTAAGCAGTTTCGCCGCCGGCGATCTGTCGCAGCAGGCGGTGGCCTATGGTCTGTCCGATGGCCGCATGATCATCTTGCAGCAGGATTTCAAGGTCACCTTCAAGGAAGACGGTAATGATTCCGAAAAGGACATCCGCACCATTACGCCAAGCATTGAGTATCCGATCGGCAAAGAACCGTTAGTCATCGACGCAGCCGGGCGCGCGTTGAAATTGCTGACCTTGCAGCATCATGGCGAGCACACCACCGCCGTGGCGCTGACCGAAGATAACCGCTTGGTGCTGACCGCGTTTGAAAGCCGCGAGAACATGCTGACTGGCGAGGTCAGCAACGAGCGCAGCAGTGTCGAGTTAGCGCCGGTCGAAGGGGAAATCAGTCAGCTGATTCTGGAAGTTAAACAGCGCGATTTGTATGTGGTGCATGGCGGACGTTTCATCAGTCATTACGACGTGATGGACAAAACCAGCCCGAAGTTGCTGCAGACGGTGGCGGTCCTGCCGGAAGGCCAGAAGATCACCGCGGCGAATATCCTGTCTGGTGGTTTTTCACTGATTATTGGTGCTAACACGGGTGAAATCGCACAATGGTTCCAGGTGCGTGACGACAACAACGTCAATCACTTGACCCATATTCGTTCGTTCAAGCCGATGGACAGCGCGGTCACCACCATCGCGCCTGAGCATTACCGCAAAGGTTTTGTCGCCGGCGATGACAAAGGCAATATCGGCCTCTACTACGCCACCTCGAATAAATTGCTGTTGACGCGTTCGACTGGCGCAGAACCGGTGCGGGTTGTCGGTATCGCACCGCGGGCCAACGCCGTGCTGGTGGAGAAACCTAACAACACCTTCCAGACCGCCCGCATCGAAAACGACTTCCCGGAAATTTCTTTCTATTCTCTCTGGCAGAAGGTCTGGTACGAGAGTTATCAGGAGCCGGAATACAACTGGCAATCGTCTGCTGCAACCTCTGACTTCGAACCCAAGTTCAGCGTCGCGCCACTCACCTTCGGTACTTTGAAAGCCGCCTTCTACGCGATGATGGTGGCGGTGCCGCTGGCGGTGCTGGGCGCAATCTTCGCCGCCTATTTCATGTCGCCCAAGATGCGCGGCGTGGTCAAGCCCTCGATCGAGATCATGGAAGCCTTGCCGACCGTCATTCTGGGTTTTCTGGCCGGTTTGTGGCTGGCCCCGTTCGTTGACAATAATTTGGCCGGTACTTTGGTGGCGATCTTTCTCCTGCCATTCAGTTTTGTGATTACCGCCTATCTCTGGCACCGGCTGCCGGAACGGCTGACCCATCGCGTCGGCCCAGGTTGGGAAGCCGCGCTGCTGATCCCGGTGATCATCTTCGTGATCTGGGCCTCCATCGCCATCGGTCACCCGATCGAAGCCGCTTTCTTCAATGGCGACATGCCGAACTGGGTCAGCAATGAACTCGGCTGGGACTATGAGCAACGCAACTCGCTGGTGGTCGGCATCGCCATGGGCTTCGCGGTGATTCCCACCATCTTCTCGATCGCCGAAGACGCGGTGTTCAGCGTGCCCAAACATCTCACCACTGGCTCATTGGCCTTGGGTGCTACGCCTTGGCAGACCCTGTTCAACGTGGTGTTGCTGACCGCCAGCCCGGGCATCTTTTCCGCCATCATGGTCGGCATGGGGCGCGCGGTCGGCGAGACCATGATTGTGCTGATGGCCACCGGCAACACGGCGGTGATGGACTTGTCGATCTTCACCGGCTTCCGCACCCTGTCCGCCAACATTGGCGTTGAAATGCCGGAAGCGGCGGTCGGCACCACCCACTACCGCCTGTTGTTCTTCTCGGCGTTGGTGTTGTTTGCCTTTACCTTCGCGGTCAATACCGTCGCCGAACTGATTCGTCAGCGTCTGCGCGAAAAATATAGCTCACTGTAAGGACACATAGCCATGCGTAACTGGTTCAAGGGCGGCGAGCCCTGGATATGGATGACGGCGGGGGCGGTTGCCCTGTCTCTGGTCGCGGTGTATGCCGTGGTCTGGTTGACGGCGGCCCAGGGTCTGGTGCACTGGTGGCCGAAGCCGGTGATTGAGACCGTCTTCACCGATCGTGACGGTACAAAAACCCGCCTGATCGGCGAGGCGGTCAAACGCGAAGAAGTTTCCCTGATTCGTCTGCGCGAATCCGGCTTCACCATTGAAAGCGAAGACAAGTTCACGCAACGCTACCTGATCAAACAGGGCAACAAGGATATAACGGGCAGCGATTTCAAATGGTATCCGGCGCCCATGCTGAGCGAGTTTAGCTACCCCAAGGATGTCATCACGGTAGAAAGACGCGAATGGGGTAATTTTTATGGTCACCTGAAGGTGGTCAAGGAAGATGGCAAGGTCGTCGCCGAAGGCGCGCAAGCCTGGGCGGAATTGCAGAAGCGGATGAAGCGCTCAAACGAACTGTTCAAGCAGATTCTGCATATTGAAAAGGTCGATATCGGCAAGGTCAATTTCAAGATGGAAAAGTTGCGTTTATCCGAACGCAAGCTGGAAATCCAGGAAAAGCTGACCGATGCCGCGAAAGCTGACTTCGAGAAACAACGCGAAAAATTGAATGCCGAATTCGGCGGCATGCAAGCCAGCCTGGAAGCAATCCGCAAGCAGATCGAGCGTGACAGCTTTGTCGCCGTGACCATGGACGGGCA
>CAYWXO010000051.1:0-686 GCA_964462255.1 uncultured Thiobacillus sp. | reverse complement strand
GTTCGCCAATGTGGCTGACGCGATCATGCCGAATGACATGGGCTTGTTCGCGAAAATCGGCCACTACATCGTCAAGTTCACTGAATTCATCATGGATGACCCGCGTGAAGCCAATACCGAAGGCGGCATTTTCCCGGCCATTTTCGGTACCGTGCTGATGGTGCTGCTGATGTCGGCGATGGTTACCCCGCTGGGTATCATGGCAGCCATCTACATGCGCGAATATGCCAAACAGGGACCGCTGATCCGTACCATCCGCATTTCGGTCAACAATCTGGCCGGCGTACCTTCCATCGTTTACGGCGTGTTCGGCCTCGGCTTCTTCGTTTATGTCCTGGGTGGCAACATCGATGCCTTGTTCTTCCCGGAAGCACATCCGGCGCCGGTGTTCGGCAGTCCCGGCATTTTGTGGGCGTCGTTGACGCTGGCATTGTTGACCTTGCCGGTGGTCATCGTGGCGACCGAGGAAGGTCTGTCGCGCGTGCCGCGCACCATCCGTGAAGGCAGCCTGGCGCTGGGCGCCACCAAGGCGGAAACGCTGTGGCGCACCGTGTTGCCGATCGCCAGCCCGGCGATGATGACCGGCCTGATTCTGGCGATCGCCCGCGCCGCCGGTGAAGTCGCGCCGCTGATGCTGGTCGGCGTGGTCAAACTGGCCCCCAGTCTGCCGCTGGATGGCAACTTCC
>CAYWXO010000050.1:0-16880 GCA_964462255.1 uncultured Thiobacillus sp. | reverse complement strand
TCGCGCGATGAAGCGTGCGATGCAAAACGCAATGAGATTTGGGGCGCAAGGCATTAAAATTATGTCTGCTGGTCGGCTCAATGGCGCAGAAATAGCAAGAACTGAATGGTATCGTGAGGGGCGTGTTCCTTTGCATACATTGCGTGCCGATATCGATTATGGTTTTTCTGAGGCCAGTACGACATACGGTATTATTGGTATTAAGGTTTGGGTTTATAAAGGCGAACATCTTGCTAACGGCGAAAAACCTGTTGCAGTAGCCGAGCCCGAGCGCAGACCCCGTCGGCCAGCTAATCGTGCAGGGAAGGAGTAATTATTATGTTGCAACCAGCACGTAGAAAATATCGTAAAGAGCAGAAGGGTCGTAACACTGGCTTGGCAACGCGCGGAGCCAAAGTTAGTTTTGGCGAGTTCGGCTTAAAAGCGACAGCGCGCGGACGCATTACAGCGCGTCAAATCGAATCTGCACGTCGTGCGATGACTCGCCACATTAAGCGGGGTGGCCGTATTTGGATCCGAATTTTCCCGGACAAGCCGATTTCACAAAAGCCTGCTGAAGTCCGTATGGGTAACGGCAAGGGAAATCCAGAGTTCTGGGTTGCTGAAATCCAGCCTGGTAAAGTACTTTATGAAATGGAAGGTGTTACGGAAGAAATCGCCAGAGAAGCTTTTAGATTAGCTGCTGCTAAACTACCGCTGGCAACAACTTTTGTAACGCGTCATTTTGGAGCTTAAAAATGATTGTCGCTGACTTACGCACCAAAAATGCTGATGAACTGAAAACTGAGCTAAAGGAGCTGTTGCGAGCTCAGTTCAGCCTAAGAATGCAACTCGCAACACAGCAAACCAATAAAACACATGCAATCCGTAGTGTGCGGCGTGATATAGCACGAGTACGTACTGTCATGCATGAGCTTAAATCCAAGCTTTCTATCTAAAGAGTATGAGCATGAGTGAACAACAAGTTGAGAAATCTGCACGTACCCTAACGGGTACTGTGGTTAGTGATAAGATGAATAAGACTGTCACAGTTCTTGTCGAGCGTAAAGTCAAGCATCCTCTTTACGGAAAGATTATTAGGCTTTCCAAGAAGTACCATGCGCATGATGAGAACAATGAGTACCACACTGGAGATTTGGTTGAGATTAAAGAATGTCGTCCTTTGTCTCGCACCAAGTCGTGGATTGTTTCAGTGTTACTTCAACGTGCACAGATAGTGTAAATTTTACTTGCCAAACAAGTTCGGGCCATGCTATGATCGCTGGCTTGTCTTGTTTGTTGTAAGTCAAGAAGATGCCGCTTGCGGCTCGTTTAAACCCGAACGGGATCCAAAACTGCTTAATAAGTTAAGTAAGTTGGAGGTGAATATATGATTCAAATGCAGTCAAAATTAGATGTTGCCGATAATACTGGCGCGCGTACAGTCATGTGCATAAAAGTCTTGGGTGGTTCCAAGCGGCGTTATGCAAGTGTGGGTGATGTGATCAAGGTCAGCATAAAAGATGCTGCACCCCGTGGTCGCGTTAAAAAGGGTGATGTTTACAATGCAGTTGTTGTCAGGACAGCTAAAGGCGTTCGTCGCCCGGATGGTTCCTTGATTAAATTCGATAACAACGCCGCAGTGTTGCTTAATAATAAGCTTGAGCCTATTGGTACGCGTATTTTTGGGCCTGTCACTCGTGAGTTGAGGGGGGAACGGTTCATGAAGATTGTTTCTCTGGCACCTGAAGTTCTTTAGAGAGTCGAAGATGAATAAAATTCGCAAAGGTGACGAAGTAATTGTCCTCGCAGGTAGGGATAAAGGAATGAGAGGCACAGTCCTTCGTGTTTTGGAAGGTGCTTTGGTTGTTGATGGTGTTAACCGTGTCCGTAAGTCAGTAAAACCCAATCCTATGAAAGGGACGGTTGGCGGATTTGTTGACAAAGATATGCCTATCGACATCTCTAATGTTGCCCTATTTAATTCTGCAACGGGTAAGGCTAGTCGTGTCGGTATCAAGTCACTTGAAGATGGACGTCAAGTCCGTTACTTCAAGTCAAATGGCGAAGTGATTGACGCGTAAGGATCAGACATGGCTCGAATGTACGAGTTTTACAAAGACACAGTATCAAAGCAGCTTACAGAACGATTTGGTTACAAATCTCCTATGCAAGTACCGCGTATCACCAAGATTACTCTTAACATGGGAGTGGGTGAGGCGGTAGGGGATAAGAAAGTAATGGATCATGCTGTTTCTGACATGGCAAAAATTAGTGGGCAGAAGCCCGTGGTTACGTTGTCCAAAAAATCGATCGCAGGATTTAAAATTCGTGATCATTACCCTGTTGGGTGTATGGTAACGTTACGACGTGATCAAATGTATGAGTTTCTTGATAGGCTAATTACTATTGCAATCCCTCGCATACGAGATTTTCGGGGTATTGGTGGTAAAGGGTTTGATGGTCGTGGAAACTATAATATGGGCGTTAAGGAACAGATCATTTTTCCTGAAATTGAGTATGAAAAAATTGATGTGTTACGAGGCATGAATATTACTATCACAACGACTGCCAAAAGTGATGAAGAGGCAAAAGCCCTTTTATCTGCTTTCAAGTTTCCTTTTAAGAATTGAGATTGCAATGGCTAGGCTTTCTGTAATAAATCGTGAAGAAAAGCGCCGCAAGCTGGTTAAGAAGTTTGCAGCCAAAAGACTGGATTTAAAAAGTAAAATCAACAATGTTTTACTTTCTGATGAAGATAGAGCAGCAGCAAGATCAGTGTTGGAATTGTTGCCGCGTGATTCAAGTCAGGTGAGATTGCGTAATCGTTGTCAGATAACTGGACGTCCTCGTGGAGTCTTCCGTAAGTTTGGTCTTTGTCGTAACAAGATACGTGAATATGCCATGAAAGGCGAAATTCCGGGTCTTGTCAAAGCAAGTTGGTAAGGGAGATATGCTATGAGTATGAGTGATCCAATTGCAGACATGTTGACTCGCATTCGTAATGCTCAATTAATTGAAAAAGAAAAAGTTTCAATGCCTTCTTCAAAATTAAAACAATCAATTGCACGTGTTTTAACAGATGAAGGTTACATTGATGGCTTTAAAGTTCAAGAAAATGATGGCAAGCCTTCTTTGGAAATTGCATTGAAGTATTATGCCGGTCGCCCAGTTATTGAAAAAATTGATCGGATTAGCCGTCCTGGATTGCGTGTCTATAAAGGCCGTGATGATATTCCACGCATCATGAATGGAATGGGCATAGCTATTATGTCAACTTCAAAAGGTGTGATGACTGATCGTAAAGCGCGTTCATTGGGTGTGGGTGGTGAAGTTTTATGTCTTGTTGCTTGAGGTAAGATATGTCACGCGTTGCTAAAAACCCAATTCAAATCGTTAGCGGAGTTGATGTTTCAATTACATCAAACATGATAACGGTTAAAGGCCCTCTAGGAACATTAAATCAAGCTTTGGTGAACAGTATTTCTGTTATCAGTGAAGATGGTTTTTTAAAGATTTCTGCCAACAATACATCGCGTGAAGCACACGCGATGACGGGAACGATAAGAGCACTGATAGCAAATATGATTATTGGTGTTTCAAAAGGATTTGAAAGAAAGCTTAATTTGATTGGTGTGGGTTATCGTGCTCAGGCGCAAGGCGATAAACTAAATTTATCATTAGGATTCTCCCATCCTGTAGAGCATCTTATGCCTCCTGGTATTAAAGTTGAGACTCCGAATCAAACTGAAATCCTAATTAAAGGCATGGATAAACAGGTTGTAGGGCAAGTTGCAGCAGATATTCGGTCATACCGCAAACCTGAGCCTTACAAAGGCAAGGGTGTAAGATATGCCAATGAAGTTGTCAATCTCAAAGAGACCAAGAAGAAGTAATTAGGAGTTAGCGTAATGGAAAAGAAACTTCGTAGATTGCGTAGAGCAAGAAAAACAAGAGCTAAAATTGCTGAGTTAGGCGCAATTCGCTTGTGTGTGCACCGTACCAATATGCATATTTATGCTCAACTCATCGATTCGTCTGGCTCTTCTGTCTTGGCCTCTGTCTCAAGTCTTGATAAAGCATTAAGAGATGAAGTTAAAACAGGTTCAAATATCAATGCTGCAAAAATTGTTGGCCAGCGCCTAGCCGAGAAGGCAAAACAATTAGGATATGAGAAAGTATCTTTTGACCGTTCAGGTTTTGCCTTCCATGGCAGAGTAAAAGCTCTGGCTGAAGCAGCGCGTGAACATGGTTTGCAGTTTTAAGCGAGGATAATCATGGCAAGACCTTCACAACAACAGGAAGAACAAGGCGACGGCTTAAAAGAGAAAATGATCTCTGTTAATCGTGTCACCAAAGTCGTTAAAGGTGGACGTATTTTAAGCTTTGCTGCCTTGACTGTAGTCGGAGACAATGAAGGCGGCGTTGGAATGGGCAAGGGGAAATCTCGTGAGGTTCCTGTCGCCGTTACAAAAGCAATGGATGAAGCTAGAAAGAAGATGGTTAAAGTGTCGTTGAAGAATGGCACATTTCACCATGCTGTAGTGGGTAAACATGGCTCCTCTGTTGTAATCATTCAGCCTGCTTCAGAAGGTACAGGTATTATTGCCGGTGGCGCAATGCGTGCTGTTTTTGAAGTTATGGGTGTGCATAATGTTTTGGCTAAATGTTTAGGCTCAACCAATCCATATAATGTGGTGCGAGCAACATTAAATGGATTGTCCAAAATGTCTACACCAAGCGAGATTGCCGCCAAGCGTGGTAAGACCGTTGCTGAAATTTTGGAGTAAGCAATGAATGACACCGTAAAGATGCTAAAGGTTACACAAGTTAAAAGTGTAATAGGTACGATAAAAAATCATCGTGCATGTGTAAAAGGTCTTGGACTACGTCGATTGAACCACACTGTCCTCGTTGCTAATACCCCCGAGAATCGTGGAATGATCAATACGGTCAATTATCTTGTCAAATACGAGTTGGTGTGATGAAGCTAAATACAATATCTCCAGCAGTTGGTAGCGTACATTCGTCGAAAAGACCTGGTCGCGGAATAGGATCTGGTCTTGGAAAAACGGGTGGACGCGGACATAAAGGTCAGAAGTCACGCGCAGGCGGTTTTCACAAGGTTGGTTTTGAAGGCGGTCAAATGCCGATGGCAAGAAGGTTGCCTAAGCGTGGGTTTGTTTCTTTGAGCCGTGCTTTTAAAACTGAGGTGCGACTCTCTGATATTGCGAATCTTGAAGCAGTCGATATTGACCTTCTTACCCTTAAAGAGGCCGGCTTGGTATCTCAAATGGTAAAAAGTGTGAAGATTATATTGGCCGGTGAGATAGATAGAGCGGTCAACGTTTCTGGTTTGCTTGCGACTAAGGGCGCTTTAGAGGCCATAGTTAAGGCGGGTGGAACTGTTCAATCGGTTGAAGTTTAGTATTCAAGGCAATTATTTTGACTGTCTCCGGTAGCTTACTTAAAAACACAGGAAAAATGGGTGATTTAAAGAGTCGCTTGTTTTTCCTGATCGGTGCTTTGATCGTTTTTCGGATCGGATCATTTATCCCGGTTCCTGGTATAGATCCTGTGGTGCTTGAAGATTTATTCAAGGGCCAGCAAGGGGGAATATTGGGCATGTTCAACATGTTCTCAGGTGGCGCTTTGTCACGGTTTTCCGTGCTTGCGTTGGGGATCATGCCGTATATTTCTGCTTCTATCATTATGCAGTTGATGACGGTGGTTTCTCCCACCTTAGAAGCTTTGAAAAAAGAGGGCGAAGCTGGGCGTCGCAAAATAACGCAGTACACCCGATATGGAACGCTTGTTCTTGCTACCTTTCAGGCAATTGGAATCTCTATCGCTCTTGAAAGCCAGGCAAATTTGGTTATTGAGCCGGGATTTTTGTTTCGCATAACTGCTGTCGTTTCACTTGTTGCCGGAACGATGTTCTTAATGTGGTTAGGTGAGCAGATAACTGAGCGTGGCTTGGGTAACGGCATATCGATTATTATTTTCGCCGGTATAGCTGCTGGTTTGCCGCAAGCAATTGGCGGTACTTTAGAGTTGACACGGACGGGTGCTTTTTCAATTCCCTTGGTATTGTTGTTGTTTACGGGGGCTTTATTGATTACTGCGTTGGTTGTTTTTGTAGAACGTGGACAAAGAAAGATACTGGTTAATTATGCTAAGCGGCAGGTTGGAAATAAGGTATATGGGGGTCAAAGTTCGCATTTGCCTTTGAAATTGAATATGGCAGGTGTAATTCCTCCCATTTTCGCGAGCTCAATCATTCTTTTTCCAGCCACGATTGCGGGCATGTTTGGGAGTAACGAGTCTTTGTATTGGTTAAAGGATATTGGAGCCGCTCTATCGCCTGGCCAACCGATATACGTTATTCTTTATGCGGCTGCTATATTCTTTTTCTGCTTCTTTTATACCGCCTTGGTTTTTAATCCGAGGGAAACAGCGGATAACTTGAAGAAAAGTGGTGCTTTTATTCCGGGTTATCGGCCAGGTGAGCAGACTTCCAGATATATCGACAAGGTAATGACTCGATTGACTTTGATCGGTGCTATATACATCACTCTGGTTTGTCTTATTCCTGAGTTTCTTATTGTGGGATGGAATGTACCGTTTTATTTTGGTGGGACATCTTTGCTAATTATCGTTGTTGTTAGTATGGATTTTATGGCGCAGGTGCAAACCTATGTAATGACCCATCAATATGAAGGACTCCTTAAAAAGGCCAATTTTAAGGGTGGTAATTTTATCTCTAGATGATGCTTCATCTATGCTACACCAGCCGTTTTGCTGTAATTGTTCGTTTATTCAAGGAGTTGAGCATGCGTGTTCAAGCGTCTGTCAAGAAGATTTGTCGTAAATGTAAGATAGTACGTCGCAATGGTGTCGTACGTGTAATTTGTTCAGAAGCACGACATAAACAGCGTCAAGGATAAAAAGATCTTGGCACATCGTGTTTTTTTTTCTATAATTTTTCGTTTTGTTAGCTAGGGGTAGTACATGGCCCGGATCGCTGGGGTTAACATCCCAAATCATAAGCATGCTGAAATAGCTTTATTGTCCATCTACGGAATTGGTCGCACTCGCTCACGTCTGATTTGTCAAGAGTCAGGTGTATCGCCTTCAGTCAAGATGAAGGATTTAACCGATGCGGATGTCGATAAATTACGTGAAAGCGTTGCGAAGTTTGTCGTCGAAGGTGATCTTCGTCGTGAAATAACCATGAACATCAAGCGTTTGATGGATCTTGGTTGTTATCGCGGTGTGAGGCATCGTAAGGGACTTCCTTTGCGTGGACAGCGCACACGCACAAATGCTCGCACCCGTAAGGGACCCCGCAAGCAGATGCAAATCAAGAAGTAATAGGAAAAGATAATGGCAAAAGTTGCTGCTGCGCGCGCGCGCAAAAAAGTTAAGAAAAGTGTGGCTGATGGCGTGGCGCATATCCATGCTTCATTTAACAACACTATTGTAACAATCACTGATCGTCAGGGTAATGCACTTGCCTGGGCTACAGCGGGTGGTGCAGGTTTTAAGGGTTCTCGTAAAAGTACCCCTTTTGCAGCGCAGGTTGCTGCAGAAAATGCAGGTAAACTTGCACTCGAATATGGCTTAAAGAATCTTGAAGTACGTATCAAGGGGCCTGGCCCTGGTAGAGATTCAACGGTTCGTGCCCTGAACTCACTCGGATACAAAATTACAAGTATCTCTGATGTGACGCCAGTTCCGCATAACGGCTGCCGTCCGCCGAAGAAGCGTCGCATATAATTATCAGGAGATTTAAATGGCACGTAATCTAGATCCAAAATGTCGTCAGTGTCGTCGTGAAGGCGAGAAATTGTTCATTAAAGGTGAAAAATGTTTCACCGAAAAGTGTGCAATTGAGCGTAGAAATCAACCCCCTGGTCAACATGGTGCTAAGCAACCTCGCTTGTCTGACTACGGCGTTCATCTGCGTGAAAAGCAAAAAGTTAGACGTATCTACGGCGTATTGGAAGCACAATTCCGCCTGACTTACAAAGAAGCGGATCGTCGTAAGGGTGTGACGGGTGAGAATCTTTTGCAGATTCTTGAGTCGCGGCTGGACAGTGTTGCATTCAGAATGGGTTTTGGAGCATCACGCGGTGAAGCACGCCAAGTTGTTCGGCATAACTCGATTTTGATTAATGGTCGTCGGGTAAATATTCCTTCTTACCAAGTCAAGCCGGGTGATGTTATTGAAATTGCAGAGAAGTCTAAAGCGCAACTACGTCTTAAGGCAGCAGTGGAAGCCGCTTCGACGAGAGGGTTTCCTGAGTGGGTTGAAGTTGACGTAAAAGCACTCAAAGGCACATATAAAGCTTTGCCACAACGTTCAGAGCTTTCTGCTTCAATTAATGAGTCGCTCGTTGTTGAGCTTTACTCGAAGTAATATTCTCGTTGGCGCTTTGCGTCGATATAGCTAAGGAATCACTATGTCAAACACAGGTGAATTGCTAAAGCCACGTATTGTCGAGGTGAATAGCATTTCTCCTCGTCAGGCTCGAATTACGCTTGAGCCTTTCGAGCGTGGATACGGACACACGTTGGGCAATGCTTTGCGTCGAATTCTTCTTTCTTCGATGCAAGGTTATGCGCCTACTGAGGTTCGCATCTCTGGCGTTGTACACGAGTATTCAGCCTTAGAAGGTGTGCAAGAAGATGTCGTTGATATTCTTTTGAATCTCAAAGGTCTCGCTGTCAAATTGAATAGCCGTGAAGACGCGCTTATTACCATCAAGAAGTCTGGAGAGGGTACGGTTACCGCTGCTGATATTCAGGCTGGTCATGATGTTGAAATTTTGAATTCTGATCATGTCATTGCTCACCTGACTAAGGGGGGTAAGCTTGAGATGGAAATCAAGATTGAAGGGGGACGTGGTTACGTGCCCGCGAGTACGCGCGCACAAAATGACGAGTCTCGTTCTGTTGGCGTTATTTTGATTGATGCGCTTTATAGTCCCGTCAAGAAGGTGAGTTTTAACGTTGAAAGTGCTCGGGTTGAACAGCGCACCGACCTTGATAAGCTGATTCTTGAGATTGAAACGAATGGTGTCATTGATCCAGCAGAGGCGGTTCGCTATGCTGCGCGAGTATTGATTGAACAATTAGCCTCGTTTGCTGATCTGCAAGGTTTGACGTCGTTAACTGATGTCACAACCATGAAGCTTGTTTCTCAGCAAAGTTCAATTGATCCTATTCTCTTGCGACCTGTTGATGAGCTTGAGTTAACAGTGCGTTCTGCTAATTGTTTAAAAGCTGAAAATATTTATTATATTGGTGACCTTATTCAGCGTACTGAGAATGAATTGCTCAAAACGCCAAATTTAGGTCGTAAGTCTCTTAATGAGATTAAGGATGTGCTTGCTGCCCGTGGCTTGACTTTGGGTATGAAGCTTGATAATTGGCCGCCAGCCGGCTTAGAAAAGCCCTGAACAGAGGTATAAAAAATGCGTCACCGTCTTTCACACCGCAAACTTAATCGTACTTCTAGCCATCGCCAGGCTTTATTACGGAATCTTTCCATAGCCTTGCTTACGCATGAAGCCATCAATACTACGCTTCCCAAAGCAAAGGAACTGCGTAAAGTTGTTGAGCCTTTGATTACACTTGGTAAAAAACCGAGTTTAGCAAATCGTCGCATCGTCTTTGATCGTCTGCGTGATCGTGATCTGGTTACCAAGCTTTTTGATGATCTTGGTCCCCATTTCATGCAGCGTCCTGGTGGTTACCTGCGTATTTTGAAGAATGGTTTCCGTCAAGGCGATAATGCGCCTATGGCTTATGTAGAATTGGTCGATAGGGCTAGTGTTTCGGCACCTGTAAGTGAATAACTTGTTATTACTCAGAAAAGCCGGTTCAACCGGCTTTTTTTTCGTGTCTTTTTTATTTGCACCTCATTTGATTAATCATTACTTCTCTTTCTTTGATAACGTGCTGCACAGAATCTGATGACTCGGGTCGATTATTATTTTAATGCGGTTGATAAGTTTGAGGTGGCACGCAAGCTGGTGAGCAAGGCATTTGTTGCGGGCAGATCGGTTCTTGTTGCGATTGACGAGGTGTCAATGGCCGAGCAATTTGATGCGTATTTGTGGCAGTCTAGTCCACTCACTTTTTTACCGCATGTATTGTGTAGTCATCCCGCTGCTGCTGATACGCCCATTTTGATTGGAGCTGATCCAATCCCTCTTGCTCGTCATGAAATTTTGATTAATCTGTCGGCAAATTTGCCGGAATTCTTCAGCAAGTTCGATCGGTTGCTGGATATTGTTTCGCTTGATGTCGCTGACAAAACGGCGGGTCGTAATCGTTTTCGGCTTCTGAAAGAATCCGGCTTTAATATTGATATTCATGATTTGAATGCCGTCAAATGATGCCTGCCGCTAATGAAATTTTCGATAAAATTGATGCGATTGTTGAAAAGCACGATGCGGTTGTGTTGACCGATAAAATTCCCGGTAGCGATGATTTTCCCTGTTTGACTGAGGTTATTGCCAGTGAGCTGGCTGAAGCGCAAGCCGCTGTTATTGCTGCGCCTTTGCTGTCGGAATGTTCCGCTGAGACTCCAGGGTCAGAGAATGATGATATTTTGTTGGAACATCGCTTGTGCGCTTTGATTAATCAGCAGTTCGCTTTGTTTGAAGAGCGAATAAGACAGATTATTCGGGAAGAGTGTGCAAAGAAATAAACTATTACCTGCTGCGGTTTGCGCAGTTTCGTACGTTGTTAAATTAACTTAATTACTGCTCAGCTTATAAAAATGGAACTCGCTAAATCCTTCGAACCGCATGATATTGAAAATCGCTGGTATGCCTTTTGGGAAGGTGCCGGTTTTTTTAATATGGGTCAACAAGAGAATAAACCCTTTTACTGCATTATGTTGCCGCCGCCCAATGTGACGGGAACTTTGCACATGGGACATGCCTTTCAACATGGTTTGATGGATGCGTTGACGCGTTATCAACGTATGGGCGGGGCTAATACCTTGTGGCAGCCGGGGACTGATCATGCGGGTATCGCAACGCAGATTGTGGTTGAACGCCAGCTTGATGCGCAGGGTGTTAAGCGCCGCGATCTGGGACGTGAGCCGTTTTTAGATAAAGTTTGGGAGTGGAAAGAGCATTCCGGCTCCACCATTACGCGGCAAATGCGCCGTTTAGGCACATCGCCAGATTGGTCGCGCGAACGTTTCACCATGGATGCGGGGCTCTCGACAGCGGTCACTGAAGTTTTTGTGCGCTTGTATAACGAAGGGTTGATTTATCGCGGCAAGCGTTTGGTGAATTGGGATCCTGTTTTGCAAACGGCGGTGTCGGATCTTGAAGTAGTCAGCACGGAAGAAGACGGTTTCATTTGGGAAATCAATTATCCGATTGAGCGCGATGATGGCACGCTTGACGGGTTTCTCACCGTCGCGACGACGCGTCCGGAAACGCTGTTGGGTGATACGGCCGTTGCGGTTAATCCGGCGGATGACCGTTATTTGCATTTAGTGGGCAAAAAAGTGCGTCTGCCGGTGGCGGAACGCTCCATTCCTATCATCGCGGATGATTATGTCGATCGTGAATTTGGCACGGGCGTGGTGAAAATCACCCCCGCGCATGATTTTAACGACTGGCAAGTTGGCCAGCGCCATCAGCTAGCGGCCATTGGCGTGCTGACCTTGGATGCAAAACTCAACGAATTTGCGCCAGTCGAGTACCAAGGGCTGGATCGTTATGTGGCGCGGCAGAAGATTCTTGACGAATTGCAGGCTAAGGGGCTGCTGGTTTCGGCTAAACCGCACAAATTGATGATTCCGCGTGGTGATCGAACGCAGGCGGTGATTGAACCGATGCTGACCGATCAATGGTTCATGAGTATGGAGAAGCTGGCCAAGCAGGCGTTGGGCGTGGTCGATAGCGGTGAATTACGTTTTGTGCCGGAGAATTGGACCACCACTTATCGCCAATGGTTGGAGAATATTCAGGATTGGTGTGTATCGCGCCAATTGTGGTGGGGACATCGCATTCCTGCTTGGTATGACGAAGACGGCAATGTTTATGTGGCGCGTGATGAAGCCGAGGCGCGTAAACAGGCGGCCGGACGTGAGATTCATCGCGACGAAGATGTGTTGGATACGTGGTTTTCTTCTGCGCTCTGGCCCTTTTCAACCTTGGGCTGGCCGCACGACACGTGGGAATTGAAGCATTACCTACCGACTTCGGTTTTGGTGACTGGCTTTGACATCATTTTCTTCTGGGTTGCGCGCATGGTCATGATGACCCTGCATTTCACCGGCAAAGTGCCGTTCCGCGAAGTGTATGTCACCGGTCTGGTGCGGGATGCGCAGGGCAATAAAATGTCCAAGTCGAAAGGCAATGTGCTTGATCCGATTGATCTGATTGATGGGATCAGCCTGGATGATCTAGTTGCTAAGCGGACGCAAGGTTTGATGAATCCGAAGCAAGCGCAGGCCATTGAAAAGGCGACGCGGAAAGAATACGCCGACGGCATTGCCAGTTTTGGCACCGATGCATTGCGATTCACCTTCGCTAGCTTGGCGACGCATGGTCGTGACATCAAATTCGATATGGCGCGTTGTGAGGGGTATCGTAATTTTTGTAACAAGTTGTGGAATGCGAGCCGTTTTGTGTTGATGAATTGTGAAGGACACGACACGGGGCTTGATGAAGCTTTGCCGCTGCAATTCAGTTTTGCTGATCGCTGGATTAGCGGGCGGTTAGAGCAGGCGGTGGGCGACATTCGTGCGGCCTTTGATCAATATCGTTTTGATATGGCGGCGCGTGCGATTTATGAATTCGTCTGGGACGAGTATTGCGATTGGTACCTGGAGTTGGCGAAAGTCCAGATTGCGCAAGGCAATGATGCAACGAAACGGGCGACGCGGCGGACTTTGGTGCGTGTCTTGGAGTCTTTACTTCGCTTGGCGCACCCGGTTATTCCCTTTATTACCGAAGAGCTTTGGCAAGCGGTTGCGCCTCTGGCTATTGTCAATGCCAAGGCAAAAACCAATGACCAAAATAGCCCAGCCAGCATTATGCAAGCGTCCATTATGCAAGCGGCTTATCCTGATTTTGTGGCGGCTCGAATTGATGTTGCCGCGCTTGCTGAAATGACGCACTTGAAGGATTTGATCAATTCGACGCGTAATCTGCGCGGTGAAATGAGTCTATCGCCCGCGCTAAAGGTGCCGTTGTTTATTGAGGGCGATGCCGAGCGTGCGCATGTGTTTGCGCCCTATATTCAGTCGATGGGTCGTTTATCGCACGTTCAGCCGGTGGACGTGTTGCCTGAGGGCGATGCGCCGGTTGCGATCGTCGGCAGTTGGCGAATCATGTTGCATGTCGAAGTGGATCGTGCCGCTGAAATTGTGCGGCTGGATAAGGAAATTGCCCGTTTGAGCAACGAGGTGGCCAAGGCGCGCGGCAAATTAGGTAACGCCAGTTTTGTGGATAAAGCGCCCCCCGCTGTGGTTGAACAAGAGCAGAAACGGTTAGATGATTTCTTGTCCACGTTGACCAAAGTGCAGACGCAGCGCGTGCGTTTGGATTGATTGAGGCTGATTGGGATTGAGTGAAAGCGCAAGCGTAAAACCTTGAGCTTTCGTCAGATATAGACAGTCTATTCGTTCATAAGAACTTTCAATTAAACCGGCGTCGCGATTGCGGTCGCTTTGCGAGTAACATTCACCCCCTATTTTTTATCTGGCGCTACGATCTTTTTCGCACGCGACCGTTTTTCAAATTTTAAATGTTCACCCTTCGGAGGCGATACATGACGTCTGTAGTGGCGACCAACCAGACCATCCTGGTCGTGGGCGGCGGCATTTCTGGCATGACCGCGGCGCTAGAAGCCGCTGAAACCGGGAAGCAAGTCGTTCTAGTGGAGAAAAACCCGTACTTGGGCGGTCGTACCGTTCAACTTTATCGGTATTTTCCAAAAATGTGCCATCCCACCTGCGGCCTGGAAATCAATCTGCGCCGGCTGAAAGCGAATCCGCGTATTCAAGTGTTGACGATGGCGGAAGTGACCGGCATTTCAGGTGACAAAGGGGCCTATAACATCTCGGTTAAATTGAAGCCGCGTTTTGTTAACGAGAACTGTACGGCGTGCGGCGAATGCGGCAAAGCGGTCTCAGCCGAAATTGATGACGCATTCAATTACAACCTTGGCAAAATCAAGGCGGCTTACCTACCGTCCAGCATGGCCTACCCCCAGCGTTATGTGATTGATTCCTCTATTGTCGGCACCGCTGACGGCGCTGCCGCGAAAGCAGCTTGCAAGTACGATGCCGTTGACCTCGATATGCAGGAAGAAATTGTCACCTTGAATGCGGGTGCCATTGTTTGGGCAACGGGCTGGCAGCCGTACGATGCGACCAAAATTGTGTATTACGGTTATGGCCGCTTCCCGAATGTGATTTCTAATGTTGAGTTTGAGCGTTTGGCGGATCCGCATGGCCCGACTGGCGGCAAGATTGTGCGTCCGTCCGACGGCAAGGAAGCCAAAAATATTGCTTTCATCCAATGTGCTGGTTCGCGCGATGAAAATCATCTGCGGCACTGTTCGCGTTTCTGCTGCATGGGTTCCTTGAAGCAAACGCATTATGTGCAGGAGGCGTATGGCGATGCCGGTAAATCAACCATTTACTACATCGACATTCGCGCCATTGACCGTTTTGAAGATTTTTACCAAAACGTCAAAGCGAATCCTAACGTCAGCTTTGTGAAATCCAAAGTGGCACGGATTACCGAAGACAAGAACGGCAACCCGGTTTGCAATGGGGTCAATGTCGAAGGCTATAAACGCTACGAAACTGCGCATGACTTGGTTGTGCTGGCTTTGGGCATGGAGCCTTCGGTCAAGGGGATGCAAATTCCTGCGGAAGTGATGTCGGATTCTTCCGGCTTCATCATGGCTGATCCGGCAAATGCCGGCATCTTTGGCGCGGGTTGCGCCACCAATGCGCTGGATGTGAACCGCGCAGTGCAAAGCGCTACGGCGGCTGCCTTGCGGGCCATTCAGGTCGTTAACAAAGTCGCCCGTGCGGAGGCTTGAGAAAATGGCTGAAACAAAAACTGCTGCTTATATCTGTAAAGGCTGTGAAATCGGGACGCGTCTCGATGCTGCAGCGTTGGTGAAAACCGCGACCAAATCCGGCAAGATGAATCTCGTGCGTGAGCATGATTTCCTCTGTTCTGCCGAAGGTGTGGCGATGATCAAGAACGATATCGAAAATGAAGGCGTGACGCATGCGGCGCTGTGCGCATGTTCGCGTCGTGCCAAGACCGAAGCGTTCAACTTCCCGACCATCGCCATGTCGCGCGGCAACCTGCGTGAAGGCGTGATCTGGATTCGTCCCGATACCGATGCCGCGCGTGAGACGACGCAAGAAATGGCGGAAGACTATGTCCGCATGGCCTGCGCCGAAGTGAAGGCAATGACGGTGCCACCGGGCAATCAAAAAACCGGTTCGGTGAAGACCTTGTTGGTGGTCGGTGGCGGTATGTCCGGCATGACCTCGGCGTTGGAGTCTTCCAAGGCTGGCTATAAAGTGGTGCTGGTGGAGAAATCGGCGGCATTGGGCGGTTGGGCCGGCAAGTTGCACAAACGTGTCCCGACGCGTGAGCCGTTTAAATCGCCGGAAGATAATGGCGTGGCCGACATGGCGGCGCGCATTGATGCCGATTCGAATATCAAGGTGTATCTGAATTCGACGATTGCTAAAACCGATGGCGCACCGGGTCGTTTCAAAGTGGATATTGCGCTTGAATCTGGCGCAATCGCGCAGGAAGATGTCGGCGCAATCATTCAAGCGACTGGTTTTACGTTATATGACGCGAACAAGTTGCCTGAATTTGCTTATGGCAAAACGCCGAATGTGGTCGATCAAGCTGGGCTGGAAGCTTTGGCGAAGGCAGCGGCGGCGGCTGGTAAGCCGATTACGCGGCCCAGCGATGGTCAGCCGGTGAAATCGGTGGTGTTTGTGCAGTGTGCCGGCCAACGTGACACGACTGGCAAGCATTTGCAGTATTGCTCAGGTTTCTGCTGCAACACCAGCATCAAGCAAGCGATGTATTTCAAAGACAACAACCCGGATATTGATACCGTTGTGTTGTTCACTGATTTGCGTACTCCCGGCAATGGCGAAGATTTTTATCGTGCCGCGCAAAATAAAGGCGTCATCTTTTCCAAGGGCGTAGTTTCGCAAGTCACGCCTAATGGCAACACCTGCTCCGTCAAGTTCAAAGATTTGATTTTGAACGAGGAAACTGAAGCGCAAGCTGATCTGGTGGTGTTGGCGACCGGTGTGGTGCCCAATTCTGGCGTTAATATTGATGCGCCTGTCGTGGCCCCGGCTGCGCCAGCCGCCGTGGAAGGCGAAGCAGCGCCGGCCGTTGGCGTTATTGCCACCATTGCGCCGGAATCGATTCTGAACTTGACCTACCGGCAAGGGCCGGACATGCCGCAGTTCAAGCATGGCTTTACTGATTCGCACTTCATTTGTTTCCCGTATGAAACGCGTCGTACCGGTATTTATACTGCTGGCCCGGTGCGTCGGCCGATGGATATTCTGCAAGCGCAGGAAGATGCCACCGGTGCCGCGATGAAAGCCATTCAGGCCATGGAAAATGCGGGCTTGGGTAAAGCGGCGCATCCGCGTGCTGGCGATTTATCGTTCCCGACCGTGCGGCTGGAAGGCTGTACACAGTGCAAACGGTGTACGGTGGAATGTCCGTTCGGTGCGATTGACGAAGATGAAAAACGCTTCCCGCTGTTCAACGAATCGCGTTGCCGCCGTTGCGGTACCTGTATGGGCGCCTGCCCGGTGCGCGTGATCTCGTTTGAAAACTACTCGGTCAACA
>CAYWXO010000049.1:6892-16927 GCA_964462255.1 uncultured Thiobacillus sp. | reverse complement strand
ATTACCACCACTTATTTTAAGGTTAAAAGCTCCAGTTCCCTCCAGTATTGATAAACTGCTCGGCGACAACTGCAATGCATTGCTTGAAGTGGTGACAGTCACCGTAACCAAAATTTCCGTGCCAGCCGAATCGCGCACAGTAACCGCAGCGGTACCCACTGCAATAAAATCTAGCGTCAGGTTACTACCGCTAATACTCGCGGCCACTACTCCATTATTGTCGGAAGCTACAGAGTAGCCCCCTGTTCCACCCGAGATGTTAACAACGCGATCTGCATCGCTCACCGTTGCAGTCAGTGCAGAGGGTAAAGCCTTGAGCAGTTGAATAACAACTGGAATTTCTTCCCCCCCCGCCCCTCCGCCACCACACCCAACCAATGAAATTGCCAAAATCCCAGCAAAAATCATATTAAAAAATAATTTCATTTGCCCACCCCTAAATAACCTGCACACGACAAGAATATAAAACCGAAAATATAAAATCAAAAGATCAATCCACTCGATTAATCATCTATTACTCATCAAATCTTCCTGCAAAATACGCGGTGTTAAAAAAATCAGCATTTCCGTCTTGACATCCGATTTACTATTTTTCTTGAATAAATGACCCAGCACGGGCAAATCACCCAAGAAGGGAACTTTATCCGTGTCATTACGCACCACTTGTTCGAACACCCCGCCAAGCACTGCGGTTTCACCATTATTCACCCGCACCTGTGTTTTCACACGCCGCACATTAATAGCCGGACCGGCGTCGGTATTAGCGCCTTGCGCATCCTTAGTCACTTCTACATTCAAAATAATTGAATCATTATTCAGCACTTGTGGAGAAACCAATAAACATAACAAAGCATCGCGAAAAGAAGTCTGCGTCCCGCCTTCACTTAATGTTCTATAAGGAATTTGCTCGCCTTGCAAAATAACCGCAGGCCGCAGATTAGTGGTCACCACGCGCGGGTTGGAAACAATCTTGCCGCGGTTATCCACCTCCAATGCTTGCAACTCAAGGCTTAATAAAGCGGCGGCGGCCGAGTCAAAAATCGTAAAACCAAGTGATGATGCGCCGGCGGTCGGTAAATTGACATTGGGCGTCGGCACATTACCCGCGGTCAAACCGGCCACTGCAGCGGCAACCGAGTTCTCATACGTCCCTGCGCCGTAAGTTGTATTACCGCTTTTTCCACTGCCCTGAAAGCCCAATTTAACGCCAAGGTCGCGACTGAATTTATCATCGGCCAAGACAATCCGTGCTTCTATCATCACTTGTTTCGACGGCAAATCGACATTTTTCAGCACTTCTTCAATCGCCAAGTGCCGATCCAGCGTATCGGTCACCACCAGCGTATTAGTCGTGAGATCATGTGAAGCACCACCCCGGTCCGACAGCACTCTATTAACATTACGCGATTTAGATGAATCGCCATCTTTACCGGAACCGCCAGCCCCCCCGCTGCTGGACGCGCCTGCGGCCGACACATCCGCTTTTATGCCGGTTGAGCTTGGCGAACACGTTGCCGCTTCCTGATTCGCATTGATCGAACGGGAATCACCAGAAATGACCGCCATCGCCTCATCGGCGCGCAAATAATTCAACCGATAACTGCGCGTGGTCAGGTTCTCCAAATCAGCAATTGAGCGTTTTGATTCCAACTCCTGTTTTTCCTTTACCGCGAGTTCGTCTCGTGGAGCCACCCAGATAACATTGCCACTTTTACGCTGATCAAGACCTTTGGCGCGCAAAATAATATCCAGCGCCTGATCCCACGGCACATCTTTTAAACGCAACGTCACATTGCCGGCAACCGTATCGCTGGTAATGATATTAAGGCCAGTAAAATCAGCAATGACTTGTAAGACCGCACGAACTTCTACATTCTGAAAATTCAAAGTCAATTTTTCGCCGCTATATTGCGGTTTATCGCCTCTGGCTAAATTAGGGTCATCCAGCGAACGAATATCGAGAATAAATTGATTACCGGTTTGATGCGCCGAATAATCCCATTTACCTTTCGGCGTAATCAGCATGCGCGTATTTTTATCCTGCTCATACGATTCAATGATTTGCACCGGCGTGGCAAAATCCACCACATCCAGCCGGCGTTGCAGCGCAGACGGTAAAGTCGCATTCAGGAAATCCACTTGAATACCGCGCCCTTTTTGCTGAATATCAATGCCGACTCCCGGATTAGTCAACCCCACGGTAATGCGGCCCTCACCATTTTGGCCGCGCCGAAAATCAATATCGCGAATGCCATATTTTCGCTGCTTGCCTGCATCAGCAAACCGAGCGGGCGCACTGATCGGCAAACTCATATCTTTATTCTGCGTGGCCCCATTAAGCACAACAAGAACAACATTTTTATCTTTGCGCAATTCGTGGCTGGCCGGCACATTCAGATTAAACACGACGCGCGTGCGTTCTGCGACCTGAACCACCTGATAATTCTTGATGGTGTTGCTATTCAACTTTTCAGTGGTGCGGCCGGCATTATGCCGGGTCTGCGCAAAATCAATCACCAAGCGATGCGGATTACTGGTGGTAAATGAAACGGGCATTTCTTCGATTGGATCTTGCAGAACCAATTTAATCACCTGGCTTGAATTAGGTCCTTCGGCGATTGAAATGGAATCCAGCACATTACCGGCCCAACCGGGCAAGGCAAAAAACAGCATCCAACAGACCACAGAAAATTTCCACAGGCCAAAATTAAAACTAAACAATTGTATGGCTTTTGATTTCATCATTTCACTTCCTGAATAGCTAAAGAGGCGTTCGACTCAACCCAATCGCCCATACCATCTTGTACGGTTTCTTTAATTTCAATACTGTTATCTAAAATGCGCGTAACTTGGCCAAAATTAAGACCCAGTCGATTCCCTTTGTGCAAAGAATAAACTTCACCTTCCGGCGAGCGAATTAACACAACGATTTGTCCTTCTTTCTTCAGCGTCCCCATCATCTGCAAATTCTCCAGCGGAAAGCGCTCAAGCGGCTCTTTCGGGCGATTCAAATCGGGCTGAAAAGCGCCGCCACTTTTAGTCGGCTTGAGAATGCGCGGCTTAAAGGGGTCTGGAATCTCGCCAGGGTCATACACAAAATCTTCCGGCGGCGCAACCGATGGCAACGCTGGGAGCGGCTTGTTTGGGTTCACTTCCGTCGCCATGAAGGTTTCCAAATCGGTAGCGCGCTGGCCTTGCCCACACGCACTCAACATCACCGCAGCCAGCAACGATAAACACCCTACGCGACAAAGTCGCAGCAAACCGAACCCTTTCATTTTTTCGCCTCGCTCTTTTTCCGCTTGGC
Organism: uncultured Thiobacillus sp.; assembly: GCA_964462255.1. Lineage (GTDB taxonomy): Bacteria > Pseudomonadota > Gammaproteobacteria > Burkholderiales > Thiobacillaceae > PFJX01. Next base: position 13,620 of record CAYWXO010000049.1, on the reverse strand, counting down.
TTCGGCTAATTCACCTTCATCCAGTGAGCGATAAGTCTGAATCCGTAAATCCATACTGAGCAGATTATCTTTAACCGGCATCAAGGTAATATCGTGCAAAGTTACAATGCGCTTTAGCTGAGTTAAATCACTCACAAAACCACCAATATTGTGATAAGTACCACTGACCTTAATCGCAACGGGCAAAGTCGCATAAATATCGGTTAATGACTCCGTGCCGGGCCGAAATAATTCAAACTCCAAGCCGCGCCCAATACCAGCCTGATTAATATCAATCAACACTTGCTCCATTTGCGAACGCTCGGGCAATTGTTGTAATAACGTCTGCAATGAAAGCTTAACTTCCTCCAAACGTTTTTCATGTTCCTTAAAATAAAACACCTCAGCCTTTTTTTTCGTATATTCCTGCCGCAATTCCTGTTCTTTGCTCCGCGCAGCTTCCAGCTCCTTAATGCCGCCAGACCACACTAGATACCAACCCAGTGCCAAAATAGCGACAAAAAGAACCACCAAGATCACCGCTTTAACCGTAACAGAGGCAGCGGCAATATCTTTTAAATCAAGATTCTTCAGGTCAAGATTATTGAGATCAGATAAATTCATGCTCAAGCGCCCCCTTTCTTCTCGGTGGGTTTCGCCGATTTACTACTGATTTTAATATTGAGCGAAAAGGCATAACTGCGCACCGCGCCGACCATGCTTGATTTCACTTCAACCAACAGGGGATCGGTAAAGATTTCGGACGCGTTGAGCGTGCTCATAAAATTAGAAACGCGCGCACTTGATTGGGCATAGCCCATCAACGCAACCGAATCCCCCACTTGCTTAACACTGGTGAGATAAAGGCCATCCGGCAAACTCCGCATTAAGGTATCAAAAATGCGTACGGTTTCACCGCGATTATTCTGCAACGATTCCACCACTTCCTTCCTGGCTAATAAATCGTCGGTCTCGCCTTTTAAACTAGCGATGGCGGCAATACGCTTATCCAATTCCGCATTGGCCGTTATTATTTTCTGATTAAGTGCAGTTTGTTCAGACACCAATCTGGAAATATACGCTTGGCCCAGTAACACCACGGCAATGGCAGCGCCGGCAATAAGGGTCGCCAACAAAGCTAGCAAACGCTGTTGTTGCGCCTTACGCAGTTGCCGATGCGGCAACAGATTAATACGAATAGCGCTCATGCTGGATCAAACCTGCGCAGCGCAAGGCCGCAAGCCACAAACAAGGCAGGCGCATCAAGCGCCAATTGCTTCTGTTTAACAGTATTAGCAAAAGTCATCTTGGCAAATGGATTAGCAATGACGGTATTAATTTTCATGCGGCTTTGCACCACGCGATCAAGGCCGGGAATGGCGGCACAGCCCCCCGCCAGAAAAATATAATCTACATTTTGATGAATACCGGAGGAATAAAATAACTGCAAGGCGCGGCCGATTTCCTGCGCGACGGAATCCATAAACGGCTGCAAAACTTCAGATTCATAACTGTCCGGCAGCAGCCCCTTGCGTTTTGCATCCTCGGCCTCCTCAACCGGCAAATCGAAGCGCCGACTGATTTCATTGGTCAGGGCACTGCCGCCAAGGGTATGTTCACGCTGATACACACTCTGGTTGTCGTGTACTACATTAACATGCGTAGCTTGCGCACCAATATCAATCACCGCCACCGTTTTATTTTTACCCTGATCAGGCAACTGCAAGGCTAACTCTTCATAAACGGTCAAGCTGGCGTAAGAATCCACATCCATAACCACCACTTTCAACCCCACCGATTCAGCCAAAGCTACCCGTTCTTCCACCCGCTCCCGTCGCGCCAAAATCAACAGCGCGTCGTTTTCATCAGGATTCTTGAGATTGGGCCCTAAAATCTGGTAATCCAAACTGATGTCGTTAATCGGAAAAGAAGCGGCCTGATTGGCTTCAGCGGTCACTTGCTCGTCAATTTCCGCTTCTGAAGCCTCTTTCAACAACATGATTTTTTTGGTGATCACCGAAGCCGCCGGCAAGGCCATCACAACATCCCGCGTACGCGTATTCAGCGCCTTCCACGCGCTCCGCATCGCCTCTTCCACCGCTTCGATCTTGGTGATTGCACCATCTTGCACGGCATCGCGCGGCAACGGTGCAATAGCATAACGCTCAACTTTGTGGCCGCCATTTAGTTTGCCTTTTAACTTGCCATGTCCGCTCAGTTCAAGCATTTTCACGGCCGATGCGCTAACATCAACACCTATCATCGGACGAAATCCCGGGCTAAGAAAAGCTAAATCCAAAAAAATTCCCCTTCACAAACATGCACTTACATGCCACCCCGAAGAAATCACCTTAAACTTCAGCATCAATTCAACCCGCCATACAAGGATTTTGCCATTTTCCCGGAAATAACAGTAGGCCTTCTCAGTTTTCTTCCGTGCCTACCGGGTTGCGAGCGATGCTAAATAAGAATGTGACGCGCGATTTTCCACGCCATCGACAAATCGCTTTATCCTTACCTTCCCCCTCATTTTTTTACGCTGGTTACGCTGCGAGCCTGATATGACCCGTTTGTGGAAAGTTTTGCTGGCCTTATTTGTCGGCCTGAGTGTTGCGGTAAGCGCAGTCGTGGTACTTGCCGCTTCCGTTATTTATCCTAATCTGCCGGACCTGGAAACGCTAAAAGATTACCGGCCCAAACAACCTTTACGCATCTATACGCAAGATGGCGCGCTCATGGGTGAATTTGGCGAAGAGCGCCGCGCTGTCGTTCGCATCCAGGATACGCCGAAATCTCTCAAACACGCCATCCTCGCGGCGGAAGATGAACGTTTTTACCAACACAGCGGTGTCGATACGCTTGGCATATTACGTGCGGCGTTAGCCAATTTACAATCCGGTGGCGCAAAGGAAGGGGCTTCAACGATTACCATGCAAGTGGCACGTAATTTCTTCCTCACCTCCGAGAAAACTTTTACCCGCAAAATGAACGAAGCTTTGCTCGCCATCAAGATTGAGCATGCTTTATCCAAAGATGAAATTCTTGAGCTTTATATCAACCATATTTTTTTAGGCCAACGCGCCTATGGCTTTGCCGCGGCCGCGCAGATTTATTTTGGCAAGCCACTCGCCAAAATTGATATTGCCGAAGCCGCCATGCTGGCCGGCTTGCCGAAAGCGCCGTCAGCCTATAACCCGGTGGTCAATCCTACGCGCGCTAAAACGCGCCAGCTTTATGTTTTAAAGCGCATGAAGACCTTGAATTTCATCTCGGAAGAAGACTATCTCGCCGCGAAAGAGCAACGTTTGCGCATCAAGTATTCACCGCAGAATTTTGAAGTTGAAGCGCACCATCTGGCCGAGCTCGTGCGGCGTCGCATGTTTGAAAAATATGGCGAAAGCATTTATGTCAGCGGCATGAAAGTTTATACAACGCTGCGCATCGCCGACCAAAAAGCCGCCTTGAATGGTGTACGGCAAGGCATTCTCGACTTTCAGCGCCGACGCGGTTATGCCGGCCCGGAAGGCAAAATCAAACTCCCGACGGATGATGAAGAGGCGGCCGACAAACTCATTGAGCGCACCCTGCTGGACCGGGAAGAATCAAGCGGCTTCTTACCGGCGGTCGTGCTCTCTCTCAACGCATCACGCATCACAGTGCGTTTGCGCAGTGGCGAAGATGTTAACTTGGGGGCCAGCGAACTCAAATTTGCGCAACGCTTTATATCCGCCCCGATGGCGGCCGACAAACGCCTTGGCCGCGGCAGTATCGTGCGCGTTGCCCGCAGCACAGCGAAAGCGCCTTGGCAACTAACCAATCTACCGCAGGTAGAAGCCGCATTTATCGCACTTTCGCCGGCTGACGGTTCCATTCTGGCGATGGTGGGCGGCTTCGATTTTTCGCGCAATCAATTCAATCACGTCACGCAGGCTTGGCGTCAGGCCGGCTCCAGCTTCAAGCCTTTTGTCTATTCCGCCGCGCTGGAGCGTGGCATTACACCCGCCAGTGTGTTTGAGGATGCCCCCCTGGAAATTAGCGCCACTGAAACGGGCGGCGTCAACTGGTCGCCCAAAAACTACGATGGCAGCCTGGAAGGGCCGTTAACGTTGCGTAATGCGCTGGCCAAATCGAAAAACCTGGTCTCAATTCGGGTGCTGGAAGGCACTGGCATTCCCTTCGCGCTAGAGCATATCGCCAAGTTTGGTTTCAATATGAGCCGCATTCCCCCTTACATGACACTAGCACTGGGGGCAGGTGAAGTTACGCCACTTTCGCTGGCGGCGGGTTATGCGGTCTTCGCCAATGGTGGCCATAAAGTGACGCCCTGGCATTTATTGAAAGTGACCGATAAAGATGGGCGTGTGCTGGAACGCTTTGCCGCCCCCATGGTTCACCCGGCCATTGATGCACGCAATGCGTTCTTGACGACCAGCTTGATGCAGGACGTCATTCGCCGCGGCACCGCCACCGCAGCACTCAAATTAGGCCGCAGTGACCTTGCCGGCAAAACAGGCACCACCAATGATCATCACGACGCCTGGTTCGCCGGTTTTCAAGCGACACGCGTTGCCGTAGCGTGGATGGGATACGACCAACCGCGCCCGCTCGGCTCGGGCGAAACCGGTGGCGGCACCGCACTTCCCATCTGGATACGCTACATGCAAGAAGCGCTAGCCAACACGCCTGAACAGCCTTTTTACCTGCCCGAAGGCATTACCACCGCCGAAATCGACCCGAGCACCGGTGAGCCCGCCGAGCCTGGCCAGGGCGTAAACGAATTTTTCTTCCATGAATTTGCCCCCGGTGCCGAGCCGCCGGTAGAGATCACGGCCGAAGATGCCCCACTCCCGGCTGACCAGTAAGCAAAGATCGAATCCATACCGCTATGCGTGACGCTCACCTTGCCCAGAACCGCCTGCGCATCGCCGACCTCGCCGCCAGCCTGATTGCTGAACAGGGCATTCATGACTACGCCTTGGCTAAACGCAAGGCCGCACGCAATTTAGGCCTGCCGGAAACGCGCGGCTTGCCCAGCAATGAGGAAGTCGATGCCGCGCTGATTGAGCGGCAATCGCTCTACGAACCGGAAGAACATGCCGCCATGTTGCTGGCATTACGTCAACAAGCGCTGGCGGTGATGCGCGTATTCAGCCAATTTTCACCATGTCTGACCGGCATGCTTGCCGCGGGTGCAGTTTCAGAACATTGTTTAATTGAGCTTGATATTGACGCCGATTCGAGTAAAGACTTCGAACAATTTCTAGTCAATAAAAATATTGAATTCAAAATTCAAGACAAGGGGAGTCGCATGGCCTATCTCATTTACTCAGAACCCACAGACGTACTGGTCCGCATTGGCAGCAACGAAGGGCATCACACCGCGGGTGGATCGCGTGCCCGCCTCAGCCTGCCGCAATTGGAAAAACGGCTTCAACCTGATCGAACGGCGTGCGCGCTCGCCTGATTCGGTGGGCTGGCGAACGTAGCCAGTGGCTAACGGGGCTAACGGCCGCTGACGATCGCGCTCGCGCAGCCATCCTCTTCGGCCGGCTTATTGGCACTGGGTGCGCCTCTCTTTTACCCAAGCCACAACCTTACCCAAGCAACAATCGCCGCGCTTCCTGATATTTTTCTGCCGTTTTCGCAACCACCTCGGCCGGCAACTCGGGGCCCGGTGCTTGCTTGTTCCAGCCGGAAGCGATCAGCCAATCACGCACATATTGCTTGTCGTAACTGGGCGGATTCTCACCGACCCGATATTGATTCAACGGCCAAAAGCGCGACGAATCCGGCGTTAGCACTTCATCAATCAGAATCAGCTTGCCGTGTTCATCGAGGCCAAATTCAAATTTGGTGTCGGCGATGATGATGCCGCAGGTCAACGCGTATTCCGCCGCTGCCATATACAGCGCAATGGCGGCGCGGCGGACACGTGCCGCCAACGCCGCGCCCAGCAAATCCTCGCAACGCGCGTAATCAATGTTTTCGTCGTGCTCGCCGACGGCGGCCTTGGTGGAAGGGGTAAATAAGGGCTCCGGCAATTTTTCTGCCAGACGCAAACCCGCCGGCAAAACCGTCCCGCACACCGCACCGGTTTTTTGATAATCCGCCCAGCCAGAACCCACCAAATATCCGCGCACAATGGCCTCAATCGGCAGCGCCTTTAAGCGCCTAACCACCACGGCACGGCCGGCAACTTGCCCGCGCTCCGCTTCACTCACCACCAATTCCGGTACATCGGCGGTCAATTGATTCGGCAAAATTCCAGCGAGTTTGGCAAACCAGAAATCGGCGAGCTCGGTCAGCACTTTGCCTTTGCCGGGAATCGGTGTCGGCAGCACAACATCGAATGCAGAAAGACGGTCACTGGTCACAATCAACATGCGCTGATCATCTATCGCATAAATGTCGCGCACTTTGCCTTTGTGAATCAGCGGCAACGACTGAATGGAGGAGGCATAAAGCGCGTCTTCGTTGTTAACCATAGTAACCACCCAAAACGAATCTGATAATGCCGCGAATTGTACGATTTCAAGCCGGTTAGCGTCATCGGTTAAAGTCATCGGTTGGTGTCATATCCATTTTGATCAACTCAAAACGGGCGGCAACCTGGTCATCCCCATTGGCAACGCTTTACTCGGCCAAACATTACGCGTCGTCCACAAAGAAATGAACGGCCAGATCAACAGCAGAAATGCCTTGCCAGTCATCTTCGTCCCCATGACCGGCCCGCACTGAACATTAAAACA
>CAYWXO010000049.1:0-6792 GCA_964462255.1 uncultured Thiobacillus sp. | reverse complement strand
CCGGTCATCAAAACGAAATCAATATCAAACTGCTCATCCGCGTTATCGCCCTGCTCGCCCTCATCTTTCAAAATATCGAGAAACGCCACACGTTTGATTTGCAGTTGCTCGGTCAAGACAAAAGAAATGCGCTCATTCCAGGTCAAAGCCAAGCGCGTCGCGGTTTTACCGGCGGCAATATGCTGATGAATTTCTTCCCCCTCCAGCGCATGGCGCACATAACGAACCGTCGCCTTTTCTTCATCCACCGCGCACAACTCCAGATCGCGATCAATGCTAAAACCGTTGGGCGCTTCGCCACTGAGCAACCATTCGGTCATGGCCGCGGCCGGTGAAACTTCGGTGTGCATCACCCGCGCCGGCAATTCATCCAGCGTTTTATTCAACCGTTCCAGCACTTCTTCCGCTTTCGCCGGCGTGGCCGAATCAATCACCAACCAGCCGTTGACCGGATCAATCCAGGCATAAGTCACACGCCGCCGCACAAAAGCGCGCGGCAACAATTCATCGGTAATTTGCTCCTTCAGCTCGCGCATTTGCTTACGGCCCAGTTTGTAGCCTTGCTGCTCTTCGAGCTCAGCAGCGCGTTCATTGGCAAACTGCGTGACGATGCTGCCCGGCAAAAGTTTGCTTTCAGCGCCCAGCGCAACCAGCACTTGCTGATTGAGCACATAGGCCAAGCGGTCATCACCGCGCGGCGACACCCAGCCCTGACTTTCCCTGTCGAGATTGCCGCAAGGCTGCAACGCCTGCAGCGCCAATTGTTCATCGAGTTTGGCAATATCCAGCGCCCAATTGGCGGGAAGACGATAGAAGGAGAGGTTCTTGAACCACATGGCAAGCTCGCAAAAAAGTGGGCGATTATCCTTGAAATTCGGCTTCGCGCTGTCGTAAGTCAACTTTCGCAAATCAACTTTCGCAAATCTAGCAAATCAACTTTGTAACCGCGCAAAGCGCTGCCAAAGCCCGACTGACTGCTAGAATGCCGCCGCCTGCAACTCTCATTAAAGATGCTCACGTGGATTACTTGCTTCTTTTCAAAGCGCTACTTCTTGGCGTACTCGAAGGTTTCACCGAATTTTTACCGATTTCCAGCACAGGCCACCTGATTTTGGCTGGGCAGTTGCTTGACTTCAACAACGAAAAATCGAAAGTTTTCATGATTGCCATTCAATTGGCCGCCATTCTCGCCGTGGTGTGGGAATACCGCGTGCGCCTCGGCCACGTCGCCACCACCCTAAACAAAGACCCCGCATCACAACGACTCGCCATTAACTTGATGGCCGGCTTTTTACCGGCGGCGGTACTGGGCTTTCTGTTCTACAAGGAAATCAAATACTACCTGTTCAACCCGCTGGTGGTGGCCTCAGCGTTGATCATCGGCGGCATCCTGATTCTGTGGGCGGAACGGCGCAGCCACACCATCAGCACCGAAACACTCGACGATTTAACCTGGCGCAAAGCCCTAATCATCGGCTTTGCGCAAGCCCTCGCCATGATTCCGGGCACCTCCCGCTCAGGTGCCACCATCATCAGCGGCCTGTTCCTCGGCTTATCGCGTAAAACCGCGGCAGAATTTACCTTCTTCCTCGCCATCCCCACCATGCTCGCCGCCACCGCCTACGATATTTACAAAAACTGGCGCTTATTCGATATCAGCGATGTGCCCTTGTTTCTAGTCGGCGGCTTAGCCGCGTTCATCAGCGCACTGATTGCCATCCGCACACTGATCAAATTTGTCAGCAAACATGATTACACCATCTTTGCCTGGTACCGCATCGTATTTGGCGGCATCGTCTTATTGACGGCTTATGCCGGCTGGGTGGATTGGAGTAGTGGGCACTGACATTGCAAACACATGAACCGAACCGAACGCCTTTATCAACTGGACAAATTACTGCGTGCCAACCGTTGCGTATCGGTTGAACGCATTCTGGAAGAACTTGGCGTCTCCATAGCCACCTTCAAGCGAGATCTTGAGTATCTGCGCAGCAATCTCAACGCGCCGATCGAATGGAATCGCGCCTGCAATGGCTATCAATTTGCTGAAACAGCGCCAGCCGGGCCGCGCTATGAATTACCCGGCGTTTGGTTTAATGCGGGTGAAATTCACGCCTTACTGACTATTGAGCATCTACTGAAAGAAATTGAACCCGGCATCTTGCATGAGCAATTTGCCATGCTGCGTGAAAGACTGGCCAGCCTGCTTGGCAAGCCAGAAGCTGCAACACAGGAAATAAAACAGCGCATCTTCATTCGATCACGCTTCAAACGGCCCACTTCGCCGCGCTTTTTTGAAAAAACAATCAGCGCGCTCATGCAGCGCCACCGTTTGCAAATTCAGCATGCGAGCCGATTTACTGGCGAAAACTCCAATCGCGTGATCTCACCGCAACGTCTGATTCACTATCGAGAAGTCTGGTATCTCGTCGCCTGGTGCCACCTGCGTGAAGCGGTGCGCACTTTCGCGCTCGACAATATCCAAAAGGCCGAAATGCTGGCGGAAACCGCACGCGAGGTTGAAACCGACGAGCTGGATGCGCTCATGAATACCGGCTACGGTATCTGGGCAGGCAAGGAAGCCAAATGGGCAAAACTGCGCTTTTGCCCGATCTGCGCACGCTGGGCTGCCAGTGAAACCTGGCACAGCGATCAGCAAAGCAGCCATACAGCGGATGGCAGCTTTATCCTGCAAATTCCCTATACCCATGATGACGAACTCATCATGGACATCTTGAAATATGGCAGTGGTTGTACGGTTCTCGAACCAGAATCATTGCGCGCCAAAGTCATCTCCTATCTGGACGCCGCGCGAAAAAATTATTCGTAGCTAGCCAACTTCCGCTCTAACTCGCTCATCTTATGAGCGAGTCACCTGCGCATAATCGCTTGCACTCAAAGCGATTAAAAAGGAAGTTTTCATGGACCGCATCTCAATCGTTGGCTCGTTGATTAATTTGAACGCCCCAACCCGTCCCCTGCGCTAACACGTATCAAGGCGCGCCCCATGCCGCGAATCCACACCTATTACGATAATCTCAAAGTCGCACGCACTGCGACGCTGGAAGAAATTCGTGCGTCTTACAAACGGCTGTCACAAAAGCATCACCCTGACCGAAACCCAGATAATCCTGAAGCCGCACGGATAATGGTATTGCTGAATGTTGCCTACCAAGTTCTTGCAGACCCCACTAAACGCGCCAATCACGATTATTGGATAAAACAACAGCACGCAAGCCAGAAGTGGCAATCAACTTCAACCACTCAGCCAGCACCAGAATCCCCGCCACCACCGCCACCACCACCGCCGCGCGCACAACCTGCACGACCGAAACCCAGAACGCAACGCCGCCGCCGAACACAGGCTAATCGCGACACTTTTTCACCCAATATGCGATATGTCATTCGCAGGGTATTTAATTTCCTCATATTATTTGCCATAGGACTACCTTATGTAAGCATTTATTTAATTTCATCAATATTCTTTGATGCTTCCTCGCCGCCACAAACTGTGTTTGTAGCACAGTCCGCCATTATAAAGCCCACACCGCAACCTATTGAAAAATCAAACTCAACAACAGATCAAATAGATATTAGTGGCACTTATCGATTTATTAAAAGCAAGGCAAATCATTATGATAGCGAGCCTTTTTTATATAACAAAGGCAAGTTGATTATTAAAAAAATTCGCCATAACCGCTACAAAGTCCTTGAAGCCAGAACCATTCGTGACCACGGCACGCGCGATTACGCCAGTATTTACAGCGTCGATTACAAAAATACAAAAACAAACACTATAGAATTATCCAATGGAGGAAGTGGGTTTATCACCATCACCGGGAAAAACATGAAAATGCACAAATTGCTTATCAATTTAAATGAAATAAGTTGGTGGGTTTATGCACCAAACGGTTATTCTGAAAAATATCTTGATAGAAGCATTGTTGAAGCCGAAAGGAGTTATCAAATTAAATTGAAACATGGCTTTCTTAGGGAATGATATAGAATTTAAAAAATTTTATAATAATACCCAATAGCCAGATTAGCAAAACTTGATCGTTCTATCTACTCGACGAAAATTACTTAAACAAGGAAACACCATGCAACCCAATAAATTTTTAGCAGTTATTTGTTCATTCAGTTTTTTCACCGGCTGCAACGGAGGCGGCGATGAAAGCGACTCCTCGGCACTAATAGAAAACAAAAGTGCAGTCACCTCGACAAAAACATTCCCATTAAAAACAGCTTATGCAAATTTATTACAAAGCCAGTCTTCATCTGCATTTACTTTTACAGCGTCAAAAGCCAATTACACGTTGATAACAAACCTGTCAGGACAAGGGATGTTAAATACCAGCACATTAAAACCCGCCACTTTTTTAGGCGTGCAAGCATTTTACAAATTATCAACATGGACAGGCCTAATAAAAGCGGAAAATGGCATTGAAATTCCACTTGCCGCATCCGGTTCATTTTTTTACGATAGCAATTACAACCCGATGGGAGAATATATTGAAGGCGGCTTTATGAAAACGAATGCCTATAACATCCCGCAAACCGTTAAAGTGGGTGATACTGGAATGCTCTATTCAGCAACACGCTACCGTGTTTATGACAGTGGAAAAAATGACCCAATCGGCAAAGAAAATATGTCCTACGTTATTAAACCAGATAGCGACAATACGGCATTGCTAACTTTAATCATCGAAACAAAAGATGACTATTACGATAGCATTTATGAAAGCGCAACATTTCGTATTACCGATACCGGTGCCATTACTCGTTTGGAAGAAACCTTTTATGATGTTGAAAATTCATCTACTTACAAAATGAAATATCAGTAAAATTTTGTGTTAGTCTTTATTTGCTGCCAGACTATTTATTAATATTTATATTAATTAAAAATCTGGCAAGCTGATATTGGCATCTGGCCGGCAAGCTGGCTTAAGCAAGTAATATGGACATTTGTCTGATTATTAACAGTTAAATGAGGTGAAATTATGACAGCGCAGGCACACGAAATTCTCATATTGGATGGCAAAAAAGAATCAATGGCATTTCGCCCTTCATTACCAGAGAATGACGCAAGAATTATTTTATTAAAAGATGATGAAATAGAACCTCATAATTCTTTTACATTTTCTACAAGTTGCTGGAGAGGATATATTGGCACCTGGGAAATTAAGGATAATAAATTCTACCTTGTAAACCTAGAAGGAAGGTTCAAGCTAAAAAATGAATCCGCCATTTTTGCAGACTGGTTTACCGGAACACTAAGAATAACACAGGGTAGGCTATTAAATTACGTACACATGGGATATGCCTCAGTTTACGAGTATGAAATTCATATAAAAGTTGAAAACGGAGAGATAATAAAGTTTAAAAAAATTGACAACAGAAATAAAGATTTTAGTATGCGAAATTTAGAAATGGAAAACCTACCAGGCTTAGAAAATAAATTTGATGGCGATGATGATTTTTAATCGCCTAACAAAACTAATGCTATTAACCGCACAGCACTGAATTTTTAAATGACACGAATTGCTGGCGTAACTCGACAAGGCGGCTGCTGGAATGACGTGCTAAAATTCTCTTACCATGTAAGAAAAGGAGGTTGCCATGCTGACCGTCACTGTTTCTGATAAAGGCCAGGTCGTCATTCCGGTGGAAATCCGTCGTCGACTGGGCATCACACCCGGCTGCCAACTCGATTTCAGCTTGAATGGCCATGTTATTCACGTCGAAGTAAAGCGCCAGGTTGTTCAAACCCATGCCGAAGACGGCTTTGGCATGCTAGTTTGTAAACGGCCGGGTACACGCCGGCTTGCCGATTTCGATGTTGCTGCCGCCATGCGGAATACTGAAGGTGATCGCGAAGATGATTGCTCTTGATACCAACATCCTGGCGCGTTTTTATGTGGATGACCCGGCTGATCCCGAGGCCGCCAAGCAACGCCCGATTGCCCATCGACTGCTAACCGAATCCCCCCAGGTGTTCGTACCCCTGACGGTGATTCTCGAACTCGAATGGGTCTTGCGGGCTTTTTATGGCTTCGCTGCCGAGGATTTCGTCCGGGTGGTTAAACATCTGCTCGGTTTGTCCAACGTCAATGTCGAGGAATGGTCACGCATCAGTGATGCGCTGGCCTGGCATGCGGAGGGGCTGGATTTCGCCGACGCTTTGCACCTGCTCGCCAGTCGGCACTGCACCGAATTCAATAGCTTCGATGACCGTCGCTTCGCGCGCCGTGCCAAACGCTTGGGGCTCATGCCGCCAGTCAACGTGCCAAACAAATAGCCGCCACGTAGCCACCACATAGCCAACCCCCATGCGCATCCTTAACGACCACCTTCTCCACTCCGCTTCCGACCTCGCCAACTTCCTCGATTGCGAGCACCTGACCGCGCTCGATCTTCAGGCGCTGCTCCACCCCGAAACCGCGCCTGCGCGCACGGCGGACGACGATGAAACGCAGTTGGTGCAGGCGCACGGTTTCGCTCATGAAGAGCGCTATCTGCAACGCCTGTTGCAGGCCGGTCGCCAGGTCACCGACCTGAAAGCCGGTCCCGGCAATCTCGATGCAGCAGTGGAGGCCACGCTGGAAGCGATGCGACGCGGTGACGAGGTGATTTATCAGGCCGCTTTGCGACACGATGCCTTTGCCGGCTATGCCGATTTCCTGGTTCGTGTGCCGGGGGCATCGAATCTGGGCGATTGGCATTACGAAGTGGCCGATACCAAGCTGGCCCGCTCGCCCAAAGCCAAGTTCCTGATCCAGCTCTGCTTTTACG
>CAYWXO010000048.1:0-16978 GCA_964462255.1 uncultured Thiobacillus sp. | reverse complement strand
CGGCCCCATGCCCGCCGGTACTTTTCTACCCGATGAAGTTCGCACCGAAGACCTGAAATTGGCGTTGACCAAAATTTACACCAACGGTCTTTATATGCAATTAGGGGTTGATATTACTGAACGTGATTCCGAGCGTGACAAAATCAGCGCCAGTGCAGCCGTCAATGCATTGAACAACGGCGGCCTGAAAAAGGACATCAACGATTATTTCCCCCTCACCTACGGCGTCATGAAGTTCGTTACCCGCGTGCCACTCTGGGGCCGTGGTGATTTAGCCGAAGGTATCGGTGACTATGAATCCAAGAAGCTGAAGTACGATGCTTCTGTGGCCAATATGAACCATGCCATTTCCAGCATTCTTGCTAGCGGCGTTTACGCTTACTGGGATAACCGGGCTGCTGCGGCAAAATATCAATTGCGTAAAGAATCGCTGGAGCGCGTCGAACGTTGGGCTGCACGCATTCATGGTGTGATCAACAAGATGGAAAACGCGGGGGCAGCGCGGGCGCAATATGCCGCTGACTTGAATCGTATCGAGGGTTTCGTGCAAGAGAAACGCAAGGATATGAACAATGCACAAACTGAACTAAACCAAAGCCGTTCAGCTCTGGCTAACGCATTGGGTCTGCCATTAGCCAAGGCAATTGAAATGGGCGACGCCACCGACGACTTGCCACAAGCGCCCGCTGATCGCAGCCTTGTTGATCCGACCCATTGGAATACCATGGCACTGGCTAATCGCCTCGACATTCAAGCGCTGAAACTGGAAGACAAAGCCGCCGACGAACTGTTGAAATGGTTTAAGGACTACAGCAAGCCTGAACTTAATCTCATCATGGTAGCGCATCAGCAAATGGTCGATTTCGGCGAGAAAAGCGGCTTCGCCAATTACTTTGATGCCTTAGGCAATCCAAGTGGCGATCTAGGTTATACCGCCGGCGTGCAATTCGCGATGAAACTGGGGGGCAACAGTGCCGCTAAAGGTCGAGTCACGCAGGCAACATTGAACAAGATGAAAAACCAGATCGGCCTTAACAATACCATCCGCAAAACCGGTATCGACCTGAAAGCGTTGGGCGACAAGGTAACCAGCACGATTGCTACGACAGAATCAGCTGCGCAATCCGCCGGTTCCTATCGTAAATCAGTCGATGCCGCGGTAGCTGATCAGACACAAACCCTGGCCACTGCCTATCGTCAATTCGAGACAGAACGCGATTGGATCAACGCGGAAGCTGACCATATCAATTCGCAAGCGACTTTAGCCAAGGTCATTGTCGAAGTGCGTCACCAAACCGCAACGCTGGTGCAAAAAACCGCAGACAGCAACCAGATCCAGTTGCAGGATGTCATAACATTACCTAGTAAGTAATTAGGGCATTAGCACATTGGAGGGCAGTACACCGCCCTCCAATGAATGGCGGAAATTCATTCGCTAAGCAATATGAAGTCCATGCAAACGCGCTATTTTAGCTTTACGCCCGTTCCTAATCTCTATGGCAACAATGGCGATTCCATCCGCCACAAAATCCATGATGTCGTCGTACACACGACGATAATCACGGCCTGTCATTTTAGCAATTTGGTAAATGGAATTGTGCCCGCTCGATTTTGCTAGCACGCGTAATGTTCCAAGTTTTTTGGGGTGAAAGCGCGTCACAGAAGCGGAAACAGGGAATGAAACATCGCCTGCCACATAAAATCCCCAAGCTGCGTCCAAGATGGCTTTTTTGTTTTCATTAAGCCCTTCGGCATTCCGTAACAAGGGCCATACCTTAATGAATTGGCGCTTACCAACCAGATCAACCAAATCTGCACCCCGCATGTAATTAATGCTTTGCCGTATGACATTGGTATTGCCGGATTTGAATGCCAGCAACCATTGGGCATACTCCAACTTACCCTGATCCCAGAAAGCCATGCGCTTGGCGCGATCCCACGCTTCAATTTGTGTGTCAGAGATTTTCATCATCTATTTCAATTAATTTTTGAATCGTCATTGCTTCATTCACCAGCAATGGCTTGATGTCTCCAATCAAGGTCAGCCCGAGGTAGGGAGATAACAACTCAAGTCCTTCAAACTCATCCATCAAGTCGAACCACGGCATGCGCAGAATATTTGCGCAAAAGGCATCCAGCGGATAGTTGGCACCATGCTGATTCGCATCAGCTAGAAATCTACGTATGGGTTGCACTTGGCTACTCAGCACATAGGCGTCGAACAAATCTCTCGCAGTTTGACGTGCCCCTTTGGCACCATTACCAAAACCGCTACCCGATATAGCGCGCAGTTTCCTGTGATACAAACCACCAATTTCTTCGGTAACAACAGTACCGAACTGTTTCTTCGACCACATACCCTCGTACACGTCTTCAACAAACGAAATTTTAATTATAGTTTCATCAAGATTTGCATAGCCATGCAATTGGTGCGCGAATACTCCACCCGATTCGAACTGCACGTCACTCAGGTTTATTCCTATGCGACCCAACGCCAGCGATAGCCTTTCTGGAGAAAGATTTCCTCCCACAAAAAAATCAAGGTCATAAGACACCCGATGGTGCAGGTAATACCTCGTCAACGCAGTTCCGCCTGCCAAAATGCAGTTTGGAATGCCAATCTCAATAAGGTTTGAAAATACCTTAGCTAAAATTACATCCTGTGCTTTGCAAAGTGAATATGTCATACATAGCAGTCTCTGAAACTTCCCTATGGTTGTCAAACATTTCTTAGGTATTGAGAGAGCTAAAGTCCCCAACGGCTAACAAAAAGTTAGCAACACCCTCTTGCTTTAATCAAACTACTTCTTTTTATCCTCAGATTTAGCCGATGCCAGTTTGTCCATCAACATCGGCAGCATGGCAATACTGAAACCACTCACCGCACTAATACTGTAGAACAACATGGCGTTAGCGACGGTAAAACCAAAGAATAGCCCCCCGGTCATGGAAATAACGCTGGGCAGCGCCACGCCATAATTGATTGCGTTATCACGCTGCTTGGCGAATCGTTTGGCCATATCCAACGCTGCCACCAATTGTTCCAAATTTTGATCGAGCAGTATGATCTGCGCACTGTCGCGCGCAATGTGCGAGCCATCTTCCAGGGAAACGGAAACCGCGGCGCGCTTGAGCGCAATCGAATCATTAATGCCGTCGCCGACAAAGCAGACAACGCGACCTTCCGCTTGTAGCTGTTCGACAACCTCTGCCTTACCTTCTGGCAATGTCTCCGCATAGTAACGTTTGACGCCTAATTCTTGCGCTAAACGCGCTACGGGTTCCGTCTGATCACCCGAGAGTATCACCACCTGCAACCCGCGTTCTTGCAATTGTCGTACCACCCGCTTCGCTTCCGGCCGTAAGGTCGGTTTTAACTCTACTACGCCTGCAAAACGATCATTGCGGCTGCAATACAACAAGGAATGACCACTGAAATTGGCCTGCGCCTGAATTTCATCAATCGCTGCCGGCAACAGCACGGCTTCGTTAAGCATGAAGCGACGGCTACCCACTTTAATTTCATCGCCCTGATAGCGCACCGTAAGGCCATAGCCGAGCTGATATTCTGCATCTTCGATGGCGTGCAGCTCAATACCACGCTGCTTGGCTTCCGCCAATACCGCTAGTGCCACCGGGTGACTCTGCCGATATTCGGCGCTGGCCATCAGTGCCAGTAATTCATTTTCACTCAAACCCTCTTCCGGCAGAATGCGACCAATATGCGGCTGTTCGTGCGTTAACGTACCGGTTTTGTCAAATACGACGGTATCGACCTTCATCATTTGTTCCAGCGAACGGCCATCCTTAATTAACACGCCAGCGCGCGATGCCAGTCGCAAGTAATTCACCATGGTCAATGGCACGGCAACCCGCATGATTTCGGAGTAGTTAGAACTAATGACAGCTGCGCCGGCACCAACACCGGTCGTCACCAACGCCGCGCCGGTCACGCCTAATGTCGGCAACACGGAAGCATCGGCGACTTTCTCGCCACGCGTTTGCAAAGTGGCGATGTAATCGTCCGTGCCTTCCAAAGCTAATGTGATTTGCGTAGCGACGGTGTCTTGCCCCGTCTTCTCTACGCGCACAATGACGCGGCCGGCGATCAACAAGGTGGCGGCAAACACCTTTTGGCCCGCTATTTTTTCCGCCGGTTGCGCTTCACCGGTCAGCTGATGCTGATCAATCATCGCCAAACCGTCAATAACTTCACCATCAACCGGCACCATCTCACCGGCATTAAGCACCAGCAAATCGCCTTTTTTCACTGCCGTTAATGGCATGGAAATTTCAACGCCATCCACCAATACCCATACATCCTGCACACGCGTATTAAAAATATTACTCAGCCGTGAACGCGCTTGATTGCGCGTACTGTGCAGCATTTTTGAACCGGACAAATACAGTATGCACGACAACGCGTTCATCACAAAAAGGCCAAAGCCAACGCCAACCACTAATGCAACAGAGTCGAGCATAGTGATGTTTATGCGACGCTCACGGAATTTACGCACGGCCATTTCATTGACCGGATGTGCGGCATAAGCCAGCGGAATTAAACTGAGTAGCCCTAGGGGTGGAAAAAAAATCCGCCCGACTAACGCAAGACCAAAACTGACACCGGCTACCTTTAAATGGTGGTCGATATGTTTGGCTTCGAGTTCCAACTCTGCACTGTTAGAAGAAGGAGAAGGATTGGCCTCTGGCGTGGCAGCTGGCTCGACTGCCGCTATGACGACCCCATCGACGACCCTATCGGTGATATCGCACTGTGCATGCGCAGGTTGCACTGGTGCAGCCACGGCGACCGGCAAAGCCTTTTGCTCCCCATTTTGCCCAGCATTTTGCCCCGCATTTTGGCCGGGTTTCTGTCGTTGTTGATGCGATTTATAAGCGCCGATTGCGGCAACACTGCCGGCATAAATGGCAAGCCCGAGTAAATGAATCATATTTAAGCCTTTTTAAGTCTGTAGCAAGCTTTTCTAAATTTTTTAAACGGGAGTATTAATGCCACAATGCAAATCAACAATCAGCCGTCAATACAAAAACCAAAAAAACAACAAAAAAACAACAAAAAATCAAACTGGAAAATCAATAATGCGAACTTTCTCCATTGCCGGACAAACGATGCGATTCCAGCCCTTGCAAAGGCGGGTTAAACACACAAACTAAACGCATGGTCGTCGTAGCTCTAAGATAATGCTTATCGTGTTTATCTAATGCATACAACGTACCTGGCTTAATGGGATAAACGACGCCATCCGCTTCGACACTGCCTTCGCCTTCAATACAGTAACAAGATTCTAGGTGATTCTTGTATTCAAGCAACGATTCCGAACCGGCGTTGACCACGGTATCAGTCACGCTATAGCTCATGCCATCGCGCGCTAGCAATAAACGCCGACTTTGGCCATTGCCCCAATTGACATCCCGCTCTGTACCAATAACTTCCTCTAGCGAACGTGTAAACATGACATCGTCTCCTTTAAATCAAAAAAACCTTAAAAAACCTTTTTAAATGACAGTGTCAACACCGCTTTGCTGGTGCTTTCTCCATCCGGCGTTACATATACCGAAGGATCAGCGTTGGTATCGTTATAGGCCAATGTCACCACGCCAAAACCTAGATCTTTATTCACACCAACGCCCCAATCGTTAAATGACGCATAAGAGTGATTTTTAACCGAAACACGACCAACATGACCGATAAGTCCCCAGCCAGAGCCTAAATCACGCTCAGCAGCCAACTCAATATAGGTGCTGCCTCGCGACCCATCCGTTCCTACATCATTCCAGCCCCCTGAATAGTGTGAAATTGTACGATTATAAGTTAAAGCAACACCCTTATAACTGACGGTAGCATACACTTCGGCACCATCGGGCGTCGCTACGCCGGGAATATTGTCACCATCAAACATCAAATATAACAAACCAAGGTCGTAGCCAATATCGCCAACTTGACCGGCATAACCGCCACTTAAATCAAATTCAAAATTACTATTGGTTTTAGCGGTTACCCAAGATTGGGTGGACATCCAGAAACTGGCATAAAGACCATTATCTGCGGTGTAATCGACGCCACCGGATAAGGCCGGGTCATGCTCAGTTTGCGAAATACCGCGCACGAGATAATCCGTGGTCAGACCAATGTTGAAAGAAATAGGAGACTCTTCTGCAGCAAAGCTAGAAAAACTAGCCAACCCTAAAGGGAGAATCAAGTAAGAGAGTTTATTCATAATGGGTATTCTAAGTAACGGAAAGGAGAGAGAGAAAAAAAACCAAAAAAAACCAAAAAAACCAAGTTTGATCCGATCGGATTTAACGCGTCAGCACTATAAAGAACGCGGCTGCTCATGTCACCCTTTCTTTACGCTTTCAACCTCAATCGCTCGCAAGTGCACTCACGCGCAACCTCCTTTTGGTTAAGTGCTGGCAATAGGCCATTACAATAGGCCGTTGTAATAGGCCGTTGCAATCAGCCCAATAGAACGTTTTCTCGCCATTTGCAGCGTCAAATGATCCTGAAGTACTATAGATGATGGCTATCCGTATCACTTTCTCTGTGCAAAAATAGGCCGCGAAGTTCTTTCCAACACGCCCCCTTCAGCACCTCCGCTCTAAGCAAGGCACTTCTTAAATGACTCTCCCGTTAAATACGCAAACTGATACCCCCTGCAGCACGACCAAACCGGTTCTAATGTTTTCTGGCCAAGGCTCTCAGTACCCTGGAATGGGTAAGGATCTCTACGAAAATCACGCACTATTCAGATCAACGCTAACGCAGTGTGATCGCCTGCTGCAAGCGCATCTTGATCGGTCCCTGCTTGATATTCTCTACGGGCCAAACAAAGACGACATCAATCAGACGCGTTACGCGCAACCGGCAATTTTCGCCATCGAATATGCCTTATATGTGCTCTGGCAGTCATGGGGGATACGACCTGCAGCGTTCCTGGGACATAGCATTGGTGAACTGACTGCGGCCTGCGCTGCCGGCTTGTTTTCGCTGGAGGACGGCTTGAGTTTGGTTGCCGCACGCGGTCGCCTAATGCAATCCATTGAGGCAGCGGGCAGCATGGTCGCCGTGCTGGCCGACGAGGCGCGCGTTCGCCACTACCTCACCGGCTACGAAGCGAGCGTTTCTCTTGCCTCGATTAACTCACCGAGCAACGTCGCCATCTCTGGTGCGGTGGGCCCCGTCAGTGAAATCGTTGCGCTAATGAACCGCGATGGCCTTAAAACTATTCCTCTCAAGGTTTCGCATGCCTTTCACTCACCGCTAATGGATCCCATCCTGGCTGCTTTCGAGCGTCATGCCGCCAGTGTCTCGTTCCAACCCGCGGCGACGCCCCTCATCTCTAACCTAACCGGCTGTGCCGCCGTCGCCGATGCTATGCTGAATCCGCAGTATTGGCGCGACCATATTCGACAACCGGTTCGCTTCGCAGACGCCATCGCAGGCCTTATCGCCAGTGGCCACACGCTGTTTTTAGAGATAGGCGCTAAACCGACGTTAAGTTCAATCGCCAAGCAAAGCCCCAATAGTGACGCTTGTCAGTTTTTACCCTCTTTATCCGCCACACTGCCAACTTGGCGCGTGCTGTCAGAAACGTTTGCCGCCTTGCAAGCCGCCGGTTGTCAGCTCGATTGGAACGCAATCAAAGCCTCGTTCGACGCCAGCGCAGCGGCGGCAATCACTTGGCCAGCAACGATTCCCCCCATCAACGCCGAATCGCTCGGCGCGGCAAGTTTTCGGCACGATCACCACCTGCGCTACGCCTATGTTGCCGGTGCGATGTATCGCGGTATTTCATCGCACGCCCTAGTCGTTCGCTTAGCCAAGGCCGGCATGCTCGCCTACTTTGGTTCCGGTGGCGTGCCGCTGGCCGAACTGGAGGCCGTCATTACGCACATTCAACGTGATTTACCCGGCGGCGAAGCATGGGGTATGAATCTGCTCAGTAACTTGCATGATCCACGCAAGGAAATGGCGACCGTTGATCTATTTTTACAGCGCGGTATCCGCCGCGTCGAAGCGGCCGCCTTCATGCAGATGACCGAGCCGTTAGTGAAATATCGTTTGCACGGCCTATCCACTAATGCGCATGGCCAAGTCATCGCTGCCAATAAGGTGATGGGGAAAATCTCGCGGCCAGAAGTTGCCGAAGCCTTCATGCGTCCGGCACCGGCGCGCCTTGTCGAAAAATTGCTGGCGGCGGGCCAAGTGACTGCACAACAAGCTGAACTGTCACGCCATATCGGTATGGCTGACGATATCAGCGTCGAAGCGGATTCGGCCGGTCACACCGACCGCCGCAATCTGGTCGTTCTGTTGCCAAGCATTCTTCGCCTACGCGATAACGTGCAAGCTGAACTGACCTATACCACGCCAATTCGCATCGGTGCCGGCGGCGGTATCGGCACGCCAGAAGCGGCGGCGGCGGCCTTCATGCTCGGTGCCGATTACCTCGTCACCGGCTCCATTAATCAATGTAGCGTCGAAGCTGGTATCAGCGATGCGGTGAAGGACATGCTGCAGGCCGCTAACATTCAGGATACCGCTTACACCGTATCAGGTGATATGTTCGAGACTGGATCGACCATACAAGTGCTGAGTAAAGGCGTTTTCTTCCCGGCGCGGGCTTCTAAACTTTATGAATTGTGGAAAACTTTCCCTTCGCTTGATGCGATTGATGAGAAAACCCGTCGCCAGATTCAGGATAAGTATTTCCACCTTAGTTTCGACGAAGTATATGCCCAGACTTGCCATTATTTCCGCGAACAACCGGCGCAGATCGAAAAAGCAGAACGCGATCCAAAATATAAAATGGCTTTGATATTTCGCTGGTATTTTCACCATTCGCTGCAATTGGCCATGGCCGGACAAAGCGACGGCCAAGTCGATTATCAAGTTCACTGCGGCCCGGCCATGGGGGCTTTTAACCAGTGGGTTAAAGGCAGTGAGCTGGAAAACTGGAGAAATCGCCACGCTGACCGAATTGGCAGCCATTTAATGCAAGCGACGGCGCATTATTTGCAACAACGCATTGCTCTTTTTATTAAGTAAAAACTTAATAACCCTTATTTATTCTCATTTAATCTGTGCATAGCCCCTCATGAATCATTCGCTTAATGAATCGTCGCATTCCATTGCTGCGCAAGCTTCCGTTCAATCGTACGAACAAGAACGCATGTTTTTTGCCGATCGGCTTTCCCCCGGAAACCATGCCTTTGCTATTCGCGGCGGCGTCCGTCTGCGCGGTGAGCTTGATACGACCACCTTGGCGAGTGCGTTGCGTGATGTCGTTGCGCGGCATGAGGTGCTGCGGACGACGTTTGATCTGCAAGCGGGTGAACCAGCGCAATTTGTACATGCCACGATCGAAACCGATTTAGCCCTCATCGACCTAAGCAAAATTTCCGAGTCTGAACGTGATCAAGCCGTGCAGAAACATCTTCTGCGCCAGATTCGGCTGCCGTTCAGCCTGTCGCGCGGGCCGCTCTGGCGCACCGCCTTGTTACGCCTAGATGATAATGACCATATCTTAGTATTGGTCATGCACCATATTCTGTCTGACGGTGACCGCTCCATTGAAATCTTCTGCAATGAACTGTTCGCCGCTTATCACGTGCGGCGTTCGGGGCAGCCGACGAATCTGGCTCCGTTAGCCCTGCAATACCAGGCTTATGCCATCGCCCAGCGCGATGAAATTGCGCCATCGGTGATGGATGCACAACGCCAGTTCTGGATCACACAATTGGCGGATGCGCCGCATGCGTTACAGCTTCCCACTGATCACCCGCGTCCATTACAACAAAGCTATGCCGGCGATTGCCGCACGCTTGACCTTGCCGCCACGGAATCCGATGCGCTACAAGCGCTTGCGCTCCGCGTTGAGTGCCCACTCAGTGATGTGTTGCTCGCGCTGTTCAACGCCCTGCTGCACCATTTTTCCCGGCAGGACGATATTTGCATCGGCATTCCCGCCCCGGGCCGCCTGACTGCGCAAACCGCGCCATTAATCGGCTATTTCGGCAATCCGGTCGTGGTGCGCACACGCATGGCGGACGCGCCGACCTTCATCCAGCTCGCCAAGCGCGTGCGTGACAGCGTGCTGGCTGCGGAAGCGAATCAGGATTATCCGTTCCAAAAGCTAGTGGAGCAGCTGCACCCGGTGCGTAACACCGGTTATCCACCGCTGTTCAATCTGCTCTACGTTTACCGGGATCGCTTTCAGGACGCACGGCAACAGGATGCACTCCACATCCAACCCATTACGCCAGTTTCGGATGCCGCGCCTTATGACCTGATTCTTTCGGCCCGGGTATCCGCACGCGATCAAGCAATCAGCAAGGCAGAAAAAATAAGCAAGGCAGTGAACATCGCCTTCGACCTAGAGTTCAACGCTGATCTATTCGATGCAATCACCATTGAAAACATCCTCACTGTCTTCCAAACCTTAATCCGCGCTACGTGCCAGCAACCCGAGCAACCGATCGGCGCCATTCCCTTGCTGGATGTACAGGCTTATCGCGAACAAATTCGCCGCATGGAGGAGACCCAGGCAAAATCCAAACTAGCAACCACTGCAGCAGATGCCCTCCCCTGTGTTCACGTTCAGTTTGAACAACAGGCTGCCCGTAGCCCGGATGTCATCGCGATTGAAGCAGAGGAGGAATGCCTGACCTATCAGCAGTTAAATGACCGTGCCAACACCTTAGCTAAAATGCTGCTTGGATGCGGAATCACGCCGGGGGAACGCATCGCTATCTGCCTTGAACGTTCACCAACGGCCATCGCTGCCTTAATCGCCATTCTTAAAGTCGGTGCCTGCTACGTGCCGATGGAACCTAGCCTGCCACGCCAGCGTTTACGCCACATGCTGGCCGATTCCGGCGCACGCTTTGCCTTTTTATCCACAAAACCGCTGCAGGCAGATGACCCGTTCCACAGCGTGCAAATCATCGACCCGCATGACCACAGCGCTACAGAAACCGTCCTTGACAACCCTCCTGGCAACCCCGCCATTAGTGTTTCGCTCGATGCGACGATTTACTGTATTTACACCTCAGGTTCAACCGGTGAGCCAAAAGGTGTACAGATGCCACATCGCGCCCTAGCCAATCTCATTGACTGGCATCGACGCAACCGCATTGCCGGCGGCCGCATGGGCCAGGTTGCGCCGCTGCTATTTGATATTTCGGCGCACGAAACCTTTGCCACCTTATGCGCCGGCGGCACGCTGGTTCTGGTACGCGACGAAATCCGCCAGAACGCCTACGCGCTGCTCGACTTCATCATCGCCAAGCGCATTGAAAAACTCTATTTGCCCTTCGTCATCCTGCAAGGCCTCGCCGACGCCATTGATCTCAACCACGTCCCCGACCGCCTGCGCGAAATCATGACCGCCGGCGAGCGTTTGTTGATCACGCCAGCGCTCACCCGCTTCTTCCAGTTGACCGGTTGTCGTCTCTATAACCATTACGGCTCGACGGAATGTCAAGATGTCACCAGTTTTACCATGCCGGAAGACCCGGCAACATGGACGCCGATTCCCCCCATCGGAAAACCGATTGATAACCTTACGGTGCATCTCCTGAATTCGTACGGTAATCCGGTGCCGGCTGGCTTTCCGGGTGAACTCCATATCAGCGGTGCGGGCCTCGCCCGAGGCTATCTCAATGCTGCCGAGTTGACCGCACGTAAATTCATTGCCCATCCGTTTAGCAACGGCACCTTGTTCCGCACCAACGATCTAGGCCGTTGCCTGCCGGATGGCTCAATCGAATACATCGGCCGCGACGATCAGCAAATCAAAATTCATGGTTTCCGGGTTGAAATTGAAGAAGTGGAATCGGCACTGAATTCGCACGCCGCTGTACGCGCTTGCTGCGTCATTCTGCGCGAGGATATTCCTGGTACGCGCTATCTGGCGGCCTACCTGGAAACCCAGCGCGATCAATCAGCATCGCCGCTTGAGCTGAAGGAACACCTTGCTCAACGTTTGCCAGACTACATGGTTCCTGCCGCTTATGTGTGCATGGAGCGTCTGCCGCTCACCGCCACGCAAAAAATCGACCGTAAAGCGCTGCCTGCCCCGGAAGGCATGGGCCTACGCCAGCATAAACTGCGCACCGCGGCACAAACCGAAACCGAGAAATCTATCGCCGGCATCTGGCAGTCGCTGCTCGGTCTGCACGAAGTGGACATTGACGACAACTTCTTCGAAATCGGCGGCACCTCGTTGTTATTACTGAAAGTACAACAGCAGCTGATGGCGATGTTTGGCGATCGCGTGCGCACCTTAACGCTATTCACTTACCCAACCATCCGCACCCTGGCAAACCATCTGGTGCATAGCGACATCGCCGAAGCTGAACCAATACAAGCACTTAAGCAAGATCATGCTACTGACAATAACGATATCGCCATCATCGGCTTGGGCTGTCGCGTGCCCGGCGCAGTCAATCCGCAGGCGTTCTGGGACAACCTGGCGGCAGGCAAAGAATCCCTCCGCTTCTTTAGTGAAAGCGAGGTACGTGCAGCGGGCATTCCCGAAGCGTTACTACGCAGCCCCACCTTCGTCCGCGCCATTCCCTATCTTGACGATGCCGATGCGTTCGATGCCGGTTTCTTCGGTATTACGCCTCGGCAAGCAGAAAACATGGATCCGCAAAAGCGGATTTTCCTGGAGTGCGTTTGGGAATCTTTCGAGGATGCCGGCTATAACCCTGACGCCATAACCGTACCGGTCGGCGTTTATGGTAGCTGCATGTTCAGCCAATATCGCCCCTATCCGACTGATCCATCGCAACCGCTAGCAGCATTACAAGATGTCATGGGGATTGATCGCGATTACTTCTCTACCTTTGTTTCTTACAAACTCAACCTGACTGGGCCGAGCGTTACCTTACAAACTGCCTGCTCCTCCTCGTTGGTTGCGGTCAGTTTAGCCTGCCAGGATCTCCTCAATCACCAGTCTGATATGGCGATTGCCGGCGGCGTCGCGCTGAAGTTTCCGCAAATTGGCTACGTGTCAGAACCGGGCGGCATTGAATCCATCGACGGCCATTGTCGCGCCTTCGACGCGGCCGCCAGCGGCACGGTGTTTGGCAACGGGGCCGGTGCCGTGCTGCTCAAGCGCCTGGACGACGCCGTGCGCGATGGTGACCACATTTACGCCGTCATCAAAGGTTTCGCGCTCAACAATGACGGTTCCGCCAAAGTGAGTTACACGGCACCGAGCAATCTGGGTCAAGCGGAGGTCATCACGCGGGCGCAACGCAACGCCGGTGTCACGGCTGATAGCATCAGTTATATCGAAACGCACGGCACAGCGACTAAGCTAGGTGACCCCATTGAAGTTGCCGCGCTGACACAAGCTTTCCGCCGCAGCACTGAACGTAAGCAATTTTGCGCAATTGGTTCAGTGAAAACCAATATTGGCCACCTCGACGTGGCGGCAGGCATCACCAGCCTGATCAAAACTGCGCTGGCCTTGCAGCATCGCCAGATGCCACCCAGCCTGTTTTTTCAACAGCCGAATCCGGGTATCGACTTTGCCAACAGCCCGTTTTACGTCAATACGCGCCTCACCGACTGGGTATCGGATAGCGGGCCTTTGAACGCTCCTGCTCGCACTCCCTCTCCTTTACGTGCTGGCGTTAGCTCCTTTGGCGTCGGCGGCACCAATGCGCATCTGATTTTGCAGGAAGCACCGCCATTGGCTGCCGCCTCAGTTACCACTGCCACACCACAACTGATCGTCCTCTCGGCGATGAATGCCGATCGACTGGCCGATTATGTCCAGCGTTTACTGAGTTTCCTGGAGAGTTCCAGCAAAGTCGCCGTACAACTACCCGCACAAAAGAATGACCGCGCAATTGATCTCGCGCGGCTGGCCCACACGCTGCAAATTGGACGTAAGCCGATGAACGAGCGCCTGGCATGCGTTGCCGCTTCGGTGGAGGAATTGATCGCCACCCTGCGCAGTTTCAGTCAAGCTAACAAGAATGCGCCGACGTTGTGGCGCGGCAATGTCAAAGCCTCGAAGCCGTTCCGCGCGCTGTATGAAGGCGATTCTGGCGCGGCTTTTATCGCCAGCCTGCACAGCAATCGTGAGCTGGCCAAACTGGCGCAGTTATGGACGATGGGAGTCGAAATCGACTGGCGTGCGCTGCACAGTGGTGCATTGCCGATCAAAATGAGCTTGCCGACTTATCCGTTTGCACGCGATCGCTACTGGCTGGCCGATACGGAAAAAAGCGTAGTAAACAACGTTACAAATAATGGGGTCAACCCACCAGTAACTACTCTACATCCGCTGGTGCATCGCAACAATTCAACGTTGTACGGGCAAATATTTAACACCACCTTCAGCGGCGAAGAGTTTTTCCTCGCTGGTCATCAAATTCACGGTGAACGCATCCTGCCCGGCGTGGCTTACCTGGAAATGCTGCGTGCAGCGACCCAATTTGCCACCGGCGGCGCAGAGCAGCCTGCCATGGCCATGCAGTTGGAAAATATCGTCTGGCTGCGGCCGTTGATCGTCGCTGCGCAGCCCGTTACGGTGGCCATCGGCCTGACACCGGATGCGAGCGGCGCGCTGCTGTGCAAAATTACGACAGTTGATGCGTCCCAGACAGTTGAGTCCCAGACAGTTGAGTCCCAGTACGCTGGCGAAACGCTGCATTGTCAAGCGCGCGTTATGGTCAACGCGGCTATACCAACCGCAGCAGCCGCTAGAATCAATCTGGAGGCGATTAAACAAAGCTGCACCCTTGGCACGATAGAGCCTGACGCGTTTTACCGCTTCTTCGCGAGTACTGAGCTGCAATATGGCCCCGGCCTGCAAGCCGCGCGCAGAATTTATCTTGGTCAGGATACTGTGTTGGCGCGCTTGGAAATTCCGGCTGCCGTCGCCAGCGGTCATGCCGATTTCGCCTTGCATCCGGCCATGCTCGACACCGCTTTGCAGGCCATCGCTGGTTTCTCTTGGGGCGCGTCATACACGCTTGATCTGCCCTTCGCGCTGGAACGTTTACAGTTCTATAAACCCTGTGGTGCGGCCTGTTGGGCCATCGTCCGCCGCGCGCAATCCAGCGCTAACGTGCGGCGCTACGACATTGATATATGCGATGACGCCGGTGAAATCTGCCTGCGCATGTTCGCTTTCTCACTGCGGGTTAGAGCGGAAGGGGCCCGCACGGAGGCACTCCAGAACAAAACCCCCCATAACGAAACAGTATTCGAAACAGTATTTTTCCGCCCCGACTGGCAAACTGCGCCGGTGCCGGCAGCGGCAAACAGCCGTTTTGCTTCACATCGCGTCGTACTGATCGGAGCTGATGAAGCAGGCTCTTATGAAGCGCTATGCGCACGTCTGCAAGCCGAGTTGACCACGGCGCATTGCGTCTGCGCGCCCGTCGTTTCGAGCGGGGGTGATTCAAACGAGGTTGATCCAAACCCTATCGACGCCCGCTACAGCGCGCATGCCGCATGGCTGTTCAGCGAAATTCAAGCCCTGCTCAACCAGCCATCGCGTGACAGCGTGTTATTACAGGTTGTCATTTCAGAACAAGCCGCGTTACAAGGCTATGCTGGCCTCAGTGGTTTGCTGCATACCGCCGGCATGGAAAGTTCACGCCTGACTTGCCAGCTCATTCGCGTTGATGCTGCCATCCTAAATGCAACAACGGAGGCGCACGCGCTCGCCCACCGACTGCGCGAAGACAGCCGCGTCAGCGCCGATCGTCAGATTCGCTACGCTGCAAGAGAACGGCAAGTGTTGACCTGGCAAGAATTCACACTACCAGCTCAAGCTAACGCACCGTGGCGCAACGGCGGCTGCTATCTCATCACCGGCGGTGGCGGCGGCCTCGGCCTCCTGTTCGCGCAGGAAATTGCCAGCCGAATCCAACAAGGTTGCATCGTGTTAGCCGGA
Source organism: uncultured Thiobacillus sp. (assembly GCA_964462255.1). Taxonomy (GTDB): domain Bacteria; phylum Pseudomonadota; class Gammaproteobacteria; order Burkholderiales; family Thiobacillaceae; genus PFJX01. The sequence goes on along the minus strand of CAYWXO010000048.1, from coordinate 1,031 downwards.
CGTTCCGCGCCCAGCAGCCGAGTGCAAGCGCTATGCCAACAACTGTCTTCCGACACGCTCAAGGTGATTTATCACCAAAGCGACATCACGCAGGCTAGCGCGGTCACCACCTTAATTGACGGCATTCTGGCGCAATGTGGCCGCCTCGATGGCATTCTGCATACCGCAGGCACGCTACAAGACAGCCTGATCGTGAAAAAGCCGCTGGATAGCTTCCGCAAGGTATTAGCGCCTAAAGTAAGCGGCACACTTAATCTGGATCGTGCTACCCGCCATCTGCCACTCGACTTTATCGTATTGTTCTCATCCAGCTCGGGCACCTTTGGCAACATCGGCCAAGCCGATTACGCCTGCGCCAATGCCTTCATGGATACCTTTGCCGCCCAACGCAACCAACGCGTCGCCGCCGGTCTCTGCGCTGGCCGTACCGTGTCCATCGCCTGGCCAATGTGGGCAAGCGGCGGCATGACCATTGATGCGGCAACGGAACGCATGATGACGCGCAGCAGCGGCATGGTGTCGATGCCCAGCGCAGACGGCATCAACGCCTTGTATCGCTGTTTGGCCGCCGGGCTGCCCAGCGTGGCGGTTGGCGTCGGCAACGCGGCTAAAATCCGGCAAACCCTTGTCGGTTTCGGCGTATTTGAACGGGCGGCGGCGGTGCCGATCACTACCGTTTTAACTCCAGCAGCAAAACCCGCAGGTCTCGTCGATATCACCCCCGCTTTGCTGCAACATGTCGCGACATTCCTCAGAATTGGTCAGGCCGACATCGACCCTGACGCCAACTTCCTCGAACTCGGCTTCGATTCCATCTCACTGACCGAATTTGCCAATCATCTGAACGAAGTTTTTGGACTCGACCTCGGGCCAACGGTGTTTTTTGAGTATCCCGATATTCAAAGTTTTGCCGCTTGGCTGACGCAAAATCAGGCGGGTAGATTTGCTACGGCAACCCCGCAGGCTGCGCCAATGTTGTCTGCACCAATGCTGTCTTCCCACATAACAACTCAAATGCCAACGGCAGCCGC
>CAYWXO010000047.1:4150-17091 GCA_964462255.1 uncultured Thiobacillus sp. | reverse complement strand
ATTCGCCCCGCCGGATCGGCGGGGCGTCTTTCTGCGTCAGAATTTGACGTTCAAACCCGCGTAAATTGAGCGGCCCATGCCGGGAACGGCAGTGCCCCATTGCGGGTAATTGGGCAGCGCCGGGTTGGTCATGGTGGTGCCTTGGCCGGTGTAGGCACCACCGGTGGGCAGGGAGTAGAACTTGTCGAACAGGTTCTCGACACCGAAGTCGACGCGCACCCGCTTCCAGCCATAACTGCCGCGCAGATTGACCAGGCCGTAGCCCGGTGTCTTGCTTTCGTTGCGCATCTCGGAGACCTCGTCTTTGGCGGCCACCATCACCCACTCGGCACTGTTGTCCCAGCCCGCTTTCTTGTGCATCAGCGTGAGTTTGGCGTTGAGCGGCATGATGTTGTAGAGACTATCACCGGTGTCTTGATTGGTGCCTTTAGTGTAGTTCAGCAGTCCCTTGAGGACGAAAACACCCCAATCCGTTTGTGCCAGCGGCAGGTGGCCGGAGAGGTCGATGCCGTATATCCGCGCCGATTGGTTGACATATTTAAGGACGCTGAATCGGTCGGTGACGAGCGAGGCGGCGGGCAGGTTGGTGGTGGCATTCCACTGCACCGCGTCGATGTAATCGCTGACCTCGCTGTAATGCGGCGTCACTTTGAACGTCCAGGCGCCGTCAGTGGCGTGCCAATCGAAGGTGGCGGAGACTTTGTTGGCTTTTTCCGGCTTCAGGTTGCTGTCGCCGAGATAGCCGTTGCCGTCACCGACAAAGTTGTTCATCAACGCCGCCATCTGCCAAGTGGACCAGGTGTAGCGCTCATATACATTGGGTGAACGCTCCTTGTGGGAGAAGCCGAACTCGATGTCGCGATTGGCATTGGCGGTGTAGCGTGCCAGCGCAGCTAGGTCTAGGTTGTGGTCAGTTTTACTGCGATCCCGCGCATTGAATGCAGCCGCATCGCGTGCCTGATTGCTCATCATGTTGGCCGGGTTATAACCCACCACATTGCCGGCATTCATGTTGACCTGCTCGACGCGCGCGCCCAGCAGCGTCATCCAGTCGGTGCGCTGACGCGCTTCCCATTCGCCAAAGATCGCGCTGCGATCGCGTTCGCCGTCGCTGATGTTCCAGAACGTGCCTGGCCACATGCCGGCGCCGGACGGCGGCCACCAGTCATCGAGGCGGTATTGCTGGATTTCGCCGCCGACGCGCAAGCGGTCTTGTAAGTTCAAGGGAATATCCGCCTTGATAACGACACCGCTGGTTTTGCCTTCGGTGTACATCGGCATCCCCGCCGCGCAGGTCGTGCTGATCGGGTTGCACGGCGCGCCATTGAGCGCAGTGGGGCCGCCGGAACCAATGGGCGGCACGCCATTGCCGTACCAGAAGCGCTTATCGGCGCCAAAATCCATGAAGTGATCAACTTTCTCCTGATAAATCCGCGTTTCCAGTTTGCCCCAGTCGAAGCGGCCCTGGTGGCGCAGGTTCAGGCTTTTCTGGGTGTTGTCCAGCATGTCCATGCGTTGATTCGGATAAAGCTGAAACGGCATGTCCTGATAGCCCAGCTTGGCTTCGAACAGATGGTTGTCGTTCTTGAATGCCAAGCCCAGCGCGTGGTTGCGCGTTTCGTAGGCGGTGGAGCCGACTTCGTCGCGCGCCAGGGTGTGGCCGATGCGGCCGGTGAAGTCATAGGTTTTGAAGTCGTCGCCGGCCGTGTAATTGTCCGCTTGGCTGCTGGCGCCGTTGTAGCTGATGTTGAATCGATCGGTGGCATGGGAGACCGAAACATTGGCGCCGCGCGCCTGGTTGTTGCTTCGGTAGAAAGCGCCTGCCTCGCCCTTGGTGATGCTTTTTTGTCCAGGCACGGCGAATTCCGGCGCGCGTGATTCGGCGATGATGGTGCCGCCGATGGCGTCGCCGCCGCTGCTCACCGGCGCAATGCCGGCATAGACTTTCAGTGTCTCCAGGTTGCTTGGATCAATGTAGGACAGCACCGGGTTCATGTGGTTGGGACAGGAGGCGATCAAATCCATGCCATCCAGTTTGATGCGCAGGCGGTCATCCGCCAGGCCGTGTATGGAAGGCAGGCTGGAAACGCCGCCGGCGCCGTAGAGCGCAACGCCGGGAATGTCGCGCAACAGGCTGGCCGTATCGCTGGTGGCAGCGCGCAGCGGCGTCAGTTCGCTTGCGCCGAGGCGGAATACGCTTGACTGCTGTTGCTGGGTTCTTGGCGCAGTTACGATGATTTCATCCAGCAGCACGGTTTCGGCTGCGTGACTGGAAAATGCGCTAATAAAAGGGCTGATAGCCAGCCAGGCGGCTATGGGTTTTAGGGGGAATAGACTCCGGTGTTTACAATGGTGTTGCAAACAAAATACTGTATGGGACTTCATGTCCAGACTCCACAAGGTAGAAAAAAGTGGCCGCATGGTAGTGAGTGCGCCGCGATTCGGCGATGCGACATATTGTCGCAGGCAGGGTGAATGTGGCTTGTGTGTTGTCAGATGCAGTCAGGTGCGGCCAATGACGCAAATCGGCTGAACGCTGGCTAAAATGCGGCCATGCGATTTCTCGATCATTTCTCCAACCCGCGTGATGAAGCGCTGCCCCTGACGGCTCAGCAACGATTGATTCGTGTGCGTGCGGCATTGCTCTTGGGCGAGTGGCTGGGTGTTGTTTTATTGTGGGTCGGTTTGGATGCACGTTTGCCGTTGTTTGCCTTGGCGCTGGTTCTGGCCTTGCATGCCACTCTTAATGTCATTGCGTGGTTGCGGATGCGATTGAGTCAGGGGTCGGCTTCCACACTAGAATTTACGTTACAGTTATCGGTGGATGCTGCATGCCTAGGGGCATTGGTGTATTTTACGGGCGGATACGCCAATCCCTTTATTTCATTGTTGTTGGTGCCGCTCATTGTTGCCGCGGTCACGCTACCGCCTTGGCATGCTTGGGCAATGGCGCTTTGGGTGGCGGCGATTTATAGTTTTTTAATGCGATTTTATCAGCCGTTGGCAATACAGGTTTCACCTGAGGTGGCGGTGGATATGCACTTATCCGGCATGTGGCTTAATTTTCTGCTCACCGCCGCGTTGGTGGCTGCTTTTGTTGGCCGTCAGGCAGCGACTTTGCGCAAGCGCGATGCGGCTTTGGCGCAAGAACGTGAGCAGCGCTTGCGTGATGAGCAGTTATTTGCTTTAGGGTTACAAGCCGCCACGGCAGCACATGACTTGGCAACACCGATGAATGCTTTGCGTATTACTATTGATGAATTACAGCAGGACTATGCAGGGGATGAAGAGTTGACGCCGCCGTTAGCGCTGTTAGCCGGCCAAGTTCAACGTATGCAGAGTGTGCTGGCGCGTTTGGGCGAAGCTGCTCGCTTGCGTAGTTCGCGTCATGATGGCGTGGCCTTGCTGTCAGTCGATGTCTGGATAAAACGTACGCTAGAACGCTGGGGGTTGATGTGGCCGCAGGTGAAGGTGAATTTCAATTTGCAGGAAAATTTGCCGCCATTGGTGGATGATTCTGCGCTTGAAGCGGTCTTGATCGTGTTGCTGAATAATGCCGCACAGGCTGATGCCAGCACGATAACGCTGCAGGCTTATCAAACTGAAAACGATTTTTGTCTGAATATTATTGATGATGGTAATGGGTTAAAACATCCAGTTGAAAATATTGGAAATAATAATCGGGTTGGCTGGGGGATAGGCTTGGATTTGGCGCGTGCTGCATTGCAGCGTATGGGCGGTCAGCTTAACCTGAGCCGGCCTGAATCGGGCGGGGTATGCGCGTGCATTCTTCTGCCGAGGACTGTGGGGTATGAGCAGAGATGAGGTGCTATGGGCTGGCAAATTTTAATTGTGGATGATGAGCATGTTTTTGCGCAGACGCTGGCTTTAGCGCTGACGCGGCGGGGCCACGCTGCCATCATCGCAGGTAATAGCGCTACGGCAATGGCGCAGGCTGCGGCGCAGTCGTTTGATGCGGTGGTGCTCGATTTACGCATAGGCACCGAATCTGGTTTGCACCTGATTGAACCCTTGCGGAGCCAGCAGCCCAATATCAAAATAGTATTGCTGACCGGATATGCCAGTATTGCCACGGCAGTGTCTGCCATTAAATTAGGTGCAGTGCAGTATTTGCCGAAGCCGGCTGGCGTTGATGATATTCTGGCCGCCTTGGGCTATGGAAAAGGACAGGGCATAAAAGGACAGGGCATAAATGAACAGAGCGAGGGCAACGAAATGGGCAGGCAACATTATGCCGTTTCAGTTGCCGATGTAGCGCTGCCGGCTGCGCCGCTTTCGGTCGGTCGGCTGGAGTGGGAGTATATACAGACTATTTTGGCGCAGCATGAAGGCAATCTATCCGCCACGGCGCGCGCGTTGAAAATGCATCGCCGGACGCTGCAACGTAAGCTGGCGAAACGTCCGCTCAAGGATTGAGTTTTAACAATAATATTATTTAATTATTAAGGCGGAGATATGCGTATTTTATTTATTCACCAGAATTTTCCTGGCCAATTCAAACATCTTGCACCGGCGATGGCGGCCATTCCGGGCAATCAAGTTGTTGCGTTGGCGATCAACAAAAACCCCTCTGACCCTGCCGTAAAAGTCATCCATTACAAGATTAATCGTACACCTTGCAAGACGACACACCCATGGGTAGGCGATTTGGAAACCAAGGTATTACGCGGAGAAGCGGTTTATTTGGCGGCGATGTCGTTACGTCAGCAGGGCTTCATGCCGGATATTGTGGTTGCGCATCCGGGCTGGGGTGAAAGCCTGTTTATCAAGGATGTTTGGCCAGAGACACGGCTCGCACTGTATTGTGAATTTTTTTATTTGGCGCAAGGCGGTGACGTGGGCTTTGATCCGGAATTTGCCGAGTCTGCGGTTGGTGATGCGTGTCGAATGCGGATGAAAAATGCTAATAATCTCCTGCATTTTCCTTCAGTTGATACGGCGATATCGCCGACGCATTGGCAAAAAAGCACTTTCCCTGAGCCATTTCGCTCCAAAATTAGTGTTATTCATGACGGGATTGATACGGAACGTCTGATCCCGCACGCCGAGGTCAGTCTGACGTTAAATGACCGGCTACAGTTGACGCGGCAAGATGAAATCATCACCTTTGTGAATCGTAATTTGGAGCCGTATCGTGGCTACCACACGTTTATGCGCGCGTTGCCGGCGTTACTGGCCCGGCGACCTAATGCTCGGGTATTAATTGTGGGCGGTAATGAAGTCAGTTACGGCAAAGCGCCGCCTAAGGGAAAAACGTGGCGAGATATTTTCTTGGCTGAGGTGCGCGGACACGTTGATCTTTCACGCATTCATTTCTTGGGTAAAGTACCTTACAACCACTTTATTTCACTGTTGCAAATATCCACCGTTCACGTCTATCTCACCTACCCCTTTGTGTTGTCATGGAGTTTGCTGGAAGCAATGAGCGTTGGCTGCGCCATTGTTGCCAGTGATACGCAGCCTTTGCGTGAGGCGATTGTGCATGACGAAACGGGGCGCTTGTTTGACTTTTTCAGCGCAGAACAATTGGCTGACGAAGTGGTGCGTTTGCTTGAAAGTCCCGACGATCGGGCGCGTTTAGGGCAGGCAGCGCGGCGTTTTGCGCAGGCTAATTACGATTTAAAATCAATTTGTTTGCCTAGGCAAATTGCGTGGCTTAACGCGCTGCAATAACACGGTAGATGACGTTTTCAGCGTCATCTACGCGGCTGTGCCGTCGTCAGGCGTTACGGCGTCAAGGTTTCAATCAGAATATTGCGATTGGTATAAATGCAAATATCCGCCGCAATGCCGATTGATTCGCGCACAATCTGTTCCGGTTCAAGTGCGGTGTGTTCAAGTAAGGCGCATGCGGCAGATTGTGCGTACGCACCGCCACTGCCAATAGCGGCGATCCCTTGCTCTGGTTCTAGTACATCGCCTGCGCCGGTAATGATGAGCGTACTGGTTCGATCCGCTACCGCCAGCATGGCTTCCAAGCGGCGCAGAATGCGGTCGGTGCGCCAATCTTTCGCCAATTCGACGGCGCTGCGTACCAGATGGCCTTGATGTTTTTCCAGCTTGGCCTCAAAGCGTTCAAACAAGGTGAACGCATCGGCGGTGCCGCCGGCAAAGCCCGCCAGAATGCGCTCTTGATACAAGCGGCGAATTTTGCGCGCACTGGCTTTGATGACGATATTGCCCAGCGTGACTTGGCCATCGCCGCCCATGGCGACAGATTCGCCGCGGCGAACAGAAAGAATGGTGGTGCCGTGAAATTGTTCCATCAGAGTTTTGCTTAAAAAATAGGGTAAAAAGTTTGCGTTAGGCAGACTGAATTAAAGTGCCGATACCTTGGTCAGTCATGATTTCCAACAACAAAGCATGTTCGACGCGGCCGTCAATAATATGTACGGACTTGACGCCGCTTTTTGCCGCATCCAGCGCCGAGGCAATTTTGGGCAACATGCCGCCTGATAATGTGCCGTCGGCCACCAACGCGTCAATTTTGCGCGGTGTTAGGCCGGTGAGTAGATTGCCGGCTTTGTCCAGCACGCCGGGGGTATTGGTCAGCAGCACCAGTTTTTCGGCTTTCAGGACTTCAGCCAGCTTGCCGGCCACCACATCTGCGTTGATGTTGTAGGTTTCGCCGTCGTTGCCGACGCCAATCGGCGCGATGACCGGAATAAAGTCACCGGAATCGAGGAAGGAAATCAGGCTGGGGTCAATTTTGGTGATTTCGCCGACTTGGCCAATGTCAATCAAGTCGCCGGGTTTATCCTGCGATTCCATCATGAGTTTTTTGGCGCGGATGAAACGGCCATCCTTGCCGGTGAGGCCCACTGCTTTGCCGCCCGCCTGATTGATCAGATTGACGATGTCCTTGTTGACCTGGCCGCCCAGCACCATTTCTACCAAGTCCATGGTTTCGGCGTCGGTAACGCGCATGCCTTGGATAAATTCGCCTTTTTTGCCAACCCGGCGCAGCAATTCTTCAATCTGCGGGCCGCCGCCATGCACCACCACCGGGTTCAAGCCGACCAGCTTGAGCAACACAACATCGCGCGCAAAAGCAGATTTCAAAACCGGATCAATCATGGCGTTGCCACCATATTTGATCACCACGGTCTTGTCCCAGAAGCGCTGAATATAGGGCAGCGCTTCGGCTATGACTTTGGCTTTATCGCCGGGGGTGAGGGTGCTGAAAGGCATGGTCGCGTTCTCGTGAATTTAAAGTGAGCGGATTTTACAAAGGTGGCGGCGTTGGCGGGGGAAAAATTAGCCACACCCACGGCCACAATAAAATACGTACGCCAGCCCTGAGCGCTTCATGCTGAGCAATGAAATTGGCCAGTGGCGGACTGATGCGGTAATACACTTTAACCAAGGCGCGACCTAGCGGATGGGGCATTAAATACTCATCTCTGAAATAACGTAGGGCGACCACTTTGGGATGCATTGAGCTGCCGTAGGCGGCAGTAGCGATAAAGCAGCCGCCCCCGCCTCCGCCTTCACTGGCGGAGGCGGGCGATATCGTCACACTGGTTGAGTAGGCCGAGTAGTTGGCAAACCCAACCTCGCCCGCCACGCCGCCCTCCGATGCTCTAACGGATCGCACGCGGTAGTGATATTGCACGCCGCCGGAGAAGTTTCGGTCTTCATACTGAACGCTATTGGCTGGTAATTGCGCAATTTCATTGAATAAATCCCCTGTGTTGGCGCGTTCCAGGCGATAGCCACTTTCACGATTGGAACGGTCACTCCAGCTCAGGCTAATGTTGCCATTTTGGCTGCTGGCGCGCAGATTATCCGGGGCTAGCGGCGGTGTGATGATCTTGACTTCCGCCGTCGCTGCGGAAGCGCCCACGTTGTTGAAGGCGCGAATTCGATAGCCGTGGTAAGTGCCTTCACCTGCTTGCATGGACGTATCCTGGTAGGTCAGGTTGGTGGCGGCTAAAGTCATGCGCGTATTGAAGGTCGCAGCAGGATCATCGCGGTATTCCAACTGCCAGCCCGTTGCGCGGGGAGAGTCATCTAGCCAACGTAATTCAATGCGGTTATCACTGTGTTTCTGCGCGACGAGATGCGAGGGGTGCATTGGCGGGTTGGCATTGAGATCGAAGTCCATGGCGGCAGCGACATCAAGACGCCCTTGCGTCACCGCTTGACCGGCCAGCGCCGCTTTGCTGCTTGCTGTTTTCAGCAGAATTTCGCGCACTTGCAGCGCTGACAGCTCGGGGCGATAGGACTTAAGCAACGCCGCAGCACCGGACACAAACGGTGCGGCCATCGACGTGCCGCTGAGATAACCATAATTGCCTAACGCCACGCGGATTGTGCTGTAAATATTTTTGCCGGGGGCAAATAGATGCACACTTTGTGCACCGTAATTCGAGGTGCTGTCGCCGTAGGTGGCACGCTGATCAAACGCATCGGACGCGGCGACCGACACTATATTGTTTAAGGCATGGCTGGCTGGGTATGTCGGCTCAATATCGTTGTTGCAGGCCTCGTTGCCGGCCGGTAGCACGACCAGAATGCCGGCATCACGCGCGCGAATCAGGGCATCACGTTCGCTTTGCACCATGGCGGCACCACATTCAAACGCGTAGGAGGCGTTAATAATGCTAACCCTTTGTTCTATGGCGTAATCTATGGCGGCGATTATATTGGCAATGTTGCCGGAACCATCGCGACTTAACGCTTTTAATGGCATTAATTTGACGTTCCAATTGACGCCACTGCCGCCCAGGGCGTTGTTGCCCACTGCGCCTATGATGCCGGCGACATGACTGCCGTGGCCATCGGGATCATCGTCCATCGGGTAGGCGTTATTGTGGGCGAAATTCCAGCCGCGTATATCGTCGATTTTGCCGTTGCCATCATCATCGCGACCGTTAGCTGCAATTTCGCCGGAGTTCGACCAGATATTGGCCGCGAGATCTGGGTGGCGATAGTCCACGCCGGTGTCAATCACCGCTACCACGACGCTGCCGTCGCCGGTATGCCGATCCCACGCCGGGCCGATGTTGATATCCGCCCCGACGATGCCAGCGATCTGATTCACCTTCTGCCCTGTATTGCGTAATCCCCATTGCAAATTAAAGCGGAGGTCGTTGGCGATGGCAGACTTATGAACTAGGTAATTTGGCTCGGCGTATTCCACTTCTACTTGCTTTTCGTACCAGCGCTGCATGCCTGCAACGTCTTGTCCGGCCGCCAGCTGGATGTGTGCCATGCGGCCGTGGCGACCTAGTTTCATGTTACGAACTTGCCCCAGCAGGTGATCCAGCACGGGGTCAGCCGCACCGCTCTCCGCAGCGGATTTGAATTTAATCAGCAATTCGCCGTCGCGATAGCGCGCTGTTGCTACGCTAGGCCGCGCGGGCAAAGCGACCGAATTCAGCAGAGGGGCAGCTACCGCACTGGCGAACGGCAGCGCGAGAGGCTGGCCAGCATGAGGCGTCGTTAACAGGGTTAAGGCAGCCATTAAGCTAAAACATAAGCCCAGCCATCGTTCGGTTTGGATTTTGAAAAATTGATTTTTCATGTTGGACCTTCAATGCTTGTTTTTTACGACGCTAAGACCAAGAAATGCAGTTTAGGCGCTATGGTAAGCACCGTGGCGGCAGGAAATGCAAGCATTATTGTTGAGCGCCTGCTGCAACTCCGTTACAACTTTCGTTCAGCATGGTTCCGATTGTTCCGTTCTTGAGGTAACCTGCGCACCGCTTTATTGATTTTAAGTCGATTCGATTTGATTTTTATCGCATCTTTGCGTAACTCCAGTTAATCGTTATTCCTTTAATTTGCAGGTTTTTCATATTGTTTCGCACTGTCTTGCTTACTCGCTTGCCTTACCTTGTGGTGTTCATCGCCCTGCTCTTGTTGACTTGGGTGGCCGCGCATTGGACTTGGGTTTTTCTTTCGCCGAGTCAAAATCCGCAACTGTCACTGCAACAGCCATTGCCACTGCCATTACCACCCAATGCCGCTGCGCTTTCCAGCAAAGTGCTAGCCGAAAGGGTGGTCACCTTCAATCTATTTGGGGGTGAAGCCCGCGCGCTCACGGGGGCCGCCGACGAGGGGGGGGCCGAAGCTGAAGAGGGCGAAGCTTCCCGCGTTGCCGTTGCTGCCAATATCGTCATTCGTGGCCTCTATTCAGCGCGTAATGGGCGTGCCGGTTTTGCCGTGCTGGTGATGGATGGCAAGCCGATTCATGCCGTAGCGGGGACCGAATTTGCGCCCGGCATGATTTTGCAGCGGGTTTATCCGGATTCCATCGAAGTTCTGCGCGGTCAACAGGTTGAAGTAATTCGCATGGCCGCTGCGCCGGCCGGGGGCTCAGGCGCGGTGGCGGACCCCGCCCAGGCGGGGGGCAAGCCGGTATTACAAATGCAAGTGCGCGATTTGGGGCCGCGGCAATACGGCTTCTCGCGCGCCGCCTTACTGGCCTTGTTGAAGCGGGCCGATCAAATGACTTTGCTGGGTCGCTATGGCTCGCATCCGCGCGGCGGGGCGGTGCTTGAGCGCAGCCCGGATGGCGGCTTGCCGGCGCGCCTCGGCTTGAAGGTGGGTGATGTCATTGTTGGTATTAATGGTAAGGCGTTGTCTGGCTCGGCCGATGTGGCGCGCCTTTATGAATTGTTGACTAAAAGCGAGAGAGTGAGTGTGGATATCTTGCGCGCAGGTGAAAAAATGAATTACGGCATACAGGTGACGCCATGAGCGGCAATTTGGGCTATCGAAACGGCAGGCCGCACGCTCGGGGCAAGATTTCAGCCATTTTGGCGCTGTGTCTGCTCACGCCGCTGGCGTGGGCGCAGGGCGCGGTGACCCTCAATTTTGTCAATGCTGAGATCGATTCTGTCGTGCGGGCGATGGGCCAAATCACTGGCAAGAATTTCTTGGTTGACCCGCGCGTGAAAGGCACCATCAATATTTCATCGGTCAAGCCGGTCAACGCAGAATTGGCTTATCAGATCCTGATTTCATCGTTGCGCATGCAGGGTTTTACCGCGGTTGAAGGGAAGGGCGTCGTCAAAATTCTGCCGGAAGCGGATGCGAAACAGCACTTCAGCCAGACCTACGGCAAGGTTGTTAAAAGCGGCGGCGATCAAATTGTGACGCAGGTTTATCCGTTGCAACATGCTACCGCTGCGCATCTGGTTACTGTGTTGCGCCCGCTGATCGCGCCGAATAACGCCGTCTCTGCTTATCCTGGCTCCAATACCTTGGTGATTACCGATTACGCCGATAACTTGAAGCGGCTGACGCAGATTATCGAATCCATCGACAAACCCAACGATGCCGAATTCAACGTCATCAAAGTCCACCATTTGTCAGCGATTGAATTGGCGCAACAATTATCGCGTTTGTTTGCCGACCCGGCCGGCGCGGCGGCGCAAACCGGTGGCGCCGCCTTATTGATCGCTGCCGATGGGCGCAGCAACAGCTTGCTGGTGCGCACCGATAATCAAGGCAAATTGGAAACGTTGCGCAGTATGGTGGCGCAACTGGATACGCCCACCACCGGCATGAGTAACTTACAAGTCATTCATTTGCGTAATGCGGATGCGACAAAACTAGCAGAAACACTGCGCGCCTTGGCTGCAGCGGAAGCGCGTGCCGCCGCTAGTGGTGCCGCCGCTGCTGCCGCTGCCGGAACAACCGGCCAAGCGGGCGTCACCATTCTGGCGGATGCCGCCACCAATTCATTGGTGATTAACGCGCCGGATGATCTTTACAACAGTTTGCGCGCCGTGATTGATAAGCTCGATTCGCAGCGCGCACAGGTTTTTGTGGAAGCGTTAATCGTGGAAGTAAGTAGTGCCAAAGCCGCGGAAATGGGCATTCAATGGCAAGCACCTATTGTGCAAAATACTGGCGACTTTGCCTTGGTTGGTGGCACCAATTATGGAACGGGTGGCAATAATCTGCTTGGCCTGACTGCGGCCATTGCGGCCGGAACGCCGACTTTGCCGGGCGTTGGGCTGAATCTCGCGCTGGGCCAAATGATTAAATTCAATGGCAAAGAAGTTTCCAGCTTGACGGCGCTGGCGCGTTTGCTGGAAACGGATAGCGACGCCAATATTTTATCGACGCCGAATTTGCTGACGATGGATAACGAAGAAGCCAAAATTGTTATCGGTCAGAACGTACCGTTTATTACCGGCAGTTATGCGCAAGCCGCTTCGACCGGCACTGCCGCTGCAGTGAACCCCTTTCAGACCATTGAGCGCAAGGACGTGGGTTTGACGCTGAAGGTTAAACCGCAGGTTTCTGAAGGCGGTAAAATCAAGCTGCAAATATTGCAGGAAGTCTCCAACGTCAGCGAATCGACCAATCAAGCCGGCATTATTACCAATAAACGCTCCATTGAAACCACGGTATTGGTGGGCGATGGTGAGTCCATTGTATTAGGTGGCCTCATTCAAGATGATGTGCAAAATGGCCTTGATAAAGTGCCCGGCCTAGGCGATTTGCCCTTGATTGGCGGTTTGTTTCGCAGTGAAACGCGCAAACGTACCAAAACCAATTTGATGGTGTTTCTCCGCCCGGTGGTGGTGCGTAGCCAAGAAACGATGGCAACTTTGACGCAAAATCGTTACGACTACATCAGCAATGTTTATGCAGATAAGCCGGATCAAAAACGCTGGTTTAAGCCGGATATTACCCGGCAAAAACTACCTGACTTAAAGTTGGATGCGGTTTTGGCCAGCAAGCCGCTGGAAGTCGTGCAACCTGCGGCCGAGAATGTTGGCAAGACCGGTAAGGTCGGCAAGGCTGGCAAAGCCGCTAAGACGCTGGAGCCGGCCAAATCGCCGAACGACTTCTCGATTTGGCCAGAGTGAAAGCAACTGACTGAACGCAACCGACTGAACGCAACTGAGTAGATACCCCATGTCGCAAGTTCAAATTGACCCGGCCATTGTTCGCCG
>CAYWXO010000047.1:0-4050 GCA_964462255.1 uncultured Thiobacillus sp. | reverse complement strand
AACTGAGTAGATACCCCATGTCGCAAGTTCAAATTGACCCGGCCATTGTTCGCCGTATTCCTTATCATGCTGCGCGTGGGCATGGCGTGGTGGCTGCGCGGCAGGTGGGCGATGCCATTGAACTTTGGCTGCGGGAAGGGGCCAGTGTGGCCGCCTTGTCAGAGGCGCGCCGGATTCTGGCTGCGCCGTTGTTGCCGGTATTATTGACGCCGGAAGAGTTTGATGCGCGCCTGGCGCAAGCCTATGCGCGTGAAGAAACCCATGCCGCCCAGATCATGGATGATCTGGAACAGGAGATTGATCTAACTGCATTGGCGCAGGATATTCCCGCAGTTGGTGACCTGCTCGAATCGGAAGATGACGCGCCTATTATTCGGTTAATCAACGCACTGTTGGCGCAGGGTTTGCGTGAAGGTGCGTCAGATATTCACTTAGAAGCCTATGAAAACCGCTCGGTGATTCGCTATCGTGTCGATGGTATGTTGCGCGATGTGATGACGCCGCCGCGTGCCTTGCATGCGGCGTTGGTTTCGCGCATCAAGGTGATGGCCAGTCTCGACATTGCCGAAAAACGTTTGCCGCAAGATGGTCGCATCACCTTACGGGTTGCCGGGCGGCCGGTGGATGTGCGGGTGTCCACCTTGCCCACCGGCCACGGCGAGCGAGTGGTGTTGCGTTTACTCGACAAACAGCATGGCCGTCTGGAATTGGAAGCGCTCGGCATGAACCCGCTGGCGCTGCAAGGTTTGGATAGTTTGATCCGCGCACCGCACGGCATTATTCTGGTCACCGGCCCGACTGGTTCCGGCAAAACAACCACGCTTTATGCTGCTTTGTCGCGCTTGGATGCCAGCAAACTGAACATCATGACAGTGGAAGACCCGATCGAATACGACCTCGATCAAGTCAGTCAAACCCACGTCAACCCGCGTATTGAACTCACTTTTGCCCGCGCCCTGCGCGCCATCCTGCGGCAAGACCCTGATGTGGTGATGATCGGCGAAATCCGCGACCTGGAAACTGCACAAATCGCCGTACAAGCCTCGTTGACGGGGCATTTGGTATTGGCCACCTTGCATACCAATGACGCCCTCGGCGCGGTGACGCGGTTGTCAGATATGGGCGTAGAACCTTACTTGCTGGCAACCAGCATGATCGGCGTGCTGGGGCAGCGTTTGATTCGTCGCCTTTGTCCGGCCTGTAAACGACCTGCGCCGTTGGATGGTGCCGAACGAGCTGCCCTAAGTAGTTACGATATTAGCCAGGTAATGCACGCGGTCGGATGTGCAGACTGCAACCATACCGGCTACCGCGGCCGCACCGGCGTGTACGAATTATTCAGCCTTAATGATGCCGCCCGCCGCAAGATCCATGACGGGGCCAGCGAAGCGGCGTTACGCGAAGAAGCTAGTCGCAGCGGCTGGGTCAGTTTGTATGAAGATGGCTTGCGCTGGGTTGCTGCGGGTGAAACTACGTTAGAAGAAGTCATGCGGGTGGCACGCGCATGACGCCGAGTTAAAGCA
This sequence comes from uncultured Thiobacillus sp., assembly GCA_964462255.1. Taxonomy (GTDB): domain Bacteria; phylum Pseudomonadota; class Gammaproteobacteria; order Burkholderiales; family Thiobacillaceae; genus PFJX01. The sequence continues at coordinate 2,527 of CAYWXO010000047.1, read as the reverse complement.
TGGCCGGATTCCGTTTCGAAGCTGTTAATGCCGCTGGTCGGCGCGAAAGCGGCGTGCTGGAAGCCGATACGCCGCGGCAAGCGCGTGCCCAATTGCGCGAACGTGGCCTAATCCCGACGCGGGTTGAGGTGCTGCTGGAAGCTATCGAAAGTCAGAAGAAGCGGCGCATTCGCGAACGTTCCCTCTCTGCCGCCGATCTCGCGCTGGCTACGCGCCAGTTGGCCACCTTGCTGGCGGCAGGGTTAACCATGGAAGAAGCGCTGTCCGCCAGCATAGAGCAATCAGAATCCGCCGCCACCCAGCGCGTCATGGCCGGAGTGCGTGGCGAAGTGCTGAGCGGCGCATCGCTATCGCGCGCGCTGGCGCGTTATCCGGCCGTGTTTTCCGAGTTGTATCGCACTATCGTCGCCTCAGGCGAAGACTCCGGCAAGCTGGGTGCCGTCCTGGAACGGCTGGCAGATTACATTGAAGCACGCAATACTTTGCATCGTCGTGTCAGCCTCGCCTTTATTTATCCGGCTTTGGTGACCAGTGTTTCCATTTTGGTGGTGACCGGTTTGCTGACTTATGTGGTGCCGCAGGTAGTGGCCGTGTTTGAAAACTCGCATCAGACTTTGCCTGTGCTGACCCGCATATTAATTAGTGTCTCAGGTTTACTGCGTGATTATGGCCTGTTTTTATTGCTGGCCTTGGTCGGGGCCGCGTTCATGTTTCAAGCGGCTTTGAAACGCGAAGCGGTGCGCCATCGCTGGCATCTTACCCTGTTACGTTTACCACTGATTGGCCGCTTAACGCGTACGGTAAACACTGCGCGCTTGACTAGTACCTTGGCCATCCTCTCTGGTAGTGGCGTGCCGCTGCTCTCGGCTTTGCATGCCTCGGCCGGTGTGGTGGCGAATTTGCCGATGCGCAGCGCAGTCGATGAGATTTATAAACGAGTGCGTGAAGGTGGCAGCATGAGTCGTGCCATTGCTTCTACCGGTATGTTTCCACCAGTAATGACGCATTTGGTGGCCAGTGGCGAGAAAAGTGGCCGCTTGCCGGAAATGTTGGATCGCATTGCCACGCAGCAAACGCAAGAGCTTGATTCACGCGTGCTCTCACTTACTGCCTTACTAGAACCCCTGTTGATTCTGCTGATGGGTGGCGTTGTCCTGCTCATTGTTCTGGCCATTTTGATGCCGATTTTCGAAATGAATCAAATGGTGCGTTAACCCCCTTTGCCCCTTGCGGAAATTCGGCAATCAGATAAGTCAATCAGTCATGCCAAGATAGAACAGGAAAACACCATGGAATTCGAACGCGATTTCGTTGAAAAGAAGACCATTCTGGTCGTCGATGACACGCCCGGCAACCTGTTGCAGATGAGCAGTTTGCTCAAGGATGACTACCGGGTCAAAGTCGCTAACGATGGTGAAAATGCGCTCAGAATCGCCGCTGGTTCGTCGCAACCGGACTTGATTCTGCTCGACATCATGATGCCGGGCATGGATGGCTACGAAGTCTGTCAACGCCTTAAGGCTAACCCGCGGACGCGTGACATTCCGGTCATTTTCTTAACTGCCAAGGTGGCGGTTGAGGACGAAAAGCGTGGGCTGGAGCTGGGTGCTGTCGATTATCTGACCAAGCCAGTCAGCCCGCCCATCGTGATGGCGCGGGTCCGCAACCATTTGGCCCTCAAATTGCATGCCGATTTCTTGCGTGATAAGAGTGATTATCTCGAACAGGAAGTGGCCAAGCGCACCCGCGAAGTGATGGCGATTCAGGATGTGACCATTATGGCCATGGCTTCGCTGGCCGAGACGCGGGATTCTGACACTGGCAACCACATCCGGCGCACCCAGTTCTACGTCAAAGTACTGGCGGAAAAACTGAAGACACATCCGCGCTTTTCCGCCACGCTGACCGATCATTTCATCACTACCTTGTTCAAATCAGCGCCCTTGCATGACATCGGCAAAGTTGGCATTCCCGACCGCATTCTGCTGAAGCCAGGAAAATTTACCGCCGAAGAATTCGAGATCATGAAGTCGCACACCACCTTGGGCCGCGATGCTATTCAATATGCGGAAGATGCGCTCGGGCTTAAGGTGGATTTCCTCGCCATGGCTAAGGAAATTGCCTACTACCATCAAGAAAAATGGAATGGTGCCGGCTATCCAGAGGGGCTGGAGGGTGAGGCCATCCCCATTTCGGCCCGCTTGATGGCGGTTGCTGATGTTTATGATGCCCTGATCAGTCACCGGGTTTACAAGGAAGGTATGTCCCATGAGCAGGCGGTCAGCATTATTGTCGAAGGTAAAGGATCTCACTTCGATGCAGACATGGTTGATGCCTTCCTTGAGCTTCAGGATGCGTTCCGAGCCATTGCCGCGCGCTTCGCCGATACCGATACCGACATGAGGAAGAAGCTGCAGCAGTTGGATCGGATTGCTGGAAGCGATTTATCGACAAGTTAGCTTGGCTGAATTAAAAGCCAGAGAAAAATTGACCCGACCCCCTCTAACTTCTGATGTTTTTCCTGCCG
>CAYWXO010000046.1:0-17531 GCA_964462255.1 uncultured Thiobacillus sp. | reverse complement strand
CGGCATCGTCTCCGGCGTGCATCGCTATCAGGGCCCGGCGGGGACCTTGTTGGAAACCGCCTCGCCCCGCTCCGCCGTTTGCTTCAACGCGGCTCGGTTCATCCAGGCAACCATCAAAATATCACCGGTAGCCGCATCTTGCGCAATCACCGGCACTAGGCCATCTTCTGACCAATTAACCTTGTTTAACCAGGCTTCGCCACTCACAATCGCACCTCGATTCCTTGTTGCTGCATGTGTTTTTTGGCTTGTTCAACACTGTATTCACCAAAATGAAAAATACTGGCCGCCAACACGGCATCAGCGCCACCCATTTTCACCCCATCCGCCAGATGCTGCAGATTGCCCACCCCGCCACTGGCGATCACTGGAATGTTAATCGCATCGGCAATCGCCCGCGTCAGATTGAGATCGAAACCGATTTTTGCACCATCGCGATCCATACTGGTCAGCAGAATTTCGCCCGCGCCCATCGCTTGCATCTTTCTCGCCCATTCCACCGCATCCAGCCCGGTCGATTTGCGGCCACCGTGGGTAAAAATTTCCCATTTTGGTGCCGCACCCCACACCGTCTGTTTGGCATCAATCGCCACCACGATGCATTGCGAACCAAACCGGTCAGAACACTCTTTCACCAATTGCGGGTTAAACACGGCAGCAGTATTGATGGAGACTTTATCCGCACCGGCATGCAGCAATCGACGGACATCTTCCACCGCCCGCACGCCGCCTCCCACTGTCAGGGGAATAAAGACCTGTGCGGCCACCGCCTCAATAATGTGCAAAATCAAATCGCGGTTATCCGACGTTGCCGTGATGTCGAGGAAAGTGAGTTCGTCGGCACCTTGCTCGTCATAACGCTTGGCGATCTCGACCGGGTCACCGGCATCGCGCAGATTGACAAAATTAACGCCCTTAACGACGCGACCGTGGGTGACATCCAGACAAGGAATGATACGTTTGGCAAGTGACACAGTCGTTTTACGCCTCACTCAACTCGTCGGCCAAACCCTGCGCGACGGTGAAATCCAGCGTACCTTCATAAATTGCGCGGCCGGTAATCGCCCCCATGATGCCCTCGCTTTCCACTGCGCACAGATTACGCACATCATCCAGATTGGTGACGCCACCACTGGCGATCACCGGAATATTCAGCGCCTGCGCCAGCCGCACGGTGGCTTCAATATTGACGCCGGATAGCATGCCATCGCGCCCAATATCGGTATAAATAATGGATTCAACACCGTAGTCCTGGAAGCGTTTAGCCAGATCAATCACATCGTGGCCGGTCACTTTAGACCACCCTTCCACCGCCACTTTGCCTTCTTTCGCATCGAGGCCAACTATAATATGACCCGGAAATGCCGTACAGGCATCACGAAGAAACCCTGGATTTTTTACTGCCGCACTACCAATGATGACATAGGTAATACCGTCATCCAAATACCGTTCAATGGTATCTAGATCACGAATACCACCGCCCAGTTGCACAGGAATTTCATCACCGAGTGTATCGGTGATGGCCTTGATCGCCTTCTGGTTAATCGGCTTGCCGGCAAACGCGCCGTTCAAGTCAACCAGATGCAGGCGTCGAGCCCCCTGCGCCAGCCATTTGCCGGCCATTTCGCCCGGATTGGCGGAAAAAACCGTTGCACTGTCCATTTCGCCCTGTTTGAGACGAACACATTGACCATCTTTAAGATCGATCGCCGGAATGATGAGCATGACTTACCTCGAATTACCTTCCCAAGTAACAAAATTGGCGAGTAGATGCAGGCCTGCAGCCTGACTCTTCTCGGGATGAAACTGCACGGCAAACACGTTTTCACGCGCAACCGCACAGGTGAATGCAAAAGGATAATGCGTAAACCCTGCCACGACGGCAGCGTCCGCCGGTTCGGCGTAATAACTGTGTACAAAGTAGAAACGCGCACCTTCTTCGATGCCGGCCCACATCGGATGTGTGCGGCCTTCCTCTATCGTTTGATGCACCCGATTCCAGCCGATGTGCGGCACTTTCAATTTATTGCCGGCGGCATCGTGCATCGCGTCAGCCGGAAACAAGCGCACTTGACCCGGCAACAAACCGAGGCCAGCGCAATCGCCCTCTTCGCTGTGCGCGAACAACGCTTGCATACCCAGACAAATGCCGAGAAAAGGCTTGTTGGCCGCCGCATTTTTTATGACGTCAAGCAAACCACGTGTGGTCAATTCACGCATGCAATCTGGCATCGCGCCAACGCCAGGAAACACCACACGCCCAGCCGACGCAATGAGGGCCGGATCAGCCGTCACCACGACATCGGCCAACGGCGCAACATGCTCGAATGCTTTTGAGACGGAGAGCAGATTACCCATGCCGTAATCAATGATCGCAATATCAGCCATGACAAAAAACCTTTTTACAGAGAACCTTTGGTTGATGGCATGGTATTGCCCATGCGCGCATCCACTTCCAACGCCATACGCAGCGCGCGGCCGAATGCCTTGAATACCGTCTCAGCCTGATGATGTGCATTGATGCCGCGCAGATTATCAATATGCAAAGTCACGCCAGCATGATTGACGAAACCCTGAAAAAACTCACGCAACAGATCAACATCGAAATCGCCAATGCGCGCCCGCGTGTATTCAATGTGATATTCCAGTCCAGGACGGCCCGACAAATCGATCACCACCCGCGACAGCGCTTCATCCAGCGGCACATAAGCATGACCGTAACGGCGAATGCCCTTTTTATCGCCGACGGCTTTGGCAAAGGCCTGCCCCAAGGTAATGCCCATATCTTCTACCGTGTGATGTGCATCAATATGCAAATCACCTTTGGCATGGATCACCAAATCAATCAGGCCATGCCGCGCGACTTGGTCGAGCATGTGATCGAGAAACGGTAAACCGGTCTGAAAGACGGCGTTACCCGTTCCATCCAGATTGATTTGAATGCGGATCTGGGTTTCCAGCGTATTGCGTTCAACTTCGGCGCTGCGCGTCATTTAGCTTAATCTTTTCAAAAATCTAGTGGAGTTTGGCAGGTTCAGAACATTCGGCACGGAGTGCAGCAAGGAAAGCATCATTTTCTTGCGGTGTGCCAACAGTAACGCGCAAACATTCATTCAGCAAAGGATGACCGCCATGCAAACACTTAACCAAAATGCCGCGCTGCTTAAGGCCGGCAAAGACGCGCACCGCATCCGACAGCCGCAACAGAATGAAATTGGCGCGACTCTCAAAAACCTGTACAGCCGGTATCGCAGCCAACGCATCCAGCAAACGTTGCCGCTCAAGCACCAGTTGCGCCGCCTGCTGCTCAAGCACCGCCACATGTTGCAAGGCAAACTCCGCCGCCACCTGCGTTAACACATTGATGTTGTAAGGCAAACGCAATTTATCAAACTGCGCAATCCAGCTTGATTTGCCAACCAAATAACCCAGACGCAACCCCGCCAGCCCCAATTTAGAAACCGTGCGCATCAATAAAAGATTATTGAAACGCGCCAGATCATCGAGAAAACTCATGCCGCCGGTGAAAGCGTGATAAGCCTCATCCACCACCACCAAACCCGGTGCGGCGGCAATGATGCGTTCAATCGCCGCACGCTCAAACAGATTGCCGGTGGGATTATTGGGATAAGCAAGAAAAATCAGCTCAGGCTGTTCGCGTTCAATGGCATCCAACACGGCGGCTTCATCCAGCGCAAAATCGGCTTTTAACGGCACGCCGACATAACGCAGGCCGGTGAACTCGGCAATCATGCGATACATCACGAAGGAAGGTTCCACGGCCAGCAAAGCCGCACCCGGTTTCGCCACCGCGCTGGCAATAATCTGAATCAACTCATCCGAACCATTGCCCAGCATGATGTCGAACGCCGGCGCAATAGCAAACGCTTGCCGCAAGGCCGTCTGAACACCGTTAGCCCGCGGGTCGGGATAGCGATTGATTGCCGCGGCACGCAACTTTTCTGCCAACTTGTCGCGCAAAGCCTCCGGCAATAAATAAGGAACTTCCATTGCGTCCAGCTTAACCAGGCCGGTGGCATCGGCAACGTGGTAGGCGGTCAACCGCAATACTTCTGGGCGAATCAATTGTTCGGGTGTCATGACTTAATCTGCGTAACTTAGTAACTTAATCAGCGCTGCATGCGATATTCAGCCGAACGCGCATGCGCTTGCAGGCCTTCACCATAGGCTAGCGCTGAGGCAACTTCTCCCAGCGTCTGCGCACCGGCAGCGGAAACATGAATCAAACTGGAGCGTTTTTGGAAATCGTACACGCCGAGCGGTGAAGAAAAACGCGCCGTGCGTGAAGTTGGCAACACATGATTGGGGCCGGCGCAGTAATCGCCTAACGCTTCACAGGTGTTGCGGCCCATGAAGATAGCGCCGGCATGACGAATCTTCGGCAACATGGCGTCCGGGTCTTGCACCGACAATTCCAGATGCTCCGGCGCAATAATATTGGCGATTTCAGCGGCTTCATCCAGATCGCGACACAGAATCATGCCAGCACGATTACCCAGCGAAGTAGCGATGACCTGCTGACGCGGCATAGTCGGCAACAATCTATCAATACTGGCTTGCACTGCCGCCAAATAAGCGGCATCAGGGCAAATCAAAATGGATTGCGCCAGCTCGTCATGTTCAGCTTGCGAGAATAAATCCATCGCAATCCAATCCGGGTCAGTCTTGCCATCACAAATCACCAGAATTTCTGACGGCCCGGCGATCATGTCGATGCCGACGATGCCAAACACACGCCGCTTCGCCTCGGCAACGTAGGCATTACCGGGGCCTACAATTTTGTCGACCTGCGCAATGGTTGCCGTGCCATACGCCAACGCCGCGACGGCCTGCGCGCCGCCGATGGTAAACACGCGATCAACGCCGGCAACGGCGGCAGCGGCCAGCACCAGATCGTTGCGCACGCCATCCGGGGTCGGCACCACCATGATTAATTCCTGCACCCCCGCAACTTTGGCGGGAATGGCGTTCATCAACACCGATGACGGATACGCCGCTTTGCCGCCCGGCACATACAGCCCAACGCGATCAAGCGCAGTGACTTGCTGCCCGAGAACCGTGCCGTCTGCTTCGGTGTAGGTCCAGGATTCTTGCCGTTGTTTCTCGTGATATTGCCGCACTCTTTCTGCCGCTTTGCGCAACGCGTGCTCTAACTGCAAAGGTAATTTGGCCAAGGCCGCATGCAGTTCCGCCTGCGACAGCTCCAGCGCTGCCATGTTGGCCGCATTCAAACGATCGAAACGCGCGGTGTACTCCAACACAGCGGCATCGCCACGCGCGCGCACACCGGCCAGAATTTCCGACACTGCGCCTTGCACCGCAGTATCCGTTTCATCATTAAAAGCAAGCAGCTCGGCCAGACGCGCACGAAAATCGGCGTCCGCCGCGTTTAAACAAACAATTGAAACACCAGATACAGATTCAGACATGATCAAAGCGGTTATTTGCGTGAATGGCCGGATTATAGCCATGCTAAGCGCAGATTAATTAGCGGTGTTCGTTCCTGCAGCAACGCGAAATGTTTCAATGATTGGTTGGATCGTGTCGTGTTTGAGTTTGAGCGCAGCCTGATTCACCACCAGGCGTGAGCTAATCTGCATGATTTCTTCCACCGCCAGCAAATTATTTGCCTTCAACGTGCCGCCGGTAGAAACCAAATCCACGATGACATCCGACAGCCCAACCAGCGGTGCCAGCTCCATGGAGCCATACAGCTTGATCAGATCAATATGCACGCCCTTCTCGGCAAAATGCAGACGCGCGGTGTTAACGTATTTGGTTGCCACGCGCAAACGCGCGCCACGCCGCACCGCCGCGGGATAATCGAAACCCACTTGTGTCGCCACCATCATGCGACATTTGGCAATATTCAAATCCACCGGCTGATACAAGCCTTCGCCACCATGTTCAATCAACACATCCTTGCCGGCAATGCCCAAATCCGCCGCGCCGTGCTGCACATAAGTCGGCACATCGCTCGCCCGCACAATAATCAAGCGCACATCAGCCCGATTCGTCTCGATGATGAGTTTGCGCGACGATTCCGGATTCTCGTTCGGCACAATGCCTGCCGCCGCCAGCAAAGGTAAAGTTTCTTCAAAAATGCGCCCTTTCGACAGGGCGAGGGTGATTTGCGTCATAACATGGATTCCTGAATTTATGCGTACTTGCTTTAGGGCCTACACGCTTTAAACGTACTTGCTTTAGGCTTTCTCACTAGGCTTTCTCACGCCGGATATTCGCACCCAGCGCGGTCAATTTAGCCTCAATGTTCGCGTAGCCGCGATCAAGATGATAAATCCGCTCAATATGCGTCTCACCCTCCGCGACTAACCCCGCAACAACCAACGAAGCTGATGCGCGCAAATCAGTCGCCATCACAGTAGCGCCCTGCAATTTATCGACGCCAGTCATCACCGCCGTATTACCATCAATTTTGATGTCCGCCCCCAGCCGCTGCAATTCAACCGCATGCATGAAACGATTCTCGAAAATCGTCTCACGGATAATTGAAGTGCCGTCAGCGACAGCGTTAATCGCCATGAATTGCGCCTGCATATCGGTAGGAAACGCCGGATAAGGCGCGGTACGGATAGACACCGCTTTCAAACGGGGCGGCGCAATGATGCGAATCGACTCGCGCTGTAGCGTTTTCTCACTGACGATTTCGCAACCCGTATCCAGCAGCTTATCGACCACCGCATCCAAATAACCGCTCGACGTGCCGGTAAGACGAATATCGCCGCCGCTAATCGCCGCCGCGCAGAGAAAAGTCCCGGTTTCGATTCGATCCGGCATGATGCGATGCGACGCAGCATGCAAACGCTCAACGCCACGAATCCGGATTAAATCGGTGCCGGCACCGCTGATGTGCGCGCCCATACTGATCAAACATTGTGCCAAATCAACCACTTCCGGTTCGCGCGCGGCATTTTCAATCACCGTCTCACCGTCAGCCAAACAGGCCGCCATCATCAGATTTTCCGTGCCGGTAACGGTGACCATGTCGGTGAACAAACGCGCGCCACGCAATCGCTTGACCTTGGCAACGACATAACCATGTTCAACGCCAACCTCGGCACCCATGGACTGCAAGCCTTTAATGTGCTGATCAACCGGCCGCGCACCGATGGCGCAACCGCCCGGCAACGACACTTTCGCTTCGCCACAACGCGCCACCAACGGCCCCAACACCAAAATTGAGGCACGCATGGTTTTAACCAATTCGTAGGGGGCCAACGGATTATTCAAACCGCCAGCATCCAAAATAACGTGTTCGCCCTCGCGCTCGACTTTTACGCCCATCTGCGCCAGCAATTTCAGCATGGTGCCAATGTCGTTCAATTCAGGCACATTGCTCAATCTGAGCGGCTCGGCCGTCAGTAAACTGGCACACAGAATCGGCAATGCCGCATTTTTTGCGCCGGAAATGGCTACCTCTCCGGTCAAGCGCGCACCGCCAGTAACCACCAGCTTATCCATGGGCAGCCTGCCATTCTTCCGGCGTCCACGTTTTCATCGACAAGGCATGAATTTCAGCTTGCATTTTGTCGCCCAGCGTTTTGTAAACCATTTGCTGGCGCGCGACCGGCATCTTGCCGCGAAATTCGCTGCTGACCACGACAGCCTCGAAATGCTGACCGTCGTCGCCGCGCACCTGAATGTGATCGCAAGCGAGGCCCGCTTCAATCCAGCCCTGTAATTGCTGTGAAGTAATCATAAAAATAATTCCGAAAAAATTAGTGGCGCAGTTTATAGCCCGACCTCAACATCATCAAAGTGGTCACTGCCAATAACAAAACAAAAGGTGACACCACCGCCAACCCCAACCACGGATCAACATCGCCGTGACCAAAGAAGCCGTAGCGGAAGCCATCAATCATATAAAACACCGGATTGAAATGCGACACGCTCTGCCAAAACGGGGGCAGCGAATGAATGGAATAAAACACGCCAGACAAAAAAGTCAGCGGCATGATGATGAAGTTCTGCACGCCGGCCAGATGATCAAACTGATTCGCCCATATGCCAGCAATAATGCCGATGCAGGCAAACACGGCCCCCGACGCCAGCGCGAAAACCAGTATCCAGAGTGGATAGCGCATTTCAATATCGGCAAAAAATAGCCCCACCAGCAATACACCGACGCCCACGACAAAGCCGCGAATCAATGCCGCCAACAAATAAGCCATGAAAAATTCCAGATACGACAGCGGCGGCAATAAAACAAAAACGATATTTCCGGTGATTTTCGATTGAATCAATGACGAGGATGAATTGGCAAACGCATTCTGCAAGATCGACATCATGATCAAACCCGGCATGAGAAACGCCGTATAAGACACGCCAGGATAAACCTGCACATGGTCTTCCAGTACATGCGAAAAGATCAACAAATATAACAATGCCGTCAACACTGGCGCACCGACGGTCTGCACCAGCACTTTCCAAAAGCGCAGAATCTCTTTGTACAACAGCGTTTGAAAACCACTACCCATGAGAATGGCCGCTATGCATGACTTTAAGAAATACTTCTTCCAAACCAGCTTGGCGCAGCGCTAAATCGCGGATTGCAATGCCAGCCACGCGCAATTGCATCAAAATACCTTCTAAATCGCCGTAGTCGGGCAAGTCGAGAACGTAATGCGCGCCTTCGCGCCCTCGTAAACGCGGCAACAAAAACGCCGGTAGTTCGGGGGCATCCAAATCCAGCAATAAACGGCGTTCTGCCCCGGCTTTCAACAAATTGGCGGTGCGATCCAAAGCCACCATGCTGCCGTTTTGCAGCATGGCAACGCGCTCACACAGCATCTCGGCTTCATCCAGATAATGCGTGGTCAATACAATGGTGTGACCTTCGCGATTAAAGCGGCGTATGAAATTCCACAAGGAAAGCCGCAATTCCACATCGACACCCGCCGTCGGCTCATCCAGCACAATAACCGGCGGCCGATGCACCAAGGCTTGCGCCACTAACACGCGCCGTTTCATACCGCCGGAAAGTAAACGGGTATAAGCATCGGCCTTATCGGCCAAGCCCAGATTGAGCAACAACTCATCGATCCAGTCGTCGTTACGCCGCAAACCAAAATAACCAGATTGCAGCCGTAAGGTCTCGCGTACGGTAAAAAAAGGATCGTAAACCAGTTCCTGCGGCACCACGCCGAGCGATCGACGCGCCTCGCGATACTGCGCCGTGACATCAAAACCCATGATCGCCGCAGAACCGGCTGAAGCCCGCGTCAAACCGGCGAGGATGCTAATCAACGTCGTTTTGCCGGCACCGTTCGGGCCAAGCAAAGCGAAAAACTCACCTTGTTGAATATCGAGATCGATGCCGCGCAAGGCATGCACGCGCGGAAAGCGCTTCTCTAAACCACGCAGACGAACAGCAGGACTCATGAAAGGAAAAGGCTAGCGGAAAAAATCAAAACTGATCGTCAAGGCCATACAGCCGCGTCAAACTGGTCAGACTTTCCGGGACATGGTGAAACTGCAAAGACTTGCCCGCGGCACGCCGCCGTAAAGCCAACAACAAACTGATCGCAGAGGAGTCCAGCTTGGCAACGCCAGCCAAATCAAACGTATCGACGCCTGCACTCAACGCAGCTTCACATTCAGCCAATAGTCGGGTGGCATTATCAAGGATCAAATCACCCTGCAAAAACGCCACGCCCGCTTCAATGCGCATTATTTTTTAACTCCACCACTGGATGCCGGCTGATTACGACGCGCCAAAGACGCCAACAAGCCATCAATGCCACCGCGACGCACTTCCGAATTAAATGAATTTCTGTACACCGTTACCATACTGACGTTATCCACCAGCACGTCGTAAACCTTCCAACCAATGGGCTGCTTTTCCATCCGATAGTCGATCGGTATCGGCGGCGCGCCCGGCTTGCTGACTTGTGTATTCACCGTGACATCTACCGCCGAAGCGGCAGCCTTCAACGGTTTGAAATCAATTTGATAGTCAAGCACGCTGCTCAAGGAAGCGGAATAAGTCCGCACCAGCATGGTACGAAATTCATTAACCAATTTCTCTTGCTGCGCCGGTGTCGCTTTTCGCCAATTCTGGCCGACTGCCAGTTGCGTCATCTGCTGAAAATCGAAATTTGGCAGGACCTTCTCTTCCACCAATTCAAGCAATTTTTGCGGATTGCCATTTTTAAGGTCTTTGTCCTGCTTGATGATACGCAGCACATCGTTGGTCGTGTTTTTGGCCAATACGTCTGGCGGCAAAAGCTCCGCCACCGCATTCAAACTAACGACCAACAGGCCGGACATCACAAACTGCATTAATTTATTCATCATTTCACCTATTTATTATCCACAATGACTTATCGAGCCAAGCGAACCAAACCCATTAAGATTTTCACCATTAAGGCGCAGCTTTGCCTGCTTCGCTTTCACTATCACTCTTGTTGTAAAGAAACTGTCCGATCAAATTTTCCAGCACCACCGCACCTTGGGTAATTTTCACCGCGTCACCTTCGGCAAACATCTTGTCATCGCCACCGGCATCAAGCGAAATGTACTGCTCACCCAGCAAACCAGAAGTCATGATGGAGGCACTCGAATCTTTCGGGAAGGGATAACGCGCATCCAGATCCAACGTAACGATGGCTTGATAAGTTGTCGCATCAAAATTGATTGCTCCCACGCGCCCCACCACCACCCCCGCACTTTTAATGGGCGCACGCACTTTAAGCCCGCCAATATTTTCGAATGCCGCTTTGACGCGATAGACCTCGCTATTGTCAAAGCCGCCCAAATTACCGACCTTCAACGCCAAAAAAAGAATGGCGATGACACCGGCTACGACAAACATACCTACCCAAAGATCAAGTGTTGCGCGCTGCATGGATCAAACTCCACGGAACATGAATGCGGTCAGAACAAAATCCAGGCCCAAAATGGCCAGGGACGAAGTGACTACGGTACGCGTAGTCGCACGAGAGACACCTTCCGCAGTTGGCGGCGCGTCATACCCCTCGAATAAAGCAATGATAGTAATGGCAATACCAAACACCACACTCTTGATGATGCCATTGACAACATCTTCCTTGAAATCGACTGCCGCCTGCATCTGCGACCAGAACGACCCTTCATCAACCCCAATCAGCACAACGCCGACCAGGTAGCCCCCCAAAACGCCCATCGCCGAAAATAAGGCGGCTAATAAGGGCATGGAGATTACCGCACCCCAAAAGCGCGGTGCAACCACCCGCGCAATTGGGTTCACCGCCATCATTTCCATCGCGGCAATTTGCTCTGTCGCCTTCATCAAACCAATTTCAGCCGTAATGGCCGAGCCAGCACGACTGGCAAACAACAAAGCGGCAACCACCGGACCCAGTTCGCGCACCAAAGAAAGCGAAACCAGTACGCCTAACGATTCCTCTGCACCATACGTTTGCAAAGTTTCGTAACCCTGTAAGCCCAGCACCATACCAACAAACAAGCCGGAAACCAGAATGATGATCAGCGAAAGCACGCCAGCGCTATATATCTCGCGAATGATCAAATGGAAGCGACTGAAACTGGGGCCGGAATGCATTATGACCAGTAGGAAAAATCGCGCCGCTAAACCAAGCCGCGTCACTCTATCCAAGGTATTTCGCCCGACGCCACGAATACTTTCGATCAACGATTTGATCATGCTACCAACTCCAGATCCACCGCGTAGTCAGGTGCAGGATAATGAAAAGGTACCGGCCCATTCTCTTCACCATGGACAAATTGATGTACATAGGGCAATTTAGAGGCCTTAATTTCCGCAGGGGTGCCTTGCGCTTCAATCACACCATCAGAAACAAAATATACGTAGTCAACCATCTTCAACGATTCCTGAACATCATGGGTAACAACGATGGAGGTCATCCCCAACGTATCGGTAAGACGTCGAATCAAATTACCCGTGACGCCCAAAGAAATAGGATCAAGCCCAGCAAACGGCTCGTCATAAATCATCAACATCGGGTCGAGTGAGATAGAGCGGGCCAAGGCAACACGCCGCGCCATCCCGCCGGACAATTCAGACGGCATTAAGTCCTGTGCACCGCGCAACCCCACTGCATTCAACTTCATCAACACCAGGTCACGAATCATTTCTTCCGGCAAATCAGTATGCTCGCGCAACTGAAAAGCAACGTTTTCATAAACAGTCATATCCGTAAACAGTGCGCCGAACTGAAACAGCATGCCCATGCGCCGACGCAAAAGATATAACCCTTCTTGATCTAGCGGCCCCATTTCAATGCCATCCACACGCAAACTGCCTTCGGTCGGTTTAAGCGCACCACCAATCAGGCGCAGCAACGTGGTTTTGCCACAGCCTGAATTCCCCATGATGGCGATAACCTGACCACGATGCGCAGTCAGATTGACACCTTTAAGCACGAGACGCTGCCCGTAGGTAAAGGAAAGATCACGGATTTCGATGAGATTATCGGGCACAGGAGAGCGAGAAAAGATTCAAAATTTGATTGGTAGGCGTCGGCATTCTAACAGGGCTATCAGATTTCACAGCCCCATGACTTCCAGCAAGGTTGCAACGCGTTCCATTTGTGCAAGATCCCCATCCAGACTCACCAGAAAACGCGGCTGCACTTCTTCAGCTTGGTTTGCGTTGTTTGCGTTGCTTGACAAGGCCGCGGCCAACGCCTTGAGCGAAGAATCACGCGTAAACCATAAAATTTGCGCATCATCACGTTTCAATAAACGCGCCTTGCCAGCCAGCTCAACCGGTTGCGGCTGCAATCCATCCGTTTCCAGCAGAAATACAAATTGCTCATGGGTATCCGCATGCCATTGCAATCGCTGTTCCGGCGTGGCGTGCAGCCAGACGCTCTGCTCCAGAAAAACACAGCCAAATTGCGTATTGAAATAGGTCAACTGCCACTCTACCGGCATATCTGTCGGATAAAAAGCCGCCTGCCATGCAGGATTAGACCAACCAAGGGCACCCAGACGAATCACACCGCTTTGCAACATTGAGGGTGGAAAGTTCACATTTTCAGAGCGTGGCATATTTGCAACAACAGGAGAAGGAGCAATAGGCTAGGTTATATCGTGTTTTGCCTAAATTAGCATAGTCCTATATTCTGATCACCACTGACTCAGTTACTTTTTTTCCCACCTTTACTTACTTACTTGGAGATCGAAATGAAATTAAAATCACTCGTTGCTGCACTAATCGTTTGCGCCGCCCCTACTGCTTTTGCTCAAGATATTGCAGCCCCTGCTGTCAAGCAAATCCCGCAAACTCCGGAAGGCTGGCTGTTACGTATGACCGACATGACCCAGAACTTGTCCGCCTATAAAGACCCGAAGGTTTTCGTTCCTTTCATGAACGCAGTGACCGAACCCAGCTTCTATACCACCATGGGTAACAACATGATGGATCCGGGCAACTGGTTAGGTATGGCTAACTCGATGACCCAGCCTGGCGTTTATTCCAACCTGGCTGCATTTGCTGACCCCAATGTTTACATGAAGTGGCTGGCCGCAACCATGGACCCCAACTTCTACACCGCGCTGCTGACCCAATTGTCTGATCCGGGCAAACTGATGCGCTGGGCCATGGCACCTTTGGATCCCAAAGCCTTGTCTTTGCTCGCCGCTCCGTTGAACCCCAACATGTATGTGAAGTGGCTGATGTCTCCTCTGGATCCCCGCGCATTGCAATTGCTGACGGCTCCGGTCAATCCTAATCTGTACATGGGTTGGATGGGTACTTCTTTGAATCCCGGCTCTTATGGCGATATGTGGAAAGGCTTCCTGAACCCGGCTTACGGCGCTGCCGCTACGGTTCCTGCTGTTGCCACCACGCCTTGGGCTGCACCCGCTGCCGCTCCTACCATGGGCACTATCCCCAACTTCTTTGACCCGAACACCCTGACCCAGATGTTCGCACCGGCAATGCAAGGTGGTTTCGCCCTGCCCTTCCCGATGCCTGCTGCACCGGCACCGGCTCCGGCTCAGTAATTCTGTTTTAAGCTACATTTAGCACCCAACGCAAAAAACCCGCCTTCAGCAACACGCTGAAGGCGGGCTTTTTTATTCGTCTTTTTTTATTCGTCTTTTTCCTCTACGCCAAATAGCTGTTTTTTCAGCGCCTGTAAGCGATCGCGTAACTCGGCTGCGCGTTCAAACTCCAAACTCTTGGCGGCGGCAAACATCTCCTTTTCCAAGCGTTTAATTTCCTTGGCCATATCCTTCTCGCTCATCACCTCGTATTTAGCCCGCGATTGCGCCGCCTTTAATTCCTGATTCGCCGCATCGACGTTATAAACGCCATCAATAATATCTTTGATGCGCTTCACCACACCCTTCGGCGTAATGTGATGCTCCAGATTAAAGGCAATTTGCTTGTTACGCCGCCGTTCAGTTTCATCAATCGCGCGTCGCATAGAGTTGGTGATCCGGTCCGCATAAAGAATCGCCGTGCCATTGAGATGACGGGCCGCACGTCCCATCGTCTGAATTAACGAACGCTCAGAACGTAAAAAACCTTCCTTGTCTGCATCGAGAATGGCGACCAAGGACACTTCCGGAATATCCAGGCCTTCGCGCAACAAATTAATGCCAATCAGCACATCGAAGACGCCCAAACGCAAATCACGAATAATCTCAACACGTTCCACCGTTTCGATATCCGAATGCAAATAACGCACTTTAATGCCGTGTTCTGCCAAATATTCAGTCAATTGCTCCGACATGCGTTTGGTCAACGTCGTCACCATCACTCGCTCGCCGCAGGCAACTCGCTCGTTAATCACCGACATCAAATCGTCCACCTGCGTGGCAACCGGGCGAATATCAATCACCGGATCTAACAAACCCGTCGGCCGCACCACCTGTTCCACCACCTGCTCTTGATGTTCCGCTTCGTAAGTGCTCGGGGTGGCGGAAATAAATACCGTTTGCCGCATGATTTTTTCAAATTCATCGAAACGCAGCGGCCGGTTATCCAACGCAGAAGGCAAACGAAACCCGTAATCGACCAGATTTTCCTTGCGCGCGCGATCGCCTTTATACATGCCGCCGATCTGCGGCACGGTGACATGCGATTCATCGATAAACATCAAGGCATCCGGTTGCAAATAATCGATCAAAGTCGGCGGTGGATCGCCCGGATTGCGCCCGGACAAATGCCGCGAATAATTTTCGATGCCCTTACAAAAGCCCAATTCCGCCAACAACTCCAGATCAAAACGGGTGCGCTGCTCAATACGCTGCGCTTCGACCAACTTGTTATTGGTCTGAAAATATTCCAGGCGTGTCGCCAGTTCCAGCTTGATTTTATCTACCGCGCTCAACACCACCTCGCGTGGCGTCACATAATGACTCGACGGATAAACGGTAAAGCGCGTCGATTTATGCACCACTTGACCAGTCAACGGATCAAACAGACTAATGCTCTCAACTTCATCGTCAAACAACGAAAGACGGACCGCTGTTTCCGCATGTTCGGCCGGAAAAATATCAATCACATCGCCCTTGACGCGAAATACGCCGCGTTTGAACTCCATATCGTTGCGCTGATACTGCATCTCAGTGAGGCGCCGAATAACCGCACGCTGATCAATGCGCTCACCTTGCCGCAAATGCAGAATCATGCCGTGATAATCAACCGGGTCGCCGATACCGTAAATGGCCGACACCGTCGCCACAATGATGCAATCTTCTCTTTCCAGCAGCGCTTTGGTCGCCGAAAGTCGCATCTGCTCTATGTGCTCGTTGATGCTGGAATCTTTCTCTATGAACAAATCGCGCGAGGGGACATAAGCTTCGGGCTGGTAATAATCGTAATAAGAAACGAAATATTCCACCGCGTTATCAGGAAAGAACTCGCGCAATTCGGCATATAACTGCGCCGCCAGCGTCTTGTTCGGTGCCATAACAAACGCAGGCCGCCCAAGCTGCGCAATAACATTGGCCATGGTGTAAGTCTTGCCGGAGCCGGTGACACCAAGCAGCGTTTGAAACCGCATGCCCTGATTGAAACCCGCCACCAGTTGATTGATTGCCTCAGGTTGATCTCCAGCCGGAAGAAACGGCTGATGCAATACAAAAGGGCTATGGGGAAAAGTGACCGCCAAGTTAAAATCCGCGCGCTTTAAAAGCGCATCATCCTAACATCTTGTCCTGCTCATTCGCGTTATAGAAAAGGTACACACCTTGGAACTCTCCCGCCGCGTCCAAAATATTAAACCCTCCCCAACCCTTGCCGTCTCCGCCCGCGCTGCCAAGCTGAAAGCAGAAGGCAAAGACATTATCGGCCTAGGTGTTGGCGAACCCGATTTCGACACGCCCCAACACATCAAGGAGGCAGCGATTGCCGCCATCCATGCGGGCTTTACCAAATACACCGCCGTTGGTGGCACGCCTAGCCTAAAAAAAGCCATCGTTGACAAATTCAAACGTGAAAACGGTCTTGAATATCAGACGAACCAAATCCTGGTTTCCTGTGGTGGCAAGCAAAGCTTCTACAACTTGGCCCAAGCCGTCATTAATCCGGGCGATGAAGTCATCATTCCAGCGCCATTCTGGGTTTCTTATCCCGATATGATCATTTTGGCCGATGGCGTCCCGGTCATCGTCGATGCGGGTATTGATCAAGGCTTCAAAATCACCCCGGCGCAGCTTGAAGCGGCCATTACTCCTAAAACCCGTATGTTGGTCATCAACAGCCCTTCTAATCCGAGCGGCGCTGTTTATGGCAAAGACGAACTCGCTGCGCTGGGCGAGGTGTTGCGCCGCCATCCTCATGTCCTGATCGTCAGCGATGATATGTATGAACACATCCTGATGACCGACGGCGATTACCACAACATGCTTAACGCCTGCCCAGACTTGTACGATCGCACCATGGTGCTGAATGGCGTTTCCAAGGCTTATGCGATGACCGGCTGGCGCATCGGCTACGCGGCCGGCCCAACAAAAATCATCGCAGCGATGGAAAATATTCAATCGCAAAGCACCTCCAACCCCACCTCGATTTCGCAAGTTGCAGCAGAAATGGCGCTCAACGGGGAGCAAGGATGCATTACCCCCATGTTGGCCGCCTTCCGCGAACGACATCAATTCGTTGTTAACGGGCTCAACGCCATTCCCGGCGTCAGTTGCGTTGCCAGTGGCGGCGCGTTTTATGCTTTCCCTGATGTCAGCGTCGCCATCAGCAAACTGCATGCCGAAGGCAAGATCAGCGCCGCTAATGACATGGCGCTAACCGAACGGCTGCTTGAGTTTGGCGTTGCATTGGTGCCCGGTTCCGCCTTTGGCAGCGAAGGCTGTATCCGCATTTCTTTCGCCACTTCCATGGAAAATCTGCGAAAAGCCATTGAACGCATCACGCTCGCTTTGGCTTGAAACAGCAAAAAATTGAAAAATTTTGTCCTGGCTATTGACCAATCTATGTCATATCTTTAATATCTTGGTCTCGCACTTCCCCGATAGCTCAGTTGGTAGAGCAACGGACTGTTAATCCGTGTGTCCCTGGT
>CAYWXO010000045.1:15140-17665 GCA_964462255.1 uncultured Thiobacillus sp. | reverse complement strand
ACCTATCAAAATCGGAATAAGTGAGCGTGATCGGAGGCGCTAACACCCATATCCATAGAACATCGTGAGGGCTTTGAAGCAGTCAACAGCGGATTCAAGGGCAAAACTTAAACACACATTGAAACTGCACTGAAGCCTTACTCGGCGGCATGAAATTGCAGCCGATGCAAACGGGCATAAGCGCCTGCTTTCGCCAGCAATTCGCTGTGGCTGCCGATTTCGACGATGCGCCCGTGCTCCATCACCACAATGCGATCGGCTTTTTCGATAGTAGAAAGCCGATGCGCGATAACCAAAGTGGTGCGGCCCTGCATCAAATTTTCCAACGCTGCCTGCACAAAGCGCTCCGATTCCGTATCCAGCGCTGAAGTCGCTTCATCCAGAATCAGAATCGGCACGTCTTTCAACAGCGCGCGCGCAATGGCCAAGCGCTGACGTTGACCACCTGAAAGTTTGACGCCGTTTTCGCCGATCAAAGTATCGAATCCTTGCGGCATCGCTTCGATAAATTCCAGCGCATGCGCCGCGGCGGCCGCGCGACGCAGCGCCGCCGGCGTCGCCGATGCTAAACGGCCATAGGCGATATTGGCGGCAACACTGTCGTTAAACAGCATCACATCTTGCGAAACCAAGGCAATGTTGGCGCGTAAATCCGTCAACTTGATTTCATCCAGCGCGATGCCATCCAGCAAAATACGGCCGCTCGTGGGCCGATAAAAGCGCGGCAACAAATTAACCAAACTGGTCTTGCCGCTGCCCGACGCGCCGACTAGCGCCAGCGTTTCACCGGCGGCCACCTGCAAATCGACCGACGTCACCGCAGGGCGCGATTTGCCCGCATAAAGCAAACTCACCTGCTCAAAACGAATTTCACCCGCGGCGCGCGGCAAACGCACGCTGCCGTTATCCGGCTCGCTATCGCGATCGAGTAATTCAAACACGGCTTCCGCCGCCGCTAAACCGCGTTGAATTTGCGGCAAAACACTGGATAAGCGTTTCATCGGTGCAGATAGCATCAACATGGCCACCATATACGACACAAAACCGCCCACCGTGGTCTCATTCGATGCCGCCTGTTGCGTGGCAATGTAAACAATGACCGCCAGCGCAATCGCCGCCAAAAGCTGCAAAATGGGGCCGTGCGCATGCGCAGCCACCGTCTGCTTCATGGCAAATTGGCGTGCGCGCTGAATCGCCTTGCCAAAACGCGCTTGTTCATACTGCGCGCCATCAAAAATCTTGACCAATTTGTTAGCGCCTATGCTTTCTTCCAGCACATGCGTGATGTCACCCACGTTCTTTTGCATTTCGCGGCTGGTGTAGCGCAGACGTTTGCCGGCAATTTTGAAGATCCAGACCGTGAACGGGACGATGGCTAGCGTTACCAGCGTTAGCTGCCAATTCAGCCACAGCAACCAAGCCATCAAGCCGACAATAGTGAGCGAATCGCGCACCAGGGAGGTCACCACGCTGGTCGCCGATTCAGTCACCTGAGTGACATTGAACGCCACCGTCGCCACCAAACGGCCCTTCGCCTGCTCATCGTAGAACGCGGTCGGTTGCGCCAGCAATTTATCAAACATGGCGGCGCGCAGATCCATCACCAAACGTTGGCCGACATAAGTCATCGCATAACCCGATACAAACATTAAAATTCCACGCACAACAAACAGCGCCACCAAAGCGAACGGCACCCATTGAATAATCGCAGCATCTTTTTCGACGAAACTGCCATCTAACATGGGCTTCATCAATGCCGGCAGAATCGGCTCGGTGGCGGCGAGCATAATCATGGTGATGATTGCAACGCCAAACATTCGCCAATGCGGCCGAACATAAGAAAGCAATCGTAGGTATAGTGCTTTACTATCCATGCAAATTAACTCAATTTAGAGGTGAACTGTGGAATCGCGGTTGACGCGGGAAAATGCGGCCAATTATAGTGCGGTCATGCAAGCCGAACTCGACACCCTGGAATCCAAGCTCGCTCTGATGTTAGAGCGGTATCACGCAATGTGCGATGAAACCCTCAAGTTACGCCAAAAAATCGTCACTTTAGAGAGCAATAACAAACACTTGAGCGACAAGCTTGAGCAGGCGCGCGTTCGTGCTGAAGCCTTGTTAGACAAGATACCTGATTGATGAAACATCGACTTTTTACCGCCCCGAGGTTGAACGCATGGCCATAAACGTAAGCCTTGATGTTGCCATCATGGGCAGGGAGTTCCGAGTTGCGTGCCCGGAAGATGAAAAAGAAGGGCTGTTGCAGGCCGTTGCCTATCTTGATCGCAAAATGCGTGAAATTCGCGACACCGGCAAAGTGATGGGCTTGGAGCGCATTGCCATCATGGCGGCAATCAATATCACGCACGACTATCTCTCTTCCAAGCCACTGCAACCTGATTTACGCGAGCCGCGTCAACGACTCGAAAATATGACCAAGCTGCTTGATCACGCGCTGGCTTCTCAAGATAATCTGTTTTGAAATACCGCTGCACCGAGTCTGAAGTTGTGCCGTTGTTTTA
>CAYWXO010000045.1:5191-15040 GCA_964462255.1 uncultured Thiobacillus sp. | reverse complement strand
CATGTCGTTACCATGTTGTTATCAACCTCCCTGCTGCGTTTGCGAGGGCCGTTAATTCTTTGAACCGATAAGCTTTTTGCTTAAGGTCGCGGTTATCGATCGCGGGTGTGCGCGTGGCAATGCCCATGTACCCGAAGCGGACGTGCCATGGCCGAACTTGGACCCCTGGGTTCAAGATCGCGGTCCAAACGGCGCCAGCGGGGAGACCCATCTCATGCCTTTATTCTCTGAACCGCCCGACTCTTTTTCAGTGCTCGCCAAAGCCGCCTTACGCAAAGATTTGCGTGCGCGTCGAGCGGCCTTCAATCAGGCAGAACGAGGCCTGGCCGGCCTGCAATTGGTGCGTTTCGCGCTGCGGCATCGCCTTTTGACACGACAGCGTCGCATTGGCTTTTATATGCCCGCCAAAAACGAAATTGATGTCTTGCCGCTGCTGCGCGCAGCTTTACGCATCGGCGCACGCTGCTACTTGCCGGTTATCCCCCGGCGCGCGTTGGTGAGTGCGGGACGGCGCAAATTGTGGTTTACCCGTTTGATTGGTAACGAAAAAATACTTAATCAAGCCCACGCCGCCTGGAAAAATAATCGCTATGGCATTCCAGAGTTTCTCCCGCGGGCGGCCCGTCATATCAGAGCCAGACAACTCGATTTGCTGTTCATGCCCATGCTGGGCTTTGATGCGCAAGGCTGGCGCATCGGCATGGGCGGTGGTTATTACGATGCCAGCTTGGCCTATCTGCGCAAATCAAGCGTGCGCGCGCCGCAATGGCGCCATCCGCGCTTAATCGGCGTCGCCTTTTCGGTACAAGAAATTGCCGCAGCGCCGAGCGATCCTTGGGATGTGCCGTTAGATGGCATTCTCACCGAACGCGGCTACCGCCTCGCCCGCAAAGTTTAGAATCCACATGCCATGACGCTACAAGAACTGCGCTATCTCGTTGCCCTTGCCGACAGCGGCCATTTCGGCCAGGCCGCTGAGGCCTGTTTCGTCAGTCAATCCACACTCTCAACCGGCTTGAAAAAACTGGAAGACTATCTCGGGGTGATTGTTTTTGACCGCTCCTTGAAACGCATCAGCCCAACGCCGATTGGGCGAGAAATTGTTGAATCAGCCCGCCGCATCATCGACGAAACCACCCGCATTCGCGAATTAGCCAGTTACGCGCAAGACCCGATGGACCGCACATTGCATCTTGGCGTCATACCGACGCTGGGGCCTTACTACCTGCCGCACGTGCTGACTCGCGTGCGTGAAGCGCATCCAAAATTGCGCCTGCTGCTGCGCGAAGAAATGACGCCGCACATGCTCGCGCATCTGGCTGAAGGCAAGCTGGATGCCGGCTTGCTGGCCTTGCCTATCGAAGACGGCAGCCTGGACGTCATCCCCTTGTTTGAAGAACCTTTTCTTGCCGCCGTACCCGCCACGCACAAACTGGCGAAATCAAATTCCATCAACATTGATGAGCTTGCTGCGGCCGGTCTGATGTTATTGGAAGAAGGCCATTGCTTGCGTGACCAAGCGCTGGCGGCCTGTCATCTGCAAACGCTTAAAAGTGAAGAAATCCGCGCCACCAGTTTGGAAACGCTGCGCCAGATGGTCGCCATGCAACTCGGCGTTACCTTGATTCCGCTGCTGGCGGGTGCCGGTGCGAACACGACCGGCGATCAGGTGGCACTCAAACCCATCAGCAAACCGGGGGCCTCGCGCGTCATTGGCTTGGTCTGGCGACGCCGTTCTGCCATGGCCAGCAGCATTGAGCGCTTAGCCGAAACGCTGCAAGCCAAACTGCCGATAGGAGTTTTACCCATGACGAGCAAAACTGAAGGATCGCTATGTGGCAATGGGTAAGCAATTTATTTGGCACCGCCCCGCCATCCTCCGTCGATGCTAAATCAAACACGGCACGAGCAGGTGCAACCCCAATAGGCCGTGCGGATGATGAGCCGCTGCTACCGCCTTTTTTACGCCGCGAAGCCATTCTCAACCGAAAGCAGCAAGTCGTCGCTTATGTGTTTACGGTTGAAACACCAGCAGCCATGCAGATGCACCACTGGCAGGCCAGTACGCGTAAATTTTTTGATAACGTTCTGATTGATCACTTTGCCAGCAATAAACTTGCCGATTTACTAAACAAGCGTCTCGCCTTTCTGCCGCTGGGCCCGGCCGGGCTGGCCAACCCAAAACTGATTCAATTACCGTCACAAAATCTGGTCATTGAGTTTGACCCGCCCAGTACGGCCGACTTCGACGCCGAAGCCGTATTGGCTCAATTAATCACACTACAAAGCAGCGGCTTTCACGTTGCTTGTGGTCATCACTTAGAACAACGCGGCCTCGCCGAAGCGCTTAAATTTGCCCACACCATCTGCCTAGGCGATGTTGCGAATATGGCCCCCCCTGATTTACTGGCCCGCTGCCGTGAACTACGCATCCGCTATCCGGAAAGTCGTTTGATTGCACGCAACATCGACTCAACGGAGCTTTACCAAGTCTGCCAGCGATTGAATGTGGACTTGTTCCAGGGCGGATTTCTCACGCATCGCACCACTTCCGCCACCAACAAGGTATCGCCCTATCGCGTTTTTGTCGTGGAATTACTGAATGCTATTCGACGTCAGGTTGATTACGGTGAATTAGCCGGCATTGCTTGGCGAGACCCCGTGCTGGCCTATCGTTTGCTGCGCTTTGTCAATTCTGCCGCGTTTGGTTTACGCACCAAAATTGAGCGCCTGCGCCACGCCATGGCCTATGTCGGTCGTGATGAGCTTTATCGCTGGTTAACCTTATTGTTATTCAGTAATAACGAACCGAATCACCTAGATGATGCACTGCGTGAAAATGCGTTAGTGCGCGCCCGTTTAGCCGAGAATTTGGCTGAAGGCCGCATGACGCCAAAAGAGTGCGACGAAGCCTTTGTCGTCGGCATTTTGTCACTGATTGATGCGCTGCTAGAAATTCCCATGAAGGATGCGCTGGCACAGCTTTCCCTGCCCGATGCCGTCGCCGCCGCCTTGTTACATCGCGAAGGTAAATACGCGCCCTACCTGAAGCTGGCCATTGCTTGCGAAGAAAGCGACCAGCACACGCTTAAAACGCTAGCTGCAGAATGTGGACTTGAGGCTAGCACTGTCAATCAGCGCCATATAGATGCCTTAGTCTGGACGATGAATTTTAATGACACCTTGAATGAATCGATGTTGGTGGGGTGAGGAGGGTGTCTTTCGGCCCTCCCACCTTGCCACCGGCTTTTCACTCCGCCTTGCTGCACTTTTCCCAATCGAGTGCAGGCAATTCACTGAATGCCTGCTTAATCCGTTCTCCCCAGGCTTCGCGCAGCGATTTGAAGTAAGGATGATCGGCCCCAATGCGCACACGGCGATCTACTTGCAAGCTGTCCCGCGTATAACACAGCATATCAAGCGGCATGCCGACGGAAAGATTGGATTTCAAGGTGGAATCCATCGAAATCAAAGCGCATTGGGCGGCTTTGGCCAAATCACTTTGCCAGTTAAAAATCCGATCCAAAATCGGCTTGCCATATTTTGATTCACCAATTTGGAAGTACGGTGTATCAGCCGAGGCTTCAACAAAATTACCGGCGGCATAAATACTAAATAAGCGCGGTGCTTCGCCTTTAATCTGACCGCCGAGCATCAGAGCGGCATTAAAGTCGATATTAAATTTCCCCAAGGCTGCCGCATCGCGTTCATGTACTTCACGCAGGCAATCGCCGATGTGGCGGGCCGCTTCAAACAAATTAGGCACTGTCATTAGGTGGGGGCCTTCCTGCTGTTGCCGTTCGTACAGCAGGCTGACCACCGCTTGCGTAATCGCCAGATTGCCGGCGGAAAGCAACACCAGGACACGCTCGCCGGGTTGCTCAAAAACACTCATTTTGCGGAATGTATTAATTTGATCGACCCCGGCATTGGTGCGCGTGTCGGACAGAAATACAAGACCTTCCTGCATTAACATACCTACACAATACGTCATTTGAACTCCTTGCCGCAAAAAAATGGGGGAGAGCATAGCAGGCGAACCCATCTTGGCAACCACGCGCATCGTCTTTGTTGATCTGGCACGCTCCTTGCATCGACT
Source organism: uncultured Thiobacillus sp. (assembly GCA_964462255.1). Classification (GTDB taxonomy): domain Bacteria; phylum Pseudomonadota; class Gammaproteobacteria; order Burkholderiales; family Thiobacillaceae; genus PFJX01. The sequence continues at coordinate 10,941 of CAYWXO010000045.1, read as the reverse complement.
CAATCACTTAAGGAGCGCGTGCGATGAATACACTGACCCGAAATTACCCAACCCATGACTTTTACGACGAGTTGATTGCAGCCGACCAACAGCCGCGCCCGGCGGCCCGAGCGCTGTTTGACCATATCGAAGCACTGGATGTCGCCGGTTTGCATGAGCGACGGCAAGCGGTAAACGCCGCCATTATGACCATGGGCATCACCTTTACCGTCTATAGCGAGGCGGGCAATATTGACCGTGCCTGGCCGTTTGACATCATCCCGCGCGTGATGGCGAAGAAGGAATGGATGCGCATTGAAGCCGGGCTGAAACAACGCCTGACCGCGCTCAATTTGTTCATAAATGATCTCTATAACGAACAACGCATCGTTAAGGATGGCGTTTTTCCGCTAGAAGTGTTGGCCGGTTCGAAAAATTTTCGTACGCAATGCCAAGGCATGACGCCTCGTTTTGGGGTTTGGGCGCATGTTTGCGGCACCGATTTAGTGCGCGATAGCGATGGCACGGTCTATGTGCTGGAAGATAATTTGCGCGTTCCCTCCGGCGTGTCGTACATGCTGGAAAATCGCCAGCTCATGAAGCGCCTGTTTCCGGAATTATTTCAAGCCTCCACGATTTTGCCGGTGGACGACTATCCGACGCGCTTATACGACACCTTGGCCGCCTTATCGCCGCGCAGTGGCACGCGGCCGGTGCTGGTGGTGTTAACGCCGGGCATCTTCAATTCCGCCTATTTTGAGCACAGTTATCTGGCGCAAAAAATGGGCGCGTTTCTCGTTGAAGGCAGCGATTTAGTCGTGCAACACGACGATTGTGTCTATATGAAAACCATCACTGGGCTGCGCCGTATCGATGTCATTTATCGTCGTATTGATGATGATTTTCTTGATCCAGAAGCGTTCCGTTCAGACTCCGCCTTAGGGGTGCCAGGTTTGATGCGGGCGTGGCGTGCCGGCAATATCGGCATTGCTAACGCGCCGGGTGCCGGAGTGGCGGATGACAAGGTGGTGTATGCCTTTATCCCCAAAGTGATTAAGTATTATCTCGATCAAGACCCGATCATTCCCAATGTGCCGAGTTATTTATGCATGTACGACGAGGAAAAGGAGTACGTGCTGGCCAACCTCGATAAGTTGGTCGTGAAGCCGGCGAATGAATCCGGTGGCTATGGCATGTTGATCGGCCCGCGCGCAACGCCGGCAGAACGCGCGGTGTTTGCCGATTTAATTCAGGCGAATCCGCGTAATTACATGGCGCAACCCACACTGGCACTTTCTACCGCGCCCACCTTAATCGATGACCATTTAGAACCACGCCACTTGGATCTGCGGCCGTTTATTCTGCAATCGGACAAGCTGTATTGCACAACTGGCGGCTTGACCCGCGTCGCGCTGCAAGCCGGCTCTTTAGTGGTCAATTCGTCGCAAGGTGGTGGCGCAAAAGACACTTGGATCATTGATGTCGATGAATGAAAGGAGTTGGACCATGCTTTCCCGTGTTGCTGAGAGTCTTTACTGGATGGCGCGTTATCTGGAACGCGCTGAAAACACCGCGCGCTTCATTAATAGTACGACGCAAGTGTTACTGGATTTACCGCGTGGCGCATCCTTTGGTTGGGATGTTTTGCTCAAGGCGGCAGGCCTGGATGCGCTTTACCAAAAGCATTACGTCAGCGCCAATGAGGCGGACATCATGCGTTTTCTGATCATGGATGAACGTAATCCTGGTTCGATCATTGCGTGTATTCACAGTGCGCGTGAAAACACACGCACCTTCCGTGAAGTGTTGCCGATGGAAATATGGGAGCGCATCAACGACCTCTATTTGTACACGCGCGATAACGCTCAGCGCGCCACGCGCGGCCGCAGCCAGCGTTATGAAGTGCTCAATGGCGTCATTGAACGGCGGCAATCGGTGATAGGCCTATTGATCGGTTCAATGAGTCAAGATCTGGCTTATCAATTTATCAAACTAGGTAGAAACCTGGAACGCGCTGACATGACGACACGGATTCTTGATGTCAATTCAGCGGTGGTAATGCCGGAAGACGCTGCGGCTGCCGACATAGCGCGCGAGCGATTGTGGATGAGCACCTTGAATGCGTTATCAGCGTTTCAGATGTATCGCCAGCATGTCGGCGTTCACATTACGGGGCCAGCCGTGGTCAATTTCCTCCTGCGTGATCCGCATTTCCCGCGCACGGTGGCGCATTGCTTGGGGGAATTAGAAAGTGGTTTATCCGTATTGGTCAATTACCAAGCGCCGCTTTATGTCGCACGTAAAACGTGGCGCAAATTAGAAGCCATGAACCTGGATGACGTTTCCCCCGCCCTGCTGCATGAACATCTGGATCATTTACAAGCCCATCTAGCTGAGCTGCATAACATGATTACTTTGCAATATTTTTCTCTTCATCAGCCCACGCAACTGCAAGAACAAACGCAAACGCAGTCTTGATTTTTTTAATTTTATTTAAATAGCCCATCATGATGCCCACTTCTCTCGATTTTCCCCGTTACGGTGACAAAGTTAATTCTGATTTTTTTGAAGAGTTTCTCGTTAAACTTTTAGAAGAGCGGGATCGCAGCGGTTTAACCAGCATGATTCGTCAAATTGACGCACTGATGATTACCGTTGAACCTGGCCACTCTATCGCTTATGTTGGCGAATTATGTTTAATGACGCCCTATCATTATCTCGTCACCCTGGAATCCGAAACCCATTTCACCCATATTTTGCGCATTGATATGTCGGCACCGGATATTTTGGTGCGCGAGGTGAAAGACCCCAACACGCGCGGCATATTCCGTAGTTTGAATGAGGTCTATCCGATTGGCGCGCAAAAACCGAACTCACGCTATATGGGCGAGATTTTTCGCGTAACCAGTTTGCATGATGTAGTCGAATTACAAAAATCGCGCGATATTCGTTTCTTTAATCAAGATCAAATTCGTAAATTAGAATTACCCGGCAATATGGCAGTGGTTAAACCCAGCCCCTATACGCACAACATTGTTGGCTACTGGGAGCGGCCGGAACATAATATTCGTGTTTATGCGTTGGGCATAACCAGCATTCGTTCAGATGTGCAAGCAGCTTATGAAGCGGCCAAAGCAACGCAAGAAAAACTGGGCCTCAACACGATATTGTTGCCGCTCGACCACCTCGCCACGCGTATTTACAGCCAAAATCGGGAAGCGGCAATTTTAGAATATCTCTCGCTCACCAGTTATTATTACTGGGGGTCTTATGATATTAGCGACCAGAATTCCTCCACCAATGTCACCAAAAGCACGCATTTCAATAATGAATTAGAAAGTCCGGCAAAGGTATTCACAGCGGCCAATCATCCTTACTTCGTCAATCATCTATTGCAATTACCTTCACCGACCGAAGCCTTTGTCCGCAACTATGGCCCACGCTTACATCACATCGCCGTTGCAGTAAGTGATGGTCATATTCAAGGCAAAGCGCATATTGATTATGTCGTCGATGTGCTGCGCGACTGCGGCCAAAATTTCTTGCTGGATGTGGTCGGCAGCGAAGAAGAAGGTCTCAAACAGATTTTCTCTAGCGCCTCTGAATATTCCAGCTTAATCATTGAATATGTTCAGCGCTTTGGCGACTTTCAAGGCTTTTTCACCAAAGGCAACGTCGCCCGCTTAACGCACGCAGCCGGCGTAGAAGAAGGCGTGCGGGCACTGTAAAAACCAAATAACCGAGGTCAGACCACGGTTTAATTGGCTTCAAACATCCGCGTGACGGTAACGCCAACATCAAGTTGGTGCATGCCGCCACCGTAAATAACCCCCTTTAGCGGCGCGACATCGCCGTAATCACGGCCCCAGGCGAGGGTGAGGTGGCCTTCACCGATGGGTGATCCATTGGTAGGGTCGAAATCGAACCAGCCTTGACCGGGGAGAAAGACGCTAATCCACGCATGGGATGCATCGACGCCAGTGAGGATGGGCGCACCCGCTAACGGTATCGTTTCCAAATAGCCGCTGACGTAGCGTGCCGCCAAACCCAAGCCGCGCAAGCCGGATAGCGCTAAATGGGCGAAATCCTGACATACCCCATGGCGTTCGGCTAAGACTTCGGCGATAGGTGTGTCGATTTGCGTAGCGTTGGGGCGATAAGCGAACTCGGCTTTGATGCGCGCCGACAACTCCGCTACCGCCGCCAGCAGCGGCCGCCCGGCGGTAAAGCTGGTGCGAACATAATCCGTGGCGGCTGTTTCGTGCGGCGCATGCGGCGAGGGCAAACAATATTCGCGTACCGCAATCACCTCAGGATTAACCTCGGCATGGCCATACAGGATTTGACTGAGCTGATCGACGACACTTTCCCAAGCGGGCGAATGCGCAGGCTGCGGTTGCGGACCCCGTTCAATCAAGCTGCAGGCGGTAACACTCAAACTTTGATGCGGCTGACGCAGATTGAACCAAACGACGCGATTGCCAAAAGCGTCGTCCCGCTCACGGTAGTCATCGACAAACGGATTCATGACCAAGGTGCGTTCGAGGACACGCTGCGCGGCAGCCGCACGCGGCAATAACCGTGCTTCGCCGTAGTTCAAGCCAACGATATTGGCGTAGTGATAGGTGTTGACGTGTTCAATGCGAAAGCGGCTCATACCCGTGTCGAACTCATTTAGGGAAATTATTAGGGGCGCGGCGGCAAGGGGCGCAGTGCGTACAGCTCTTGCACATGCGTGAACCAGGTATGCGAAACCGCATCCGACGCCGCGATAAGCTGACTAGAGACTTCACCCAAGGTAAAAACAAGATGATTGCGCGCTTGGCTATCCACTTGCCAATCGATCATGTTGGCTTCAGCGGCATAAATGCGTTCCTCGGCGGAAAACAAGGGGCGTTCGGCATTGCAGCGTTGGCCAACATGCGTCAGCGAGGTTAAATGACGGCGAGCAGTGTGAATTTGATAGATGAGCGCGCGCGGGCTATCGGCATCCCACAACAATAATTCCAGCACACCGGCTAAAAAGGGTTCCGCGCGGTAACGTCGCCGGAAGGTAATGAGGCTATCTGCACTCTGCAACACGAGAGAAAGACTTTCGCGCTCCGCTTCGCCGCTCAAGCACGATTGCAGCGTTTGCGTCAGCAGCGAAGATTGCGTTAAGCCGCGCTCAATGCGGCGGCCGAGATCGAAAAAGCGAAAACAGGTATCACGCGGCAAGGTTTCAGACGCAAGCCCTGCCAACCCCGCCAGCGCATCCACTAAGCGACCCAACCACAAATCAATCCGCTCATGGCTGCCACCGGCACGGCGCGGCCGTTGCCCCCAGTCGCGCTCAAGCCGATCGAGCAGACGCCAAATGGCGACCGACCAATATTCGCGTGTGCTATAGGCGCAGCCGAGCAAGCCACGTACGGTTTGCGCTAGATTGCCAGGCCGCTCATTTTGGGTCGTGATTTCTCTAACGCAAGTAGCGAGATCGGCGCGATCTTTGCAGCCACAATCCCCTGGCGCGTAGCCCATTAAACGCATTAATGCATGTAACACCGGCTCAAGACCTGGCGCTGTTTCTTCTTCCCACAGACCATCGAGCACGGCACGCAACAAGCGGGTGACCGCTTCGGCCCGCTCTAGATAGCGGCCGGTCCAAAACAGATTATCTGCCGCGCGGCTGGTGAGAATCTCGCCCTCCCGCCGCACCACGCTGGCCGCCACCAGCGTCGATCGCAACGGCGGCATGGATTGCATCGTCTGCTGCATGCCATGCGCGTCCA